>NZ_JBGGGT010000002.1:3335000-3650000 GCF_041276405.1 Microvirga sp. TS319 | reverse complement strand
CTCATAACCTGAAGGTCACAGGTTCAAATCCTGTCCCCGCAACCAAATCCAGAACACCAAAAAGCCCGCGAGCCAACACCTCGCGGGCTTTTTGCTGTTCTGGCACTTGCTGACCCATCGACCAGGACGCTTTCGAAACCACCCCACAAAACACGCACTCCTCGGCGCAACAGGCCGACCCGCGCACGTCACCTCCCGGGGCGGGGGAGGGGGCAATCGCGTGTCTGTAATTCGCTTCAGTCTTGATCTCTTTCACGATCGGCGAACGACACGAGGGCGCGCCCAATAACCGGCACGGCCCCGCACATAATCCATACAACGGACATCTTGGCAGGGATCCGCCAGCGTTCTACAACCCTCACAAGCCGACGAACCAGGAAACCGATGAGGAGCGCGCCATGGGATCCGAGGGAAGCCTTCTTCGCGAATACTTGCGCCTGGCGCCCGTGATTCCGGTCGTCACCATCGAGGATGCGCGCTTCAGCATTGATCTGGCTCACACCCTCGTCAAGGCAGGGCTTCCCGTCATCGAGGTGACGCTCAGAACGCCCGCCGCATTGGACGCGATCAGCGCGATTGCCAAAGCCGTTCCGGAGGCGGTCGTTGCAGCCGGCACGGTGCTGACCCCCAGCCAAATTCGAGAAGTGGTCGATGCCGGGGCGAAGTTCATCGTGACGCCCGGGACGCCGTTACAGCTTGCAGAGAGTCTGCGCGAAGCCACCATTCCCGTCATGCCCGGCTGTGCCACGGCCTCAGAAGCCATGACTTTGGCCGAGCTGGGCTTCAACGCGCTGAAGTTCTTCCCGGCTGCCGTGTCCGGCGGACCTGCCTGGCTCAAAGCGGTCGGTGGCCCTCTGCCGCACCTGTCCTTCTGTCCCACAGGCGGCATCGACCGGGCCAGCGCCGGCTCCTACCTCTCTCTGTCCAACGTGTCCTGCGTCGGCGGCACCTGGGTCACGCCAGCAGACGCGATGAGACGGGGAGATCTCTCCGAGATCGGTCGTCTTGCGTCCGACGCCGCTTCGTTGCGTGCCCAAACCTGAACCATTGTCCTGCGCCTCCGTTGTGTTCTTGCTTTCGCAACGAACCGGCAGGAGGAACCCGATGGTCGACTACAGGAAGTTGTTGGACGCGTTCATAGGAGCGATCGGACGCGCCGAGCCGCATCAGGATCAGCCACGATCGCCGGGGGGCAACAATGCGGGCCAGCCCTCACAGGGGCTCGCGTCGTCATTCGAGAAGGGCGTGACTCAGCTTGCCGGTCATTCGCCCGATCAGCTCCTGCAGAAAGCAAAGGATCTGGCAGTCCAGCATCCGGGACTGGCACAGGCCGCGCTCGTCGGCCTCGCCGGGCTCATGTTCGGGGGCCGCAAGAAGGGAAAGCTCACGGGCAACCTCGTGAAGCTCGGAGGCTTGGCGGTCATCGGTGGCCTTACCTATCGCGCTTACCAGAAACGGCAGGGTGGAGGAACCGTCCCCTCGCAGACTCCGGAGGAGAGAGCCGGGGAGGGCGCCCTGCCGGCCGATCACGAGGTGGCTCAGGTGGCGCTCGCTCTTCCCGAGACCTCGCGCTTCCATCCCGTCTCCCAGACGGAGGACGATGCTTTGCTCTTCCTGAGAACCATGGTGGCGGCCGCAGCATCCGATGGGCGGATCGACGAGGCCGAGCGTGCCCGGATTGTGAAGGGGCTGGTGGAGGCAGGCATCGATCCGCAGGCCAGCCATTGGTTGGAAAATGAGATGGCCTCGCCCGCGGATGTGGAGGAACTGGCCGCCAACGTCAACGATCCCGACAAGGCGGCGCAGGTTTATGCGGCCGCCCGGATCGCGATCGACCCCGATACCATTCAGGAGCGCGAATTCCTCCATCAGCTTGCTCTGGCCCTCGATCTCGATCCCGCGACGCGGGCGCAGATCGATGAAACCGTAAGCGCCTTGGGCTGAGCGACAGCGGACACCAAGCGGCCTATGGGAGAAGCGCGTGCAGGCCTCCCGGCTGCCTACATGGTTGTGGGTCGACCGATCGGCAACGAACACGATGAAGAGGTGGAACAGGAGTTCGCTTGCGTCGTAGCGTCATTTGTATGATTTATGCGAAAGTCGCCTTGCATTGGGAAGCATTTCGCTTTCGAGTGCTCGCTCAGGAATCAACATGGGAGGCCGGTTTTTCGCCTCACCGGTTGGACCCGGGTTCCGCCCTGCTCCACATAAGGCTGCAGCGCGCGCATCATTTGAGAGGATACAAGAATGGCTGACAGGCCCCACCGCCGCTCTCCCGATCAGCTTCGCTCTCGGCTCTGGTTCGACAACCCCGACAATCCAGGCATGACCGCGCTCTATCTCGAGCGCTATCTGAACTACGGTCTGACGGGCAAGGAACTACAAGGCAAGAAGCCGATCATCGGCATCGCCCAGACGGGTTCCGACCTCTCTCCCTGCAACCGCCACCATCTCGAGCTCGCCAAGCGCGTGCGCGACGGCATCACGGCGGCCGGCGGCGTAGCCTTCGAATTTCCGTGCCATCCGATCCAGGAAACCGGCAAGCGTCCCACCGCCTGCCTGGACCGCAACCTGGCCTATCTCTCTCTGGTCGAGGTTCTTTACGGCTATCCCCTCGACGGCGTGGTTCTGCTTACCGGTTGCGACAAGACCACGCCCGCCTGTCTGATGGCGGCGGCTACGGTGAACATTCCGGCGATCTCGCTTAATGTCGGTCCCATGCTCAATGGCTGGCACCATGGCGAGCGCACGGGCTCCGGCACCGTCGTGTGGAAGGCCCGCGAGCGTCATGCCGCTGGCGACATCGATTATCAGCAGTTCATGGATATCGTCGGCTCCTCGGCGCCGTCGGTCGGTCATTGCAACACCATGGGCACCGCTTCGACCATGAACGCCTTGGCCGAGGCCCTTGGTATGTCCCTGCCAGGTTCGGCCGCCATTCCAGCTCCCTATCGCGAGCGCGGGCAGATGGCCTACGAGACGGGCAAGCGCATCGTCGAGATGGTGTGGGAGGACCTCAAGCCCTCCGACATCATGACGCGCGAGGCCTTCGAAAACGTCATCGTGGCCAATGCCGCCATCGGCGGCTCCACGAACGCGCCGATTCATATCAATGCCATTGCGAAACATATCGGCGTACCGCTCGACAACGACGATTGGGAGCGCATCGGTTTTGAAATTCCGCTGCTCGTGAACGTACAGCCCGCAGGCGAATACCTCGGTGAAGAGTATTTCCGCGCGGGCGGTCTCCCGGCCGTGATCGCTGAGCTGATCGGTGCCGGCAAGATCCATGAGAATGCGCTGACCTGCACGGGCACCACGATCGGCGAGAACTGCCGCGGCAAACATACCTGGGATCGCGATGTAATCCGCTCCTACGACAGGCCCATGAAGGAAAAGGCGGGCTTCCTGAACCTGAAGGGAACGCTCTTCGACTCGGCGATCATGAAGACGAGCGTGATCAGCCCCGAGTTCCAGGAGCGCTACCTTAACAATCCGAACGATCCGAATGCGTTCGAGGGCCCCGTCGTGGTCTTCGATGGACCCGAGGATTACCACAACCGCATCGACGATCCGTCGCTTCATATCGACGAGCATACGATTCTCATCATGCGCGGCGCCGGTCCGATCGGATATCCGGGCGCCGCCGAGGTGGTGAACATGCAGCCGCCAGGCGCGCTCATCAGACGCGGCGTGCTTTCGCTGCCGTGCATCGGCGACGGGCGCCAGTCCGGCACGTCGGGCACGCCGTCCATCCTCAACGCCTCTCCCGAGGCGGCAGCCGGCGGCGGCCTGGCGCTGCTGCAGACGGGCGACCGTGTCCGCATCGATCTCAACAAGCGCACGGCGGATATCCTGCTGTCCAGGGAAGAACTGGAGAAGCGACGCGCCGATCTCGAGGCGCGCGGCGGCTATGCCTATCCGGCGAGCCAGACACCCTGGCAGGAAATCCAGCGCTCCATGGTGGATCAGCTTTCGGAGGGCATGACGCTCAAGCCCGCCGTGAAATATCAGAAGGTGGCGCAGACCTATGGCGTGCCGCGCGACAACCACTGAGGCAGGCACGAAGCGCTTGGGGGCGTCATGGCGGGGCGGCTGAACAGCAAGACGGCTCTCGTCACCGCGGCGGGACAGGGGATCGGCCGCGCCGTCGCGGAGGCCTTTCTCCGCGAAGGTGCGCACGTGTGCGCGACGGATCTCGACGAGGCGAAGCTCGAAGGCCTTGAAAGAGCAGCGACGCGGCGTGTGCTCGATGTCCGCTCGGGTGATGCGGTCGATAGGCTCGTCTCAGAGAACGGGCCCTTCGATATTCTCGTGAACGCGGCCGGGTTCGTGCATCACGGTACAGTGCTCGAATGCTCGGACGAGGACTGGGATTTCTCGTTCGATCTGAACGTGAAATCCATGCATCGCACCATCAGGGCCGTTCTCCCGGGCATGCTGGAAAAGGGTGGCGGCTCCATCGTCAATATCGCCTCGGGCGCATCCTCCGTGCGCGGCATCCCGAACCGATACGTATACGGCGCCACCAAGGCGGCGGTGATCGGTCTCACCAAGGCGGTGGCTGCCGATTTCATCAGGCGCGGGATTCGCGCCAACGCCATATGCCCCGGTACCGTGCAGTCGCCGTCGCTCGATGAGCGCATCGCGGCCCTGGCGGCGAGTTCCGGCCAAGACATCGAGACGGTGCGCCAGGCCTTCATCGACCGTCAGCCCATGGGGCGCCTGGGCACGGCCGAGGAGGTTGCGGCGCTGGCCGTCTATCTCGCTTCCGATGAAGCGAGCTACACCACGGGCCACATCCATTTGGTGGATGGCGGATTCGCGCTTTAGCGCATCGGACGCAGAAGCGAGAACCGGTTTTGCGCAAGAACGATGCGCTCCACCAGGAGGGAGCATCGGAGAGAATCCCAAAAGTGGATTCCACTTTTCACGTCCGATGTTCTAGGCCCTGTTGCCGGGATAAGGCGTTTCCGAAACGGGCGTCAGTGGCCCCTTGCCGTCGAACCAGGAGATGAGATTGTCGGCGACGAGCTGGCCCATGGCGTTGCGCGTGTGAACGGAGCCGGACGCGATATGAGGCAGAAGCACCACATGCTCCATGTCGATCAGCTCCTGCGGAACGCGTGGCTCGTCGTCGTAGACGTCGAGGCCTGCCGTCAGGATCGTCCCGGATTTCAGAGCCTCGATGAGTGCCTGCTCGTCCACCACGCTGCCACGCGCCACGTTGATGAGAACGCCATGGGAGCCAAGAGCCTTCAGGACATCCGCATTGATGAGATGCTTCGTGGCAGTGCCGCCCGGGGTGATCACGATCAGGACGTCGCACGCCTCCGCCATGCCGAGAAGCGTCGGATGATAGGCGTAGGCGACATCCTCCTGGCGTGTGCGACCATGATAGGCGATGCTGACGCCGAAGCCCTCGAGGCGTTTTGCGATGGCTTTCCCGATGCGGCCAAGGCCGACGATTCCGACCTTGCGCTCGCGCAGGGTGTTCGACAACGGAAACGGCGCCGTCAGCCAGCGTCCATCGCGCAAATACCGGTCCGCTTGAGGGATCTTGCGCAGGGCTGCGAGAAGCAGGCCCAATGTGAGATCCGCCACTTCATCGTTGAGCACGTCCGGCGTGTTGGTGACGATGACCTCGCGTCGGGCGGCTTCCGCGACATCCACGTTGTCGTAGCCGACGCCGAAGCTCGCGACGATTTCGAGGTTCGGGAGACGCTCGAACAGGGTGGCGTCCATGCGGCCGTAAAGGGTGCTCGTGGCAACGCCGCGAATGCGCGGGCCGATCTCGCTCAGGTAATTTTCCCGATTCTCATGCTCCCAGAGGCGATGAAGATTGAATGCCCTGTCGAGTGCGTCGATGACAACTGGCATCATCGGGGCGGTCATGAGGATGTCGGCTTTGCTCATGGTGATGTCTCTGGTCTTCAGGCGATCGTGCAGCGCGATGCGGGACCCCGGCGGAAGGCTTCTTCGACGAGGCGAGCCTCCTTCTGAAGGGCTGTCCTCACATCCTGGGGCAGGTCGAGCCAATGGCAACCGCGCAGGGCGGCTTCGAGCCCATAGAGGGCATTGAGGTTCACATGTCGGGGCAGCATGAATTTGAGGCGGCGATAGGCCTCGACCGAGCCGATGGCCTTCAGATCCGACACGGTGCGGATCCCGGCCTCCTGCAAACGGTCCCGCGTGACCGGTCCGATGCCGGGCAGGCTGTCGATGGGTGCATCGCTCATGAGAACGGGTTCGGCTCCTGCTGCTTCGTGCACGCACGATAGAACAAGTTTCAGCCGGACGCGATGGAGGGACACCCTGTCAGGAAGAATGAGCTTGGGATGGCTCAGGCGGTTGCGGTGAGTTCCGGCTCTTCGGCACCCAGTTCCTCGATATCGTCCTCGGCTTCGAAGCCGGTCTGATCGGCGCCCGTGATACCCGCCAGGTTCTTGGCGGCCTTGCGCAGCAGCTTGCGGAGGCGCTTGCGGTCCTTGTTGTCGAAGCCGGCGAGCAGTTCCGCCTCCACTTCGTCCCAGAGAGCATCGATGGCGGCGGCTTTGCGCTTTCCTTCCTTGGTCAGCTTCACGCGCACGACGCGCGCGTCGCCCGGCTCCGTGTGCCGCTCGACCAGCTTGAGGGAGGAGAGGCGCGATACGGTCTTGGAGGCTGTGGGCGGGCGCACCCGGAGAATGGCCGCCAGATCGCCCATGGTCATGGGGCCGGAGCTGGCAAGAGCCTGGAGAACCTGTTCCTGGCCCGCGAAGAGGCCGAGTTCGGAGAGCTTGTCGCCCGTGCGGCTGCGGTGAAGCCGCGCCGCTTGGACCAGGGACCAGCCGACGCTTTTCACGCCGGGATGAATGATGTCCTTGTCCATGCAATGCCTCTCTGGTGCAACGATGACAGCATCATGAGCAGGAAGTCATGACGTTTCGATGACAGATCTGTAACGGTCAACAGATCCCGCATGGGAGCATCGGATCCAAAATTCGCACGACGCGCTCTTCTATGGTGGGAGCATCGGAGCCAAAAGTGCAAATCCACTTCCCGCGTCCGATGCTTTAGCCCCCCGGGGGCAGGGCGCTTTCGTGCCAGTGCCGCAGCAGAAACCTGCTGAGCACACTCAAGGCAAGGAACAGGGCGACCCCGAGTGCCGCTAGGAGAACGAGGGCGGCAAACAGGCGGGGAATATTGAGCCGATACTGGCTCTCGATGATCCGATAGGCCAATCCGGACCCGGCTCCCGCCGACCCGGCCGCCATCTCGGCGACGACCGCGCCGATGAGGGACAAGCCACCTGCGATGCGCAGGCCCGCGAGGAAAGCCGGGAGGGCTGCGGGGCGGCGCAGATACCAGAGGGCCTTTAACCGGGAGCGGATGCGCGCGGGCCGGCTCGGCCGCGATGGAACGCCATAGAGCTGGAACAGCTCCAGGAGGTTTCTGTCGACGGATTGAAGCCCGAGCATGGTATTCGAAAGAACGGGGAAGAAGGCGACGAGCCAAGCGCAGACCAGCACCGCCAGATCCTGCGGCATGTAGATCAGCAGCAGGGGCGCGATGGCGATGACAGGGGTCACCTGCAGCACGACCGCGAAGGGATAGAGCGAATACTCGACGATGCGCGAGAGGCTCAACGCCACGGCCAGCGCCACGCCGCCGACGACCGCGAGGACTAGGGCCGCGAGCGTGGTCTTCAGCGTCACCAGCAGCGAGGCCCAGAGCAGAGGCCAATCGGCTTTCAGGGTCGATGCGATCAGGCTCGGGGCCGGCAGGATATAGGGCGGAACCGTGGCGACACGCACGGATGTCTCCCATGCGGCTATGAACGCGACGAAGACCGCGAGCGGCAGGATCAGCTTGAGGGGATTGCGGATCATGGCAGCCTCTCGTCCCGCATGCTGCCCGTCAGGGCCTGCGAAACCTTCCGGCACAGATCCGCATAGGCGAGGCTCGTCCGGAAGTCGCCGTCGCGCTCGCGGGAGGAGGCGCCCGCGATCTCGGCAACGACGCGTCCGGGGCGCGGGGACAGAACGGCGATGCGGTTCGACAGATAGGCGCTCTCGTAAACCGAATGGGTCACGAAGACCACGGTGCAGCTCAGTTCCTTCTGCACGTCGAGAAGGTCGTCGTTCAGCTTGAAGCGGGTGATCTCGTCGAGGGCGGCAAAGGGCTCGTCCATCAGGAGAAGACGCGGCTCCATGCTGAGTGCGCGGGCGATCGAAACGCGCATCTTCATGCCGCCGGAGAGTTCGCGCGGATAGGCCTTCGCGAAATCCTGCAGGCCCACGAGCGCGAGGCTTTGAGTGATGCGATCCTGCGCCGCCTTCCGTGAAACGCCGCGCAGGCGCAGCGGCAGCCAGACATTGTCCGCCACAGGAGCCCAGGGCATCAGCGTCGGCTCCTGAAACACGAAGCCGATCCGGCCGCGATGGTCTGCATCGAAGGAGCCGGGCCAGGCGATGCGTCCTGTCGAGGGCCCGGCGAGGCCGGCGATCAAACGCAGGACCGTCGACTTTCCGCAGCCCGACGGACCAAGCAGGGACAGGAACTCGCCCTCGCGGATGTCGAGACTGAACCGGTCGAGAGCCGTCACGCCGTTGGCGAAGGCTTTTCCGACCTGTTCGAGCGAAACGAGAGGAGGGATGTTCATTGGATTCGCAAGACGGGGTGCGGGCGGAAGCGAGCTACTTCTTGAGCTCGAGACCGACATCCTTGTTCACGAACTGCAGCGTGTAGGCCTTCCTGTAGTCGAGATCGGCCTTGAAGAGGCCTGCCTTCACCATCTTGTCGAAGAAGTCCTTCATGCGCGCCTCGGTCATGGCGCCGATGCCGTGCTTTTGCGCATCGCCTGAATCGACGATGCCGTATTCCTTCATCTTCGCGACGGCATAGGCCAGAACCTCGTCCGTCATCTCGGGATTGTCGCGTTTGATGAGCGCGTTCGCCGGCCGGTTGTCGCCATAAAGGTAATGATACCAGCCGATCGTGGACGCATCGACGAAACGCTGCACGAGTTCTGCGTTCGTCTCGACCATGTCGCGCCGCGTCTCGATGGTGGTCGAATAGGTGCTGAAGCCGTGATCGGCGAGCAGGAACACGGTGGGCTCGAAGCCCGCCGCCTTCGCGATCACCAGCGGATCGGAGGTCACATAGCCCTGCTGCACCGCCCGGCTGTTGGCCATGAAGGGCGCGGGGCTGAAGCCATAGGGCTTCACCTGCTCGTCCTTGAAGCCGTATTCGGCCTTCATCCATTGAAAGAAGGTGGCCATGCCGTCCTTCGAGAGCAGGATGTCGTTCGAGGCCCTGAGAGCATCGAACGTATCGAGGCCCTGACCCGGGTGGCTCATCAGGATCTGCGGATCCTTCTGGAAATGGGCCGCGACCACGACGGTCGGGATATCCTTCTCGACCGCCGAAAACGCCTGGACCAGGCTGCCGCCCATGTAGAAGTCGAGCTTGCCGACGCTCATGAGCATGCGGTTGTTGGCGCGCGGGCCGCCCGGCACGATGGTGACCTTCAGGCCGTACTTCTCGTAAGTGCCGTCCGCGAGCGCCTGATAATAGCCCCCATGCTCGGCCTGGGCGAGCCAGTTGGTCCCGAAGGTGATCTCCCGCGGTGCGGGCTGCGCGTCGGCAGGGGCCGCATTCCAGCCGGAGACCATCATCAACAGCCCTGCTGCCCAAGCATTCCGCTTCATCGCGCGTGCCCCTGTCGTGCCGCAGACGGTTCCTGCGTCAGAGCCGGTTCTGCGCGGTTCCATGGCGGTTGGCAAGAGCAGTGGGCAAGAGTGGTCGGCTACTCTACGGCCCAGGGATAGGTCCAGGTTTCCGTGAGCGCCCGGTTCCCCGCGCGCAGGAAGGCGCGCAGATCGGTGGACTGGCCCGGTTCCAGCTTCACGTCGATGGCGGCCCGGAAGCCGTTGATATGGCCGTTGGGCATGAGGAACGTGCTGGTGATCTGACCCACGGACGTGGAGGGCACCAGCTGCACCAGGTCGGGAGCTCCGGCGTAGTAGGCGAGGTCGCCGCCGGCGAAGTCGATGATGAAGCGGCGATGCGTGCGATCGCTCGGCGCATTCGAGCCGCTGGCGCGGGGCGGGGTCTGGAAGGTGTTGATCACCTTTCCGCCCGAATGCATGGTGCCGATGGCGGCGGCCGCCCGCAGGCGGTAGGAGAAGGTGACCTCCTGACCGGCTTCGTAGGGCTTGTTGGGCTGCCAATAGGCCACGATGTTGTCGTGGGTCTCGTCGGGCGTCGGCAGCTCGACGAGCTCGACCCAGCCTTCGCCCCAATCGCCCACCGGCTCCACCCAGTAGCCGGGGCGCTGGTGGTAATAGGCCTCCAGATCCTGGTAGTTCTCGAATACCCGGTCGCGCTGCATCAGGCCGAAACCGCGCGGGTTGTTGTCGGAGAACGAGGAGATCGTCTTGCCGTTCGGGTTGCGCAAAGGACGCCAGATCCACTCGCCTGCGCCAGACTGCATGAGCAGTCCGTCCGAATCGTGAAGCTCCAGCCGGAAATCGTCCGTGGGCTTCCGGTCGTTCTCGCCTTCGAAGAACATCGAGGTGAGCGGGGCCAGGCCCACATTCTCGATGCGCTGGCGCGGGAAGAGCGTGGCCGTGATGTCGAGGGTCGTTTCCCTGGAGGGGTAGATCTCGAACCGGTAGGCGCCGGCGATCGACGGGCTGTCGAGGAGCGCATAGACCGTCGCCCGCGTGCTATCCGGCTTGGGCGTCTCGATCCAGAACTCGCGGAAAGACGGAAACTCCTCCTGCTCTCCACCTTCCACGTTGATGGCGAGCCCGCGCGCCGAGAGGCCGTATTTCTGATCCCGCCCGAGGAACCGGAAATAGCTTGCGCCCAGGAAGGCGATCAACTCGTCGAACACCTTCGGGTTGTTGAGCGGATAATGCAGCCGGAACCCCGCGAAGCCGAGATTCACCGGCAGGGGCTTGTCGATCTTGTTGCGGCCATAATCGAACAGCTCGCGCTGGTAGGGAACCGGAGTCGGCACGCCCTCGCGGATGATGTTGACCGTCACCGGCCTCTGATAAAGGAAGCCGAGGTGGAACAATTGCAGCCGGAACGGGCTGTTGCTGGTGGCGAGCAGGGCCTTGTCCGTCCGGAAGCGGATATCGCGGTAATCGTCGAAGCTCAGCCGGTTGAGCGGCTCCGGCAGCTGCATGGGGGGCGCCTCGAAGGGGGCGCTCGCCAGCTCCCGGGCCCGGCGCACCACGTCCTCGAATCGGAACGGTTCCGGCGTCGGCACGCCGTTCTGCGGAGCTTGCGCTGAGGCTGGCCCACCCCAGGCGGAGAGCGCGGTCGCGGCGAGCAGGCTTTGCAGAAGGGCGCGGCGGGAGAAATCGAGCATGGCTGAGAGACTGTTCGTCCTGAGTCTTCGGGAGGAGGCGGCATTTTAAAAGCCGCAATCCATAAATGGGTGAGCTTGGCCCGCTTAATAGGGGCTGAATGGAGGTGCCGCCATTCCCCTCCGGAAGCAGGGTTAAAAAATTGCGCAGGAGGCCCGAAAGGCTCTTGTGATCGGGGCCAAAAGGTCTTATTTCACTCCTGCCCAAATTCGCACGTGCCTGTGGTCGCGTGCCGGTTGGTGGGCATCCGGACAAGAGGCCGGACAGCCGCCCGAGGACGACCTAGTTCTCGACTACCCCTAACCGGCAGCCGGAGGCGAAACCGGCGCACCCCGTTCTCAACGGGGGACGTGACTTAAAGCAACGACGAACGGGCTTTTTTGGTCTCGTTGGCCCTCCAAAGGTCAACACCGAAGAGGCTTGTTTCTCATTGCCAGGCGTGCGGACGGGACATCCCCATCCAATCCAAGGCAGCATCGTCGGGTGAAGAGCCCATCTCACGCTCCTCGTGTCTCCATCGCACGAAGCGGGATGCATCTTCCCTCGCTGACGCCGGACGGCAGAAGACTCTGACCGTTCAGATTTCAATCCGGAGGCTTGAAGACCTCCATTGAACCTTTGGTGGGGAGAGCGCCATGACTGAGCGCATTCGTGAATTCCTGCGCAACCGACGTGAGGACGGCCCGTGCGTCGTCGTCGATCTCGACGTGGTGCGTGACAACTACTCCAAATTTGCCCGTGCACTCCCCGACACGCGCGTTTTCTACGCCGTGAAGGCGAACCCGGCTCCGGAAGTGCTGAAGGTTCTTGCCGACATGGGCTCGTGCTTCGACACGGCCTCGGTCGTCGAGATCGAGCTTGCGCTCGCCGCCGGCGCGACCCCCGACCGCATCTCCTTCGGCAACACGATCAAGAAGGAGCGCGATATCGCGCGCTCGCTCGAGATCGGCGTTCGCCTCTATGCGGTCGACTGCGAGGCCGAGGTCGAGAAGATCGCCCGTGCCGCCGCGACGGCTGGCGTGGCCGCGTCCGACGTGAAGGTGTTCTGCCGCATCCTGTGCGACGGCGCCGGCGCCGAGTGGCCGCTCTCCCGCAAGTTCGGCTGCGTGCCGGAAATGGCGGTGGACGTGCTCGAGCATGCGGTTCGTCAGGGCCTGGAAGCCTACGGCGTGTCGTTCCACGTGGGTTCGCAGCAGGGCAACACGGAAGCCTGGGATCAGGCTCTCGGCTCTGCTTCCGCGATCTTCCGCGAGTGCGCCATCCGCGGCATCCACCTGTCGATGGTCAATCTCGGCGGCGGATTCCCGACGAAGTACCTGAAGACGGTTCCGCAGGTCGAGGCTTACGGCGAGTCGATCTTCCGGGCGCTGTCGAAGCATTTCGGCAACCGCATTCCGGAAACAATCATCGAGCCGGGCCGCGGCATGGTCGGCAATGCGGGCATCATCGAGGCCGAGGTCGTCCTCGTGTCGAAGAAGAGCCGCGATGAGGACGAGGTGCGCTGGGTCTATCTCGACATCGGCAAGTTTGGCGGTCTCGCCGAGACGATGGACGAGTCGATCCGCTACCCGATCCGCAGCGAGCGCGACGGCGACCACAAGGTGCCGTGCGTGCTGGCCGGTCCTACCTGCGACTCGGCCGACGTTCTCTACGAGAAGGAGCCCTATCTGCTCCCCGTCTCGCTGGAGATCGGCGACAAGGTGCTGATCGAGGGCACGGGCGCCTACACGACCACCTACTCGGCGGTCGCCTTCAACGGCTTCCCGCCGCTCAAGTCCTACGTGATCTGATTCACGTCCCGCCTGCCTCGGTGAACGAGGCAGGCACCAACCCCTAAAGTGTTGTCCCGGACGGCCTGGATGCGATGCACCCGGGTGCGAGGGCTGTCGCTCACCCCATGTCTGGGAGGCCACGGCCATGATCACGATTCGCGAAGAATCCTTTCACGATGCGCAAGCGCGGGAAGCGCTGCTCGATGCCTGCTTCGGTCCTGCGCGGTTCCAGAAGACCTGCGAGCGCCTGCGCGAGGGGCGAATGGCCGCCGATGGTCTCTCGCTGACCGTCGAGCGAGACGGCGAACTCGTCGGCACCGTGCGTCTGTGGCACGTCTCGGCAGGTCCGAACCGGCCCGCGCTCATGCTCGGGCCGATCGCGATCGATCCCGCGCTCCAGAGCCTCGGCCTTGGCGGCAAGCTCATGCGCGAGGCGTTGGGCCGCTCTGCCGCTCTCGGCCACAAGGCGGTGCTGCTGGTCGGCGATGCGCCGTATTACGAGCGCTTCGGCTTCTCGCGGGAGAAAACAGGATCCCTCTGGTTGCCGGGACCTTACGAGCGCAACCGCTTCCTCGCGCTGGAGCTGGAAGCCGGCTACCTCGACGGCGCACGCGGCCTCGTATCCGCGACGGGCGCCCTCCAGGACAAGCCCGATCTCCCGGCGCTCGTCGCGGCCGCCGCGCAGGGACGGCTGCCGGGTTTGCGCCCTGCGGCCTGAACCGTCGAGCCTGATCCGAGGGCGGTCCGGAGCATCGGACGTGAAATCGAATCCATGTCCGATGCTGCAACACTTTGGTTTGAGCATCTTTTCACGCAAAACCGGTTCCCACTTTTCACGTCCGATGCTCTAAGCGGCCCTCGAATCGGGAAGCGCGAAGGTGACGCCCGCCGCGACCAGCAGATAAGCGGCAAACCCTAAGGCAATCGACGCGAGGCCGACGCCGGAGTCGAACAGCAGGCCGATGAAGCCGGGCGTTGCCGCGGAGGCGAGCACCATGAGCGCGCCGGCCAGCGCACGGATCTTTCCCAGATGCTTCGTGCCGAAGAGCTCGGCCAGGACCGCCGCGATGATGACGTTGGTCGCGCCTGCCGAGAGGCCGATCAGGGCAAAGAAGATCGGCGCCAGGGCGGGGCCGCTGAGAAGCGCCAGGGCCACGGATGCGAGAATGAGACCCAGAAGATAGAAATGGCTCAGGCGTATCGCCCCGAAGCGATCGACAAGGCTCCCCGTCAGCATCGCCACGGTGACGGAGACGAGCGCATAGACGGTGATGCTGCTCGCCAGCAATTCCAGGGGCCAGCCTTCGATCTCGGCGATGAGCCGCTGATGGAAAAAATAGGCCGTGACGATGGCCGGATAGCCGATCATGGTCGGAACGAGGGCGAGGAACCGCCGGTCGCGGAGTATATCGATCCAGCGCGGCCCCGCTTCCGTCAGGCCGCTCGTGTGAGCAGGCTCGTCCGATTCGGGCCCCTGCCGGGCAAGGAAAGCGCTCAAGGCCCAGCCGAGGCCGAGGCAGAAGGCGATGGCGAGCGCCGCGATGCGCCACATGCCGGTCCAGCCGAGGATCGCGATCCCGGCGATGACGATCGTGGGCAGAAGGGCTTCGCCCGCCGGGAAGCCGAGCGCGGCCACGCTCGTCGCCCGGCCGCGAATGCCCGCCGAAAGCCGGGCCGTGCTCATCACGCCCGCATGGCTCGACATGCCCTGGCCGAACAGGCGCAAGGCGAAAAGGCTCAGGCCCAGCATCACGGCGTCGGAAGCCAGCGAAAGCCCGAGTGCGGCGGCCGCCAGGCCGACAAGGGCGATCGTGGCATAGAGCCGTATGTCGATGCGGTCGATCACGGCGCCGGCCCAGATCATCAGCAGGCCCGAACAGAGGGTCGCGGCGGAATAGATCAGCCCGAAGGCACCGTTCGTGAGTCCGAAGGTCTCACGGATATCGGGCCCGGAGAGGGAGATGAAGAAGGTCTGACCGAAGGAGGACAGAAAGGTCAGGGCGAAGCCGAGGCCGATCACGCGCCCGTGGCGCATGAGGAGTTCGTGAAATGTCATCGGGCTGGAGCCGGGAATGGAGAATGGCGATTCCTGATCATGAGGCCTTGTTCGCCGATGTCGAGGCCCGAAACTGCGATGGGAGCGTTTCCTGCCGCTCCTTGCACCCTCGATCCGCAGGGAAATCACGATCCGGAGCAGATAGCGCCGCCAAGGCATTGACCCAGGGGGCCCCTCAATCCTAGATGCGCCCGGAATCGCTCTACCCGGAGACAAACCTCTTCCATCTCACGCTTTTGCAAGGAGAATTATCGATGACCACTTGGCCCGTTCATGGCCGCATCACCGGTCCGATCGTCATGATCGGCTTCGGCTCGATCGGAAAAGGCATGCTGCCCCTGATCGAGCGGCATTTCGAGTTCGACAAGAACCGCTTCACGGTCATCGACCCGGTCGACACCGACCGCAGCATGCTCGACGTGCGCGGCATCACACTCGTCAACAAGGCCCTCACCCCCGAGAACTATCGCGAGATCCTGACGCCTCTTCTGACGGAAGGCGGCGGGCAGGGCTTCTGCGTCAACGTTTCGGTCGACACCTCCTCCCGTGCGATCCTGGAACTCTGCCGTGAGCTCGGCGCTCTTTACGTCGACACCGTGGCCGAGCCCTGGGCGGGCTTCTACTTCGACAAGAGCGCAGATCCCGCGAAGCGCACCAACTACATGCTGCGCGAGAACATTCTCGACGCGCGCCGTCAGGCGCCCGGCGGCCCGACGGCAGTGAACTGCTGCGGCGCCAATCCCGGCATGGTCTCCTGGTTGGTGAAGCAGGCGCTGCTCAACGTCGCCAAGGATATCGGCCTCGATGTCGAGGTGCCGAAGACCCGCGAGGAATGGGCCGGCCTGATGCAGCGCGTGGGCGTGAAGGGCATCCACATCGCCGAGCGTGACACCCAGCGCGCGGACAAGCCGAAGCCCATGGGCGTGTTCGTGAACACCTGGTCGGTGGAAGGTTTCGTGTCCGAGGGCCTGCAACCCGCGGAACTCGGATGGGGCACTCACGAGACGTGGATGCCCGAGAACGCGTGCACGCACGACAAGGGCTGCGGCGCCGGGATCTACCTGCTTCAGCCGGGCGCGAATACGCGCGTGCGCACCTGGTGCCCCACGCCCGGTCCGCAATACGGCTTCCTGGTCACGCACAACGAGGCGATCTCGATCGCGGACTACTTCACGGTGCGCGAAGGCGACAAGGTCGCCTATCGTCCGACCTGCCACTACGCCTATCATCCAGCGAACGACGCCGTGCTGTCGATGCACGAGATGTTCGGCAATGCCGGCAAGTTCCAGGGGAAGCAGCACATCCTCACCGAGGACGAGATCGTCGACGGCATCGACGAACTCGGCGTGCTGCTCTACGGCCATGCCAAGAACGCCTATTGGTTCGGTTCGCAGCTCTCCATCGAGGAGACCCGCAAGCTCGCGCCCTACCAGAACGCGACCGGCCTCCAGGTGACCTCCGCGGTCCTCGCCGGCATGGTATGGGCGCTCGAGAACCCGAATGCGGGCATCGTGGAAGCCGACGACATCGATTTCCGCCGTTGCCTCGAGGTGCAGATGCCGTATCTCGGGCCTGTGAAAGGCTACTACACGGACTGGACGCCTCTGGACGATCGTCCCGGCTTCTTCCCCGAGGACATCGACACCTCGGATCCATGGCAGTTCCGGAACATTCTGGTGCGCTAGAACATCGGACCCAAAAGTGGATTTGCACTTTTGGGATTCCATCCGATGCTCCCTTCTAGAGCATCGGACCCAAAAGTGGATTTGCACTTTTGGGATTGAATCCGATGCTCCCTTCTAGAGGAGCGCATCGTTCTTGCGGGAAACCGGGTCCTCTTTTCCGCACGATGCGCTAAGCCATAGGCGTCATGGCCGGATTCGTGCCGGCCATGACGCAGGGTGGAGAGATCGCCATGCCTCATTTCGAGGAATTCTACGCCAACAAGCTGCGCGGGGGCCTGGGCATCGTCGATGCCGAGGCCGTTCTCGATCTGCGCGGCGCATCCCGTGAGAAGGCCTCCGCCTCGCTCCGGGACATGCTGGAGCGCAGCCGCTTCGCACAGGCGAAGTCCGTCGCCGTGCGCCTCGACCCGCCGCCAGAGGGTGGTGGAGAAACGCTGTTCCAGCCCATCGGCAAGGTCCTGCTGGAGGCCAAGAAACGCGGCTGGATCGAACGTCTGCAGACCCTGCCGGCCAATGATGGATTGGGGTTCTACGTGGTGCTGGCAGGCAAGCCGGAACGCGGAGCCTAGAGCCTTTTCCGCAAAAGTGGATGCCGGTTTTGCGAAGAAAAGGCGTCTTTCTCAAACAACAAATGCCTTTTCCGTGAACCGAAGTTCATGGAAAAGGCTCTAGAGCATCGTGCGAAGAAGTGGGAACCGGTTCTTCGCGAAAAACGATGCTTCGCCAAAGAGAAAGAGCAAGCATTCTGATCCCGTTAGAATGCAATTTGCTCTAGAGCCTCGGACCCTAAAGTCGATTTGCCCTCTTGGGGGTTGAACCCGATGCTCCCTCCCAGAGGATCGCATCGAACGCGGGAAGTGGGAACCGGTTTTGCGTGAAGAGATGTTCGAGACCATAGACTGACAGCATCGGATGTGGGTTCGAACCCACGTCCTCTCCTTTAGGCCCGGGCGGTGGATCGCGCACGGGAGCGCCGCCGCAGGCTGCGCACGAAACCCGCCAGCAGCAGAAGGCTGCCCCAGACGGCGATGAAGCCAGCCGCCGTGGCGAGAAGGCCTTCTTCCGTCACCGGCATGGCGGGCTCGAAGTCGCGATAGGCGGCCTCCATCACGTCCCGGTCGCCGTCGCGCACCATGAATGCAATGCGCGCGAAGGGCCCCGCCTGCATCATGACTTCGCGATGGCCTTGCAGTCGGCGGAGGCGATCCACGTTGCCTTCCATCGCGACGCCCTGGCGGCTCACGAAATCGTCCGGATTGGAGCGCAGCCGCGCGATGGCGCTTTCCTGGGTTTCGCCGTTCGCGGCCGCCCCGGCATCGAATTGCGCAATCACCCGGTTGAGTTCGTCGATCGCGCCGCCGAGGCGCTGGCGGTACTGCTGGGAATATTCCGGCAGCTGCGAAGCCGTGACACCTCCGAGGATCCCGAGGCCGAAGGCGATGATGCGAACGATCCGTGACAAGCGTGACCTCCCGGAGGATCAAATCGCCGCGAGGATATCTTGTTCCGTCACTTCATCGAGGGGTTTTTGCACCTTCACGGCCCGGGTCTTCTGTCCTGGTTCCATTACCAGGATCACCGTCTCGATCCCGGGGCAGCCCGGGTCGGTGCAGGCGATCTCGTTGACGGCGAAGGCCGTTTCGGGAGAGGCCCGAAGGACCGTGCGGGCTATCTCCTTCACGCGCTCGATCGCCTCCCGGTCGGTTTTCGGAAGGCCGAAGGTGCCTCTCAGGAATGCCCCGAACAGCGCCACGGGCGATCTCATGGCAGGGTCATGATACCGCCCTGACCGTCCTCGCAGCCGAAGGCGAGGCGCCGGCCGGCCTTGTCCCAGGCCATGGCCGTGACTCCGCTGCCCTGCACCGCGGCGCGCACGAGAAGCTCGGAGGCATCGTTCAGGCGAATGAGCAGGATACAGCCGTCCTCGTAGCCCACGGCCAGCACAAGGGAATTGGGATGGAACGCCACGCGGCTGACTTTCGCGGGCCGCACGCCGCATTCGCGGGGCGCCTTGCCCATGGGGCCTTCCTTGGATTCGAAAGGCCAGACGATGGCGGCTTCAGCACCCGAGGTGGCGAGCCACTTGCCGTCATGCGACCAGGAGAGCGAGCGGGTCTTCGACGGATAGCCGCTCATGCGCATGTGGCCCTTATCGGGAATGAGACGCCAGCCGTGGAGCGCATTCTCCTGCATCGAGGTCACCACGAACCGGGCATCGGGCGACCAGGTCACGTCGAGATGCGAGCCCTTCCAGTCGAGCGGCTCGGGCTTCGCCTCCACATTCGGGAACCACAGGGTCGCGCCGTTGTAATGCGCGATCGCGAGGCGATAGCCCTTGGGCGCGAAGGCCAGGCCTCGCGCGGTGGAGGGGACCTCCAGCGTCTTCTCGCGGCCTTTCTCGTCGCGGACGAACACGCGCTTGCCCACCGCATAGGCGAAGGCACCATTGGCGTTGAGGGCCAGCGAGTCGATCCAGGCCCCCTTGGCCTCCGCCAAAGTCGCGGTGGCACCGTCGGGTCCGGTGACGGCCACGCGGCCATCGTCCCCGCCGGTCACGAATCGCTCGCCGTCGCTTGCGCCGACGAGGACGCCCGCGTCGGGATGGGCGGCCACGCGGTGGGTCTCGCCATCCTTGACCAGCAGGACGCCGCCGTCTCCGAGGCCGAAGGCGGCAGTGCCCTTGAGCCAGCCGAGGGCGGTGACGTGGGCGTCCGCCGCCACGGTCGCGACGCTTTGTGTCAAGGACGGAGCAGTACCATTACTCATCAGGCGATCCCCTTCAGGTGGGTTTCCCATAGCATGCTTGCGGGGTGGACAGGCAAGGCGAGGTTCAGGCCGAGATCATCGGCGGTCGGGCTTCCATCGGACATCGGGGTTAAGCCTTCTGGGCCATGGCCGCGATGCCAGGGCGATCCCATCATAGGTCTTTTGGGGATTTTGATATTTGGGAGCTGCGGCATGAGGATCTCGGGCATCATTGCTTTCGTCATGACGGCGCTCGGTTCGATGGGGGCTTCCGCACAGACCATGAGCGGGTTCCCGTCTCAAGAAGGCGTCGCCGTAAATCAGCGGGCCACGCACAAGGCCGCCTGCGAGAGGGATGCCAGGCTCATCTACCGGCAGGGCAGAAACGTTTCCACCGAATGGCAGCAGCAGGTGAAGGCGACCCGCAGGGCCTATGTCCATGATTGTCTGGTGAAGGCCGGCTTTGCCTCCTGAGGAGCTGCCGTTTGTCGGGAGCAGGAGTCCTGCTCCCGGACGGAGGCCTTAGCGCATCGTGCGGCCCTTCGGAGCCGCTCGAACGATGCGCTCCTCTAGGAGGGAGCATCGGATTCAATCCCAAAAGTGCAAATCCACCTTTGGGTCCGATGCTCTAGGCCGCGCAGGCCAGGAATCCCTCGCGAATCGCCTTTTCGTTCAAGTCCCGTCCGATGAAGACCACCTTGGAGGTGCGCTTCTGGCCGGGCTTCCACTCGCCCTGCACGTCGCCGTCGAGGATCATGTGCACGCCCTGAAAGACGAAGCGCTTCGGCTCGTCCGGAAAGGCCACGATCCCCTTGCAGCGCAGAATGTTCGGGCCCTCGACCTGGGTCAGGTTCGAGATCCAGGGCATGAACTTCTCGGGGTTCACCTCGCCGTCGATCGACGCGGAGACGGACTGCATCTCTTCGTCGTGATGATGATGGTGGCCCTCCTCCAGGAAGTCGGGCTCGATCTCGATGATGCGGTCGAGATCGAAGGCCTTGCGGTCGAGCACGTCCGAGATCGGAAGGGCGCAGTTCTGCGTGCGGTGGACCTTGGCGTAGGGATTGATGGCGCGGATGCGCGCCTCGACCTCGTCGAGCTGCTCAGGCGTCACGAGATCGATCTTGTTGAGGATGATCACGTCGGCGAAGGCGATCTGGTTCTTGGCCTCGGGCGCGTCCTTCAGGCGGTCGGACAACCACTTGGCGTCGGCCACCGTCACCACTGCGTCGAGACGGGCCGCATCGGACACGTCCTGATCCATGAAGAAGGTCTGGGCGACGGGGGCCGGGTCGGCGAGGCCGGTGGTCTCGACGATGATGGCGTCGAACTTGCCCTTTCGCTTCATCAGGCCGTCGAGAATGCGGATCAGGTCTCCGCGCACGGTGCAGCAGATGCATCCGTTGTTCATTTCGAACACTTCTTCGTCGGCGCCGACGACGAGCTCATTGTCGATGCCGATCTCACCGAACTCATTGACGATAACGGCATATTTCTTGCCGTGGGGCTCGGTGAGGATGCGGTTGAGGAGGGTGGTCTTACCGGCGCCGAGATAGCCTGTGAGGACGGTAACGGGGATCTTGTCGGTCATCGGATGGTTCCAGGAAGCTCAATGGAGGGCTGTCTCTGAACGGGCAGGGGCAGCGGGGTTCAGCTCGACAGGGCCGCGCTGAAGGCTCTTATATTGTGTCTCATCATGTCAATGTAAGTGCCGGCGGGACCGCTTGGCTCGGAAAGGGCGTCGGAATAGACCCGCTCGCCGATCTTCGCCCCGGTTTCCGCGGCGATCCTTTCCATCAGGCGGGCGTCGGAGACGTTCTCCACGAAGATGGCGGAAATTGTCTCGCGCTTGATCTGCTGGATGATCCGGGCCACGTCCTTTGCGGAGGCTTCCGCGTCCGTCGATACGCCCTGCGGAGCGACGAAGACGATCCCATAGGCATCTCCGAAATAGCGGAAGGCGTCGTGAGACGTGATGATCTTGCGCCGTTCGGCCGGGATTTGCGCGACCAGCTCCTTCACCTGCGTCTCCAGGGCGTCGAGCCTGGCCAGATAGGCCGCGGCATTGGTCTCGTAATCGGACTTGCCGTCAGGGTCCGCCGCGATCAGGGCGTCGCGGATATTGGCCACGTAGACCTTCGCGTTGCCGATATTCTGCCAGGCATGGGGATCGACGCCATGGCCATGACCATGGTCGCTGTCGTGGCCATGATCGTGGCCGTGATCGTCCTCTCCCTCCAGGAGCTTCGCGCCCTTCGATGCTTCGACCCGCGCGGCCTTCGTGCCGGAGGACTTGACGAGGCGGTCGATCCAGCCCTCGAATTTGAGGCCGTTCGTGAAGACGATCCGGGCCTCCGTCAGGCGCCGTCCGTCGGCGGGCGTGGGCGAGTAGACATGGGCGTCTCCGTTCGGGCCCACGAAGGTCGTCACGTCGACCCTCGCGCCCCCCACATTGCGCACGAGATCGCCGAGGATCGAGAAGGTCGCCACGACCTTGAGAGGCTGGGCTGGCTGCGCGACGGCGGGCAGGGAGGCGCAGCCCAACCAGGCGAGCGATCCCGCGAGCAGGGACAGGGCGGTTCTTCTCGTCGGCATGACGATATCCTTCCGTCGGGTTCAGGAGGTTTCAGGCTTCCAGGTGCTTGCCCGGCCAGGCGAGCCAGAGCACGCCGCCCTCCCGCCCCAGGAGCAGGGAGGCCACGTAGATGGCGCCGGCCGAGAGAATGATCGCAGGTCCCGCAGGCAGCTCCGCATGGAAGGAGAGCAGAAGACCTGCGATCCCCGATGCGATGCCGACCAGGATGGACACGATCATCATCAGGGTGATGTCGTTGGTCCAGAAGCGGGCGGCCGCGGCAGGCAGCATCATCATGCCGACGGCAAGCAGGGTGCCGAGCGCGTGAAAGCCGCCGACGAGGTTCATCACCACGAGACCGAGAAAGATGAGATGCGTGGGCGTTCCGGCGCGGCTGACCGAGCGCAGGAAGACCGGGTCCACGCATTCGAGCACAAGCGGGCGATACAGCACGGCGAGAGCCAGCACCGTCAGGGTCGAGATGGAGGCCAGCAGCAGCAGGGTGTTGTCGTCGAGCGCCAGCACCGTGCCGAAGAGCACGTGAAGGAGATCGACGTTCGATCCCCTGAGCGACACGATGGTGACGCCGAGCGCCAGCGACAGCAGATAGAAGGCTGCGAGGGAGGCGTCCTCCTTCAGCGACGTCAGGCGCGAGACGAGGCCCGCCGCCACGGCGACGATGACGCCTGCCGCCAATCCGCCGATGGTCATGGCGGGGAGTGACAGGCCGGCGAGAAGATAGCCGACCGCCGCGCCGGGCAGGATGGCATGCGCCATGGCATCGCCCGTCAGGCTCATGCGGCGCAGCATCAGGAACACGCCGATCGGGCCGCCGCCGAGCGCGATGGCGATCACGCCAACGAGCGCGCGCTGCATGAACTCGAATTCGGAAAAGGGAGTGAAAGCGAAGGTGAGCACGGCTGGGTTCTCTATGCTGCGCCGCGCTGGCATATATCCGCATGCGGATCGTATGCCTCGACCATGCGGCGGGCCTTGAGGAGATTGTCCGCGCTCAGCACGTCGGGGGTCTCCCCCCACGCGACGGGCTCGCGGGCGATGAGCAGCGTTTTCGGAAAGACGCGCCGGACCATGTCGAGATCGTGCAGCACCGCAACCACGGTGCGCGCTTCGTCGTGCCAGCGGCGCACGAGATCGAGCAGATCGGCCGTGGTCTTGGCGTCGATGGCGGTAAACGGCTCGTCGAGCAGGATCACCGGCGCATCCTGCAGAAGCAGGCGTGCGAAGAGGGCGCGCTGCATCTGGCCGCCGGAGAGGGTCGAGATGGGGCGGCGCTCGAAGCCGATGAGGCCTACGGACGCCAGCGCGGCCTCGATGGCCGTGCGGTCCTTGGCCGAAACGCCTCCGAAGAGCCCCGACCGGGACCATAGCCCCATGGCCACCAGATCGTAGACGGAGAGCGGGAAGGAGCGGTCGATCTCGGCCGCCTGCGGCAGATAGGCGATCCCGGCGGAGGAGCCGCCGAGGCGGATCTGGCCCTCGAGCGGCTTCAGAGTGCCGACGACCCCCTTGAGCAGGGTCGATTTGCCTGCCCCGTTGGGGCCGACCACGGCCATCAGGCTCCCGGAGGGGATCTCCCCGTCGAGGTGATGCACGGCGGGTCTGCGGCCGTAGCCCAGGGTCACTTCCTCGAAGCGGATGGCGGTGGAGGGCATGGCCATGGCTCCTACATGGTCACCTGGAGGACCAGCAGCCACAAGACCGCCAAGGCTGCGGCAGCACCCACCAGCCGCTGCCAGATCGAGAGCCGCAGCAACGAGAAGGTCGGAGCCGCGGCGACGGCCCGGGGCGCGTGAGAATGGTGATGATTGTGGTGGTGACCGTGCGACATGTCTCCACACATAAACCGGATCGGGCGCCGTTTCCAGGGGCGTATAGTATTTTATACGCCCCTGTTAACATCGTGGTTTGGAAGAACAATCCCGACATTCGACGCGAACGGCGGATTGGCCCTCTTTGGAGTCTGTCCGATCCTCTAGAACGTAGGATGGTACTGATAGAGCCAGGTTTCGCTCAAGACTTCGTCCCCGTTGCGCAGGTAGCAGCGCATTTCCACGGGCTCGGTGCCGGTGACCGTCAGGTCGAACTGGGTCCGCCAATGGCCGGGCACGTTGTCGGGCACCGCTTCGGTGATGAGGTTCGCGAACTCCCCGCGGGAGGCCGTGAGCACGGGTTTCGGAATGACGCCGCTGGGCAGTTTGGTCAGGGGCTCGCCGAGGAACTCCACCATGAACTTGCGCACGCCCTTGGGACGCACGGTGCCGGCCTGCCCGCCGTTGCCGAATCGGGTCGCGACGACGCGGGCGAGCGGGGTCGGGTAGGGCTCGTCCGCCGCCCAGTGCATGCGATAGCGGAATTCCAGGGATTGGCCCGCCTTGGCGGGCTCGGCCGGGACCCACATGGCCACGATATTGTCGTGGATCTCGTCGTCGGTCGGGATTTCCACGAGCTGGATGGTTCCCTGACCCCATGTGCTCAGAGGCTCGATCCAGAGCGACGGGCGGCGGTCGTAGTACACGCCGTCGAGATAGTGATCGAAGTTCCGGTCGCGCTGAAGCAGGCCGAAGCCCCTTGGATTCTCGTCCGAGAAGGCCGAGGTGATGATGCGCGGCGGGTTGTTGAGGGGGCGCCAGATGCGCTCGCCGGCACCGGTCCACATGGCGAGTCCGTCGGAATCGTGAATCTCCGGGCGCCAGTCGATGGCCGTAGTCTTGGCCTTCTCCGAGTACCAGTACATGGAGGTGAGGGACGCGATCCCGATCCGCGCGATATCCTGGCGAAGGAAGAGCGCAGTGTCGAGATCCATGACGACGGCGGCCGCGCGGGTCATCACGAAGCGATAGGCTCCCGCCACGCTCGGGCCGTCCAGGAGGGCATAGACGGTGACCGTGTCCGAGCCCGGTTGCGGGGTCTCGAAATAGATATGGGTGAAGTCGGGGAATTCCTCGGGCTTGTCGTGCACCGCCACGTCGACGGCGAGGCCGCGCGCCGAGAGGCCGTACTGGTAAAGCTCGCCGATGGCGCGGAAATAGGACGCTCCGAGGAACGCCACCCAGTCGTTCTTCCTCCAGTCGAGTTTGCCGTCGCGGGCCTCCTGGAACCGGAAGCCGGCGAAGCCCGTGTTGTCCGGGAGCTTGCGGGCCGGCGAATCCGCCGGCATGTCGAAATACGCGGTGTCGTAGATGATCTCGCGGGCCTGGCCGTTTTCCACGACATGCATGCGCACGGGCTTCTGGAAGAAGCGGCCCATATGGAAGAAGGTGACCGGGAACTTGCTGGGGCCGTTGGCCCAAAGGGCGAGATCGGTCTTGAACCTGATCTTGCCGTGGGCGTCGTAGTCGATCTGGTGAAGGATTTCGGGCGAGGGGCTCGGCGGAGCCGTATAGGCCGAGCGGGCCATCGCTTCGGCCTGCTTCTTCAACTCTTCGAACGTAAAGGAAGCCGGAGCTCCCATCTTCAGACCCTGCTGCGCCAAGGCAGAACCTGAGAAACCCTGGGCGGCCAAGGCGGCCGTGGCGGTGGCGGTCTGGAGAAACTGGCGGCGGTTGAGCATGGATCGACGCATTTGGTTGTGGAGAGACGGACACCTACCGACCAAGGTGGCAGGATTAAGTCACTCTTAGCCCCTTGAGAAAACTTCGTCAGTAGCCAAACTACGCGCGCACACAGGCACCGCTACGGCAGGTGCCGCAGATAGGGAGTACGTAATGCATCGAAACGTTATGCGCCGCCTCGTGGGCGCGGCCACCGCCCTGGCTCTCGCCGGAGCGAGCATTCCGGCCCAGGCCCAGGATTTCATCAATATCCTGACGGGCGGCACCTCGGGCGTTTATTACCCGATGGGCGTGGCTCTCTCGAAGGTCTTCACGGAAAAGGTCCCGGGTTCGCGGCCCTCCGTCCAGGCCACCAAGGCTTCGGTGGAAAATCTCACGCTCCTGCAGCAGGGCAAGGGCGAGATCGGCTTCACGCTCGGCGATAGCCTGGCCATGGGCTGGGAGGGCAACGAGGAGGCGGGCTTCAAGAGCAAGCTCGACAAGCTGCGCGGCATTACGGCCATCTACCCGAACTATATCCAGATCGTCGCCACCAAGGATTCCGGCATCAAGTCGCTGGCGGATCTGAAGGGCAAGCGTCTCTCGGTCGGCGCTCCGAAATCCGGCACCGAGCTCAACGCCCGCGCAATTCTCCACGGCGCCGGCCTGTCCTACCAGGATCTCGGCAAGGTCGAGTATCTGCCCTTCGGCGAATCCGTCGAACTCATGAAGAACCGCCAGCTCGACGCCACCCTGCAATCGGCGGGTCTCGGCGTGTCCTCGATCCGCGATCTCGCCACCTCCGTGCCGATCGTTGTCGTGGAGATTCCGGCCGACATCGTGACCAAGGTCGGATCGCCCTACATCAAGACCACGATCCCGGCGAACACCTATGAGGGCCAGACCGCGCCCGTGGAGACGGCGGCCGTCGTGAACTACCTCGTCACCCATTCCGGCGTGAAGGACGAGACCGTCTACCAGATGACCAAGGCGATCTACGAGAGCCTGCCCGAACTCGCCGCCGCTCACGCGGCCGCCAAGGACATCAAGCTCGAAAACGCTCTCTCGGGCATGCCGGTCCCCGTTCATCCGGGCGCACAGCGCTACTTCGACGAGAAGGGCGTAAAGAAGGCGCCCTAGTTCTTTCGACGGATTTACATTCGAGCCGGGGCGGCGCACCTGCCCCGGCTTTCGTATGAGAAGAAGACCAGTCTTTCGAAGAGAGGGCTTTAATGAGCCAAGGCATGAATGCGTCCGAAGTGGCGACACTGGAGCAGCCGTCCGCGCCTGCCAATCCCGAGCATGGCCTGCCGGAGAATTTCGGCGAGGGCATTCCGGGTAAATTCCTTTTCTGGATTGCGGTGGCGTTCTCGGCCTTTCAGGTCGTCACGGCCTTCGGCATCCCTCTCGATCATCCGATCGTCGCAAGCATCACGCCTCTCTATCTCATCGGCGCGGCTTTCGTCGTCTGGGCTGGCTGGCTCATCTTCCAGCGCCTGAACGGCCGCAGCGTGATCGACGGGGCGCTGGCGCTCATCGCGCTAGCCGTCGCCTACGCGCTCATCTTCAAGTTTCCCGGCAGCCTGCCAAGCCAGGTGGTGCGCGCCCTGCACGTGGGCTTTCTTTGCCTCGTTGCGGGCGCAATGCTGGCAAACCACAAGGCGCGCAGCCCGGCCACGCGGGCTCTCGGCTGGATCGTCGGGCTCATCGGCTTTGGCATCGGCGTCTATCACTGGGCGCTTTATGAACAGCTCGTCGTGCGCGCCGGAGAGCTCACGCAGGCCGACCTCGTCGTCGGCATCGCGGCCATCGCTATTCTGTTCTATCTCGTCTGGCGCGTCATGGGGCCGGCGCTTCCCATCGTGGCCGGCATCTTTCTCGCGTATTGTCTGCTCGGCAACTACCTGCCGGCTCCCTTCGACCACCGTGGTTACTCGCTTGAACAGGTGATCGAGCACATGTCCTTCGGCACGGAGGGACTTTATGCGACCCCGACCTTGGTCTCGGCGACCTACATCTTCCTTTTCATCCTGTTCGGCGCCTTCCTCGAACGCGCCGGCATGATCCAGCTCTTCACCGACGTGGCGATGGGGCTGTTCGGCAGCGCCAGGGGCGGGCCCGCGAAGGTGGCCGTGTTCTCCTCCGCCCTCATGGGCACGATCTCAGGCTCGGGCGTGGCCAACGTGGTGTCCACGGGGCAGTTCACCATCCCGCTCATGAAGCGCTTCGGCTATCGGCCCGAATTCGCGGGCGGCGTGGAGGCAACCGCATCCATGGGCGGCCAGATCATGCCCCCGGTCATGGGCGCGGTGGCCTTCATCATGGCCGAGACCATCGACGTGCCTTACGTCGAGATCGTGAAGGCTGCGATCATTCCGGCCCTTCTCTACTACGCCTCCGCATTCCTCGCCGTTCATCTCGAGGCCGGCCGGGCCGGCCTGCTCGGGATCGCAAGATCGGAGTTGCCGAGCGCCGGCCGGGCGCTCAAGGAGAAATGGCACCTCATCCTGCCGCTCGCGGTGCTCGTCTACCTTCTCTTCTCCGGCTACACGCCGCTGTTCGCGGGCTCGATCGGCCTTGCGCTCACGGTGGTGCTGATCCTCGCGGGCGCGCTTGCGCTGGGGCTCGTCAACGAGACGGTGCGCCTTGTGTTCTGGATCGGCCTCGGCCTGATCGCTGCGGCCTTCCTCTGGGCCGGCGTGACGCTCGTTCTTCTGCTCGTCGGCATTCTGGTTCTCGTGAGCCTCTTCGTGCGCGGCGGGCCCGAGACGCTGGCGGCGTGCCGCGATGCGCTGGCGGACGGCGCCCGACAGGCTCTGCCTGTCGGCCTGGCCTGTGCGGTGGTGGGCATCGTGATCGGCACGATGACGCTCACCGGCGTCGGCACGATCTTCGGCAACTGGGTGGTGTCCATCGGACGCGACTCGCTGATCCTCTCGCTGGTGTTGACGATGATCGTGAGCCTCATCCTCGGGATGGGCATTCCGACGATCCCGAACTACATCATCACCTCGTCGCTGGCCGCGCCCGCCCTGCTGACGCTCGGCGTGCCGCTCATCGTCTCGCACATGTTCGTCTTCTATTTCGGCATCATGGCGGACCTGACGCCGCCGGTGGCGCTGGCGGCCTTCGCGGCCGCTCCCATCGCGAAAGCCTCGGGCTTCAAGATCGGTTTCCAGGCTCTGCGGATCGCGCTTCCCGGGTTCATCATCCCTTACATGGCGGTCTATGACCCGACTCTCATGATGCAGCCGGTGGAAGGCCTCTCCGGCGCTGCGTTCTGGGCCAGCGTCGCCTACATGGTCGTGAAGACGGCGGTCGCCGTCCTGCTCTGGGGCGCGGCTTCCGTGGGTTATCTCAATGCGAGGATGCCCTGGTGGGAGCGTCTTGCTGCGGCCATCGCGGCAGCCTTCCTGGTGCTGGCGTTGCCCGTCACGGATGAGGTCGGCTTCATGCTCGCCGCGCTGGTGCTTGGCTTCCATTTCTGGCGCGCGCGCCGGACGCCTGCGGCCGCGGTCGCCCGTTCATGATCTGCCTCGTCGCAGGCAAGGTCGTCGCGCCCCTGATGGCGGGCGCGATGACCCTTGCCTGGACGCATTCGGTCGAGAAGATCGTCTGGGAGGAGGATTGGCGCGCAACCCCCGCGGGGCTCGAACTCGTGGAAGCGCGGATCAGGGGCTCAGGCGCCGGAATGGAGCCGCCGCCGGAGGCGCGGCTCGTCAATGGCGCCTGGGTCTGGAAGCCGGACGTGCCGCCTCAGCGCGAGGTGATCATGCGCCGCTCGGGCGCCACGGCGGATTGGAGGATCTGCATCGAGGGGCAATGCCGCCCGATGGAAGCCTATGTGCCGCCGGAGGCCGACCCCGTCGCGATGAGGGTCTGTGACGGCCGTCCCTGATCACTCGGCCAGGGGTTCGACCGCGACGCAGCGCTGCCAGAGATTGACCAGGAAATAGACGGCGAGCAGGCTGAAGAGGCCCATCAGCACATAGCCCACGATATGGCCGAGCTCGAACAGGCCCGCGATGGCCCAGCCGGCCGAGATGGCCACGCCGAAGACCTCCGCACCGACCAGGACCATGATGCTGGTGATGGTGATGAGGTTGCGCCAGTTGGTGCTTTTCGCCTGAGCCACGGTTCCAGTCTCCATTCTCTCTCGGAAGGGACTACCCTAAACGCCCCCTCCGGTGCAAGGTTCGCCTGACATTCCATCTGAGCGCCTTATCCTTCATGCCCGAGACCCCTGTTTTCTCAACCGCCGCCGTCGCCGCTCCCCATCAGCTCGCCGCCGAGACCGGCCAGACGATCCTGGCCGCCGGCGGCAACGCCGTGGAGGCCATGGTGGCCATGGCCGCGACCATCGCGGTCGTCTATCCACACATGAACGGCTTGGGGGGCGACGGCTTCTGGCTGGTGCGGGAGCCGAAAGGGCGGGTCCATGCCCTCGACGCCTCGGGACCGGCCGGGTCGCTCGCCACCATCAAGCGCTACCGGGACAAGGGCTACGACCGCGTCCCGCCGCGCGGGCCCGATGCGGCACTCACGGTAGCGGGCGCCGTCAGCGGCTGGGGCCTCGCGCTGGAGCTCGCGAAGGCGCTCGGCGGGCAATTGCCGCGCGACATGCTTCTCGCCGATGCCGTCCGCCTCGCCCGCGAGGGCTATGGGATCGCCGTCGCCGAGGGGCGCAATCGCATGTTGGAGGAGGCAGCGCTCTTCTCGGCGCCCGGCTTTGCCGAGGCCTTTCTCGAGGACGGCAAGCTGCCGCCCGCGGGCGCGATCCGGCGCTCTCCGAGGCTCGCCGATACGCTCGAACAGCTCGCCCATGCGGGCCTGGCCGATTTCTATCGCGGCGACGTAGGGCGGGAGATCGCGGCGGACCTGGAGCGCATCGGCAGCCCGATTATTCGCAAGGACATGGAGGCCTATCAGGCCCGGGTGGTGAAGCCGCTCTCGGTCGCGCTGGAGCATTCGACCGTCTACAACATGCCGCCGCCGAGCCAAGGGATCGCTGCGCTTCTCATGCTCGGCCTGTTCTCCCGGCTCGCCGTGAAGCACGGCGAAACGCCGGAGCATCACCACGGCCTGATCGAGGCGGCCAAGCGCGCCTTCGCCATCCGCGACAGGGTCGTCACCGACCCGCGCGAACTCACCCTCGATCCTGCCTCCTTCCTCACGTCCGCCTCGTTCGAGAAGGAGGCGGCGCTGATCGAGGCGCGTCGCGCTGCTCCCACGCCGGTGCGCCCGGCGGAGGGCGACACGGTGTGGATGGGCTGTATCGACAAGGACGGATTAGCGGTGTCCTATATCCAGTCCGTCTACTGGGCCTTCGGCTCCGGCTGCGTGCTGCCGTCGACCGGCATTCACTGGCATAACCGGGGCTTGGGCTTCTCGCTCGATCCAAACAGCCGGAACCCCATGGAGCCGGGGAGAAAGCCCTTCCACACGCTCAGCCCGGGGCTGGCGGTGTTCAATGACGGGCGCGTCCTGTCCTACGGAACGATGGGGGGCGAGGGGCAGCCGCAGATCCTGGGGCAGATCTTCACGCGCTATGCCGATTTCGGCATGGGTCTCGCCGATGCCGTCGACGCGCCGCGCTGGCTCCTCGGCAAGACCTGGCAGGCGCCGTCCTCGACCCTCAAAGTGGAGGACCGGTTCGATCCGAGCCTCCTGCGCGCGCTCTCGAGCTACGGCCATCCGGTTGAGGAGCTGGGCCGATCCTATGCGGACGCCATGGGGCATGCGGGCATGCTCGTGAGGCATCCCCGCAACGGGCGCGTCGAGGCCGTGCACGATCCGCGTGCGGATGGCGGTGCACTGGGGCTTTGATCGGCTCCATCATCGGATGTGAAATCGAATCTACATCCGGTCCAGCAAGTTAATGGTCTTGAGCATCTTTTCACGCAAGACCGGTTCCCACTTTTGCGTTCGATGCTCCAGGTCCCGAATCAGCCCAGGAGGCCCGCCAGCAGGCTCGCACCCAGGACAAGGACGAAGGCGGCGGCGATGAGCTCGAGGCCGGCGACAGCGACGGCGCCCCCGGCTCCCCGTCCACCCGCCATTCTCAAGGCCAGGGCCTTGGCGAAGACGGCCATGGCCGCGATGGCGCTGGTGGTCAGCGCGGTCCCGAGAGCCATCGCGAAGGTGGCGGCAATGCCCGCGGCGAAAAGGCCCTGCGCCAGGGAGAAGACGAGCACGATCAGCGCTCCCGCGCAGGGACGGATGCCGGCGGCAAGCGCCACGCCCGCCATGTCGCGCCAGCGGGTGAGGCGGCTGAGCTCCTCGGGCGGCGGCATGTGGACATGATCGCAGCAATCCTCCTGCGCCGAGGCGAGAGGATTGCGCGCGAGCGCCATGACGCCCAGGAGCTTGCCGCTCTTGCGCCAGGTGACCGCGAGGCCCAGCAGGGCGACCGCGATGAAGCTCAAAAGCTCTACGTTCATGGCGAGCCGGTTCATGGTGGCGGCCGTGGCGTGCAGAACGAGATTCACCGTTCCCACGATGAGAATGGCGACCGTGGCCTGCACGAAGGCGGCCGCGAAGCTCAAGGCGAAGCCTTTGCGGAGCGCCTTTTCGTCGGCCACCAGATAGGCCGAGATCACGCTCTTTCCGTGCCCCGGCCCCGCCGCATGGAAGACCCCATAGGCGAAGCCGACGGCAAGCAGCGACCCGAGCGCCGCGCCGCTCTCCTTCATGGCGCGCACGCTCGCCTGGAGGCTGGCATAGAAACCGGATTGGACGGACAGGAGCCAGGCCCCGAGATGGCCCGAGGGGGCTGCCTCCCGAATGCCCATGCCGAAGGGACTGCGGGGAGGTGGAGCGCCGACGGGGCCGATCCAGAGCGCGAGCAGCCCCATGCCGGCCGCCACGACGGCAACCGCCGCGACCGCCAGGACAAGCCTCTGCCAGAATGGCGCCGGGCCGGCGGAGGAGGAGTCGAGCGGAGCGGACGTCACGGACATGCGATGATCGCCTTGTTCGAATATTCCACGCCGAAATTCGCGCCCGGTGGCGCCGCCTGGACCGCGCCCTCGTCCTGGAGGATCTTCAGCATGGCGGCGTCGAGCGGCTTGGCCTTGGCGATATTCGTCACGCAGCCCTGCGGCGCATTGGCCAGGGTCACGGAAGTTTGATCGGCGAGGCTGAAATAGACGAAGAAGGTCGGGTCGTCGATCTCCATGGCCAGGGCGCCGGTCACGGCGGTCGGAGCCTTCAGGGGCAGCAGGAAGTCCATGGTGACCTGCTGGCCGTCCATGGTCATCCGGGCCTCCTGCGGATCGCCGAAGGCCTGCGGTTTTCCATGCACCTTGAGGGTGGTGAAGTAATCGAATTCCGAGAGGCCGCCTGCGTTTTCGTCCGCCAGGTCCTGCAGTTCCTCCGATGTCAGCTTGCCGTCGCCGTCCCTGTCGAGCCCTTGGGTGACATAGGCGGTATAGGCCTCGTCGAAGGTCCATCGATGGCGGATGCCCGTCACCTTGCCGTCGGGGGCGAACACCACCTGGGCCCTTGCGGTGATCCACACATGAGGGTGTGCGAAGGCCGGCATGCTGAGCCCCGTCGACAGGAGAGCGAGGCAGAGGACGGGACCAAGGCGGATTCTCATGCGTTGCCTTCCAGTGCGACGCTTCCAGGACTTCTGGAGGCGAAACCGGGATCTAGACGCTTTAAGGTTAATGGAGGCGAAACGAAGGCTTCGGGCGGGACCTGCTCGCGGGAGCTGCTCGATTGACGGACTTCGGCAGTTATGTCAGCATTGCTGACGTAAATCATAAAACCAAGAAGAACCGGGCGAACCGGCGTGCGGGGCAGAGGGCTCCAAGGAGGTACGGCATGGCCGAAGGTCATGTGGCGCTTCGTAGCGTTGCGCTGGACGACAAGTACGATCTCACCAAGGATCACGTGTTCATCACGGGCACGCAGGCCGTCATCCGCATGCTGCTGATGCAGCGCGAGCGGGACAGGCTCGCGGGTCTCGACACGGCCGGCTTCGTCTCCGGTTATCGCGGCTCGCCCATCGGCGGCCTGGACCAGAACCTCTGGCGGGCCAGGAAATGGCTCGAAGCCTCCAATATCGTCTTTCAGCCCGGCCTCAACGAGGAGCTCGCGGCCACCGCTATCTGGGGCTCCCAACAGGCCGAGATTCGAGGCGACGGCAAATACGATGGCGTCTTCGGCCTCTGGTACGGCAAAGGCCCCGGCGTCGACCGCTCCGGCGACGTGTTCCGCCACGCCAACATGGCAGGCTCGTCAAGGCACGGCGGCGTCCTTGCCCTGATGGGCGACGACCACACGGCGGAATCCTCCACCGTCGCGCACCAATCCGAGTTCCATTTCGTCGACGTGATGGTCCCGATCCTGAACCCGGCAGGCGTTCAGGAGATTCTCGATTACGGCCTCTACGGCTACGCCATGAGCCGCTTTTGCGGCACCTGGGTGGCCTTCAAATGCGTGAAGGACAACATCGAGTCGACCGCCTCCGTGGACGGCTCGCTCGACCGCGTGAAGATCGTCCTGCCCGACGATTTCACCATGCCGCCCGGCGGGCTCAACATCCGCGCCCGGGACGGCGTGCTCGACCAGGAGGCGCGCCTCCAGGATTTCAAGCGCGATGCCATGCTGGCCTTCGTGCGCGCCAACAACCTCAACCGCATCGTTCTCTCCGGCGGCCGTCAGCCGAAGATCGGCGTGATCACCGTCGGCAAGTCCTATCTGGACGTGCGCCAGGCGCTGGACGAACTCGGCCTCGACGAGGTGAAGGCGAACGACATGGGGCTTCGCCTCTACAAGGTGGCCTGCCCCTGGCCGCTCTCTCAAGCCGAGCTCCTGGAATTCGCACGGGGCCTCGACAAGGTCATCGTGGTCGAGGAGAAGCGCTCGCTCATCGAGGTGCAGCTGCGCGAGGAACTCTACGGCACCGCCAACCAGCCGCTCTGCATCGGCAAGAAGGACGAGGCGGGCAACTGGCTCTTCCCGGTCAAGGGCGCGCTCGATCCGCACGACATCGCCATCGTCATCGGCGAGCGGCTGCTCGCCTATCACAACAACGACGATCTGCGCGGCCGCGTGGCGCGGCTTCGCCATGCGCAGGAAGTGCTGAAGGTCACGAGCGACGTGGCGACCCGCGTGCCGCATTTCTGCTCAGGCTGCCCGCACAACACCTCGACCAAGGTGCCCGAGGGCATGCGGGCCTATGCGGGCATCGGCTGCCACTACATGGTGCAGTGGATGGACCGTTCGACCGACGGCTTCACCCAGATGGGCGGCGAGGGCGCGAACTGGATCGGCGAGGCGCCGTTCTCCAACCGCGGACACGTGTTCCAGAACCTCGGCGACGGCACCTACAACCATTCCGGCATCCTCGCCCTGCGCTGGTCGATCCATACCGGGACCACCGTTACCTACAAGATCCTCTTCAACGATGCCGTCGCGATGACGGGCGGCCAGAAGCACGAGGGCGGGCTCACCGTCGACATGATCGCCCGCCAAGTACGGGAAGAGGGCGTGGAGCGCATCGCCCTCGTCACCGACGAGCCGCACAAATATCCGAAATCGATCCGCTGGCCTGACCGGATGACGATCCATCATCGCGACGAGCTCGATGCCGTGCAGCGCGAGCTGGCGCAGGTTTCCGGCGTCAGCGTGATGATCTACGATCAGACCTGCGCTTCCGAGAAGCGGCGGCGCCGCAAGCGCGGCGAGTTCCCGGATCCGGACAAGCGCGTGATCATCAACGACCTTGTCTGCGAGGCTTGCGGCGATTGCTCCGTGCAGTCGAACTGCGTCGCCGTGCAGCCGGTGGAAACCGAGTTCGGCCGCAAGCGCCAGATCGATCAGTCGAACTGCAACAAGGATTTTTCCTGCGTGAAGGGCTTCTGCCCGTCCTTCGTGACGGTGCACGGCGCCAAGGTGAAGAAGGCCGTGCCGGAGACCGTCGCCACGGAGGGAAGGACTTTCCGTCCGCTGCCGGATCCGGTGCTTCCTGCCATCGACCGCACCTTCAACGTCATCGTGACGGGCGTGGGCGGGACTGGCGTCGTCACCATCGGGGCGATCCTCGGCATGGCGGCGCATCTCGAAGGCAAGGGACTCGGCATGATCGACATGGCGGGCCTCGCGCAGAAGGGCGGCGCGGTCTACAGCCACGTGCGCCTCGCCAACCGCCAGGACGACATCCATGCGATCCGCGTGAGCGCGGAATCGGCCGATCTCGTTCTCGGCTGCGATCTCGTGGTGACGGGAACGAAGAAGGTGCTCGCTTCCGTGAAGCAGGGACGGACCGCGCTCGTGGTGAATACCGCCGAGGTGATGCCGGGCGAGTTCACGCGCAATGCCGACTTTTCCCTCCCGACCGAGCGCCTGAAGCGCGCCATCAAGGGTGCAGCGGGAGACGACGGCGTCGCCCTGGTGGATGCGACGGCGATCGCCACCGCTCTTCTGGGGAATTCGATCGCGGCCAACATGTTCATGCTGGGCTACGCCTATCAGGCCGGGCGGGTGCCGCTCCATGCCGAAGCGATCGAGAAGGCAATCGAACTCAACGGCGAAGCGGTGACGATGAATCTCTCCGCCTTCACCTGGGGTCGCCGCGCGGCCGCGGAGCCGGAGCTCATCGCGACCATGATGAGCGAGCTGAAGGCCCCTGGCGACGAGCTGACGATGTCCGACACGCTCGACGAGGTGATCGACCGGCGCGCCGCATTCCTGACCGCGTATCAGAGCAAACGTTACGCCAGACGTTATCGCATGCAGGTCGAGCGCGTGCGCGAGGCCGAAGCCAGGGCCGTGCCGGGTTCGACCGCGCTGACCGACACGGTGGCGCGCTCACTCTTCAAGCTCATGGCCTACAAGGACGAATACGAAGTAGCGCGCCTCTACACGGACGGTCATTTCGAGCGGCAGGTGGCCTCCACCTTCGAGGGCGAGGACATGGTTTACGAGTTCCACATGGCCCCACCGTTCGTCGCCCGGAGGGATCCCGCGACCGGCGTTCCGAAGAAGATGAGCTTCGGTCCCTGGATGATGAAGGCCATGCGTGTTCTGGCGAAGTTCAAGCACTTTCGCGGCACGCCGCTCGACCTGTTCGGCTACACGCACGAGCGGCGCACCGAGCGTGAGCTGATCCGGGAATTCATCGGGCGGATCGACGAGATCGCATCAAGGCTCAACCCACAGAACCACGCCATCGCGGTCGGGCTTGCCGCCGTTCCGCAGAAGATCCGCGGCTTCGGGCACGTCAAGGAGCGGAACCTCAAAACCGCCAAGGCGGAAGAAGCCGACCTCCTGGCGAAGTTCCGAGCCGAGCCGCGACAGCCCATGCCGGTGGCGGCGGAATGAGACCCTGCACGCGTCACCCCGGGGTCGCGCAGCGGAGCCTTTAATCATAACCGCTAACAGCTCAGACCAAGGCTGGGAGAGGCGGGTGCGTCTCTCCCAGCCTTGTCGGCGTTTACGGATCCGCGCCTTCGCCGCGATGACGGCGTCCTGATCAGCCCTGGCTGACGTCCACGAAGCTTTGCGCGACCTTCGGCACGTTTTCCTCGTTGAGGCCCGCCACGCACATGCGACCCGATCCGACGAGATAGACGCCGTCCTTCTCGCGCATGGCGCGAACCTGCTGCTCGCTCAGGCCGGTGAAGCTGAACATGCCCCGCTGGTTCAGCAGGAAACTCACGTCCACCTCGTTCGACAGCGCGCGGATCTGCCCGGCGAGGAGCTTTCGCATGGAATCCATGCGAGTGCGCATCTCGTCGACTTCGCCGATCCATTGCGTGCGCAGCTCATCGCTGCCGAGCACGGTGGCTACGAGCAGGCCGCCCGTCATCGGCGGGCTCGAATAGCTGCGGCGCACCGCGAGTTTGAGCTGTCCCAGGACGCGCTCGGCCTCGTCCGCATCGCGGCACACGATGCTCAGGCCGCCGCAGCGCTCCCCATAGAGCGAGAAGTTCTTCGAGAAGGAATTCGCCACGAGGCAGCTCGCGCGCTCGGCATAGCGGCGCACGAAACCGGCATCCGCCTCGACGCTGGTGCCGAAGCCCTGATAGGCCATGTCGAACACCGCAATATGCCCCTTGGCGACGAGCACGTCGGTCACGGCGGCCTGCTGCTCTTCGCTCAGGTCGACGCCGGTCGGGTTGTGGCAGACGGGCTGGAGCACCACGATGGAGCCGGAATCGGCGCCTTCCAGCGCCTTGATCATGCCGTCGAAATCGACGGACCGGCGGGCGCGATCCCAATAGGGATAGGTCGTGGTCTTGAAGCCGGCCCGCTGGAACAGGCCATGATGGTTCTCCCAGGTCGGATCGCTGACGAGAACGGTGCGGTCCGGCGTATGCTTCGCGAGGAAGTCGGCCGCGATGCCGACCGCACCGGTGCCGCCGATGGTCTGGATCGTCGCGACGCGCTTGTCCTTGAGCGCCGGATGGGCGGCGCCGAAGACCAGCTTCTGCACGCCGTCGCGGTACCCGGGATGACCGTCCATGGGAAGGTAGGGACGCTCGGCGAAGCCAATGCGCTCATAGGCCGATCTGACGGAGCCGAGGACGGGAATGCGGCCCTTCTCGTCCGTATAGACACCGATGCTGAGATTGACCTTCTCGTTGCGGGGATCAGCCTTGAAGCTGTCGTTGAGGGACAGGATCGGATCGCCCGCAAAGGGCTCGACATGTCCAAACAGGGATTGCGTCATGCTGATCTCCAGATATCGCGGTCGCTTTGCGCGAGAGACGTACTCCCCGGCACGGCCCTCGACAAGTTTCTTCCGAGATTCTTCATCGAGGCTCAGGGGTCGAGCCGCCAGTCGATGGGGGTGAGGCCCTTCTCGGCCAGCCAGGCATTGGCGCGGCTGAAGGGGCGCGTGCCTTTGAAGTCGTTGAGGCGGTTGAGGGGTGAGGGGTGCCCAGCCTCGACCACGAGATGCCGGGCGCGGTCGACGAGGGCCGCCCGCTTGCGGGCCGGCCCGCCCCAGAGCAGGAAGACGACCGCAGGCTGCCGCGCCGAGATGGCCACGATGGCCTGATCGACCAGGTCCGACCAGCCGAATTTCATATGAGCCCCGGATTTCCCGGCCTCCACCGTGAGCGCCGTGTTGATGAGCAGCACACCCTGCTTCGCCCATTTCGTCAGGTCGCCCGATTTTGGGGCAGGCACGTCGAGATCCGCGGCCATTTCGGCAAGGATCGTGCGCAGGGATGCAGGCAGGCGCCGTGCCCCGCGATAGGAGAAGGCGAGGCCATGGGAGTCGCCCGGGGTAGGATAGGGGTCCTGGCCGAGGATCACGACCTTGACCGAGTCGAGCGGAGTCAGCGTCAGGCTCGTGAAGACAGCCTCGGGCGGCGGAAGCACATGGCCTCCATCGGCGATCACCGTATCCACCTTCGCAGCCACCCGGTCGGCGGCGCCGTCTCGGAAGAAGGGGAGTGTAAGCCAGGATGCGACCTGCTTGTTGCGACAGAATTCCGCAAGGGCATTGCTGATGGGACCGGTCATGGAAAACCTTGCCTGGAGGGGGGAGAGCGATCTCGCTTTATCTGGAGGGATCTCTAGCCGACCCTGCCGAAAATGGCAGCACCCCGTGCCGGCCTCCTGGGCGTGGGGACATCGACAGAGTGTTACTTCTGTGACACGTTTCCTGTCTAGGCTCCCGGCCGCTTGCCCCGGGCGCCGCCCGACATGAGGACCCATGATGATGTTGACGAGCCACCCCTCCGCTGCGCTGCGCGCCGGTTTCCTGGGATTGTCCCTGCTGCTCTCCGGCACCGCCCTGGCGCAGGAAGCCGTGACACTCCGTTTTGTCCAGACCAACGACATCGACCGCATGAGCGCAGAAAAGGGACGTGGCGGCTTCGCCAAGCTGGCAACGGTGATCAAGGAGGAGAAGGCGAAGGGCAATGCCTTCTTCGTCCACGCGGGCGATACCCTTTCGCCGTCGCTTCTGTCGGGCTTCGACAAGGGCGCGCACATCATCGATATCCTCAACCACATGGGCGTGGACGCGATGGTGCCGGGCAACCATGAATTCGACCTCGGCCCGGAGGCTTTCCGGGCCCGCATGGCAGAGGCCAAGTTCGACGTCCTGGCGACGAACATCATCGACGGCAATGGCCTGCCGGCCAACACCAAGCCCGACAAGATGGTCGATGTCCAGGGGATCAAGGTCGGCTTCTTCGGCCTTACCACCGAGGAGACGCCCATCGCCTCGAGCCCCGGCGACATCAAGTTCGCGTCCACCATCGACACGGCGCGCGCCAAGGCCAAGGAGCTGCGCGAGAAGGGTGCCGACATCATCGTCGCCGTCGCCCACACGCCTCTGGAAGTGGACATGATCGTCGCCCGCTCCGCTGGCGTCGACGTGATCATCAGCGGCCACGACGAGCACCTTCTGGCCTTCTATGACGGCAAGGTGGTTCTCTCGGAATCCGAATCGCAGGGCAATTACATCAACGTGATCGAGCTCGCCGTCACCAAGGCGACGAAGGACGGCAAGACCAGCGTCGCCTGGACGCCCAAATTCCGCATCGTCGATAGCGCCGACGTGAAGCCCGATCCGGAGATCGAGGCGGTGGTGAAGGGCTATGAGGACAAGCTCTCCAAGGAGCTGGACGTGGAGGTCGGCATGACCGAGACGCCTCTCGACAGCCGCCGCGCGACCGTCCGCGGCGGCGAGGCGGCCATGGGCAACCTGATCGCCGATGCGCTCAGGGCCTCCGTCGGCGCAGACGTGGCCATCACCAATGGCGGCGGCATCCGTGCGGACAAGCAATATACGGCGGGCCAGAAGCTGACCCGGCGCGACATCTTGGCCGAGATGCCCTTCGGCAACACCACCGTGCTGATCGAGGTGAAGGGCGAACAGATCAAGGCGGCGCTGGAGAACGGCGTCAGCCAGGTGCGCGAGCTCGGCGGCCGTTTCCCACAGGTTTCCGGCATCGTGGCCGAGGTCGATCTGAAGGAACCGGTCGGCAGCCGCGTAAAGTCGGTGAAGATCAACGGCGAGCCGCTCGATCCTGCCAGGACCTACAAGCTCGCTACCAACGACTTCATGGCCCGCGGCGGCGACGGCTACCGGGCGTTCATCGACGCCAAGTCGCTGATCGACGTTTCGGCCAGCCAGCTCATGGCGAGCCAGGTGATCGACTATGTGGCCAAGGCCGGGAAGGTCGCTCCCAAGGTCGAGGGACGCGTCGTCCTGCGCTGATTTTCCCTCGCCGATTTCGCGCCGGGGCTCGGTCCAAGCCCCGGCGTTTCTTTTTCAAGGGGGAGAGGTCTATAATTTATCTCTCCATCTCTCGCCGATGCTGTGCCATGTTTGCCCGCCTGACGCGAATCGCAGCACTAACACGACCTGTTTCATTGCAGTTTCCACCGCGCCCAGAGCATCCAAGCCTATCGGTCAAGCGCCGCCGCCAGCGGCTGGCACGGGGACGCTTGACCTTGATCATGGGCTTTTTCGGGGTTGCCTTCATCCTCCTCACCTTCGGCTACATCGCCTGGGAACAGCGTAACCGGCTGATCCAGCGCAACGAGGAGGACATCACCAGCAATGCCTATTTTCTGGCCGATCATACGGCCCGTCTTCTCGAAGTCACCGATCTGACTCTCAGGCAGCTGGCAGCGCAGTTCGGAGGAGCCGACTGGGATCAGGTCGCGGATTCCCGAGCCGATTGGCAGCATCTCAGGACCGTCAAGGAGTCGCTTCCATACTTCGATAACCTCTGGCTCCACGATTCCACGGGGCGTCTGCGGCTGACGACTGCCGAGTTTCCGGCGCCGTCCTCCGACGTGTCGAGCCGGGACGCATTTCGGGCTCACGTCCAGGCGGACCAGGGGCTTTACGTCGGCGAGCCGATCATCGGGAAGGTCACGCGGCAGCCGACTTTCATGATCAGCCGTCGTCTCAGCGGCCCGGATAATTCATTCCGCGGCATCGTCTCGGCCACGGTGGCCTTGACCTATTTCGAGACGTACTGGGGCAAGCTCCGCCTTCCGAAAGGCAATCGCGTGACATTGTTGCGTGCAGCGGACGGCGAGGTCATCGCCCAGCTGCCGTTACCCGCCGACGGACTGTCCTTCGCGCCCATCGACAAGGCCGCTCTCGACCGGGCGATCGAGCATAACCGCGGCTCCGGAATCTATGCCTTTCGCAGCGACGGCGAGGAGCGGACGGGAGCTTATCGCCGTATCGGCGAGCTGCCGCTCTATATCAATGTCAGCATTCCCAACGATGCCTATTGGGGGCCGTGGACCGTCCAGATGAAGCTCTACGGCGCCTTCGCGCTGATCGCTCTTCTTGCTCTGGCCGCGCTCACGTCCCTCGCGTCCCAGCAGTTCCGGGAGCAGGCAGCCAACGAGGCGTTGCTTCAGAAAGAAGTCGCACTTCGCACCAGCGAATTGCAGGCGGAGACGGCCGCGCTGGAGGTGCTGAACCGAACGGGCAGGGCGCTTGCGGCCGAGCTCGACGTGGATCGGTTGATCGAGAACGTGGTCGAAGCGGCGGTGCTTCTCACCGGGGCGCAGGCCGGCGCCTACTTCTCCAACGCGGACGATCTCTCGGGAGCCGATGCGCGCAGGGAGGAATATGGGCTCTATACCTCGGGCGGGGCACGTACGGCCTTTGCGACACTGCCCAGCGACAAGATCTGCGGAACCGTTTTCGAGCAGGGCCGGGTCATCCGGTTCGACGATGTCGCCGAGCATCCGGAGTTCAGGCCGTCGAGCGACGCGGCCGATACGCAGGATGGCGCCAGAGTGCGCAGCGTCATGGCGGTCCCGGTTTCGTCGCGAAACGGACAGATCCAGGGATTGCTGCTGTTCGCGCACGAGCGTGCGGGAGCGTTCACCGAGCGCGCCGAGCGCCTCGTGACGGGTCTTGCCGCGCAAGCGGCCATCGCTCTCGAGAACGGTCGCCTCTACAGCGAGGCGCAGCACGAGATCGAGGAGCGCAGGCAGGCGCAGAACCAGCAATCCTTCCTGATCCGCGAGCTGCACCACCGGGTCAAGAACACGCTGGCAACCGTGCAGGCCGTCGTGGGTGCGACGGCGCGCTCGACATCGAGCATCGACGATTTCTACAAGGCCTTCGTGGGACGCATCGTCTCGCTCGCCAACACGCATTCCCTGCTGACCGAGGCCTTGTGGCAGACCGCGCCTTTGCGCGAGATCCTCGAGAAGGAGCTCAAGCCCTACAACGATGCGAGGGGGGAGCGGATCGTCCTCGAGGGGCCGGCCGTCGAGCTGCCCTCCGAGATCGCGGTTCCCATCGGCATGGCCGTCCACGAGCTGACGACGAATGCCGCGAAATATGGCGCTCTCTCCGTCCGCAACGGCAAAGTTGCGGTCTCCTGGGACGTGCATGGAGAGGGCGAGGAGAAGCGGCTGACCATGACTTGGCAGGAGCGCGGCGGCCCTTACGTCTCCCAGCCCGAGCGCCAGGGCTTCGGCTCGCGCCTGCTGCATCGCGTTCTGACGACGCAGCTCAACGCCCAGGTCGATGTCGAGTATCATCCGACCGGGTTGCGCGTTGCCATCGATGCGCCGCTCAAGGCCACGGCCAATCTCAGTCCGCCGATCTCGGCCAAGGCCTGACCCACATCAAGGCCTGGCCCACGTCAAAGTGAAACAGAACACATTGGCGTAACGGGGAGAAAGCCACTATCTAGGGCCCATTCGGAGCGCGGTCCTCCCCGGACCCTGTTGCCAAAGGGCTTTGATCGATGAACGAACGTGTAAGCATGACCGAAACCGGCCCGGGCGCATGCCCTGTGGACCACCCGCCCGTGAAGGCGGGGCGGATCGGCGTGCTTCTGATGAATCTCGGAACGCCGGAAGGCACCACCTACTGGCCCATGCGGCGCTACCTGAAGGAGTTCCTGTCCGACCGCCGCGTGATCGAGACGCCGCGGCTCCTCTGGTGGCCGATCCTCAATCTGATCATTCTCACCAAGCGCCCGGGCCCCAAGGGCCGCGATTACGCCTCCATCTGGAACAACGAGCTGGACGAGGGCCCGCTCAAGACGATCACGCGCAACCAGGCCGAGAAGGTGACGGAGCATCTGAAGAGCATCGCAGGAGACAGGGTCACCGTCGACTGGGCGATGCGGTACGGCAAGCCCGAAGTGCGCGAGCGCATCCAGGCGCTGCTCGATCAGGGATGCGACCGCATCCTGCTCGTTCCGCTCTATCCGCAATATGCGGCGGCGACGTCCGCGACGGCCTGCGATCACGCCTTCCGGGCTCTGATGGACATGCGCTGGCAACCGACGGTCCGCGTTTCGCCGCCTTATCACGACGATCCGGTCTATATCGAATCCGTCATCGCTTCGATGAAGCAGGAGCTCGCCAAGCTCACCTTCGAGCCGGAGGTGATCCTCGTCTCGTTCCATGGGGTGCCGAAGGAGTATCTGCTCAAGGGCGATCCCTATCATTGCCAGTGCGTGAAGACCTGGCGCCTGATGCGCGAGGCCTTCGGCTGGCCGGCGGACAGGTTCCGGATGAGCTTCCAGTCCCGGTTCGGTAAGGCGGAATGGCTTCAGCCCTACACGGACAAGACCGTGGAGGCGCTGGCGAAGAGCGGCGTCAAGCGCATGGCCATTGTGGCGCCCGGCTTCTCCGCCGACTGCCTCGAAACGCTGGAGGAGCTCGACGGGGAGAACCGCGAGATCTTCATGCACAACGGCGGTGAGGAATTCGCCTATCTGCCCTGCCTCAACGACGGCCCTGACGGCATGCGCGTGATCAACCACATCGTGGAGCGCGAGCTGCAGGGGTGGATCTGAAGGGGTGGATCTGATCAATCGGCGAAGCCGACGCGAATGCGCCGGTTTTGCCTGCCTTTATTGTCGACCTTGAGAATGCGCACAGGGCGCGCCTGCCCCGTCGAGGACAGGTGCGTTCCGCCGCAGGCCTGACGGTCGAGGCCCGCGATCTCGACGATGCGTACCGATCCATCCTCCTGCGGCGGAGGCGAGACGGATTTGCTGCGAAACAGGCCGGGCTCGGCCTCGGCTGCGACCCACTGCATAGAGAAGGAGCGGATGGCGAGGTCCTGGCGGATCACGTCGTTGATGGGGCCGTCCAGGGCCCGCAGCCTGTCGGGATCGGCTCCCGGCAGGTCGAAATCCACCCGGAAGGTTCCATCCGCGGAGAGCTGCGCGCCTGTCAGCAGCGCACCGCCGAAATCCCTGTAGACGAGACTGTTGAGGACATGCGCCAGGGTGTGCAGCTCGCACATGAGCCGGCGGAAGCGCGGCTCGACCTGGACCCGCACGGAGCCGTCGATCGTCACGGGTGCCGCAAGGATATGCCAGAAGCCTCTGGCATCGGGTTCGAGGCGTTCGACCGGGATCACGCCGCCAGACCATTGGATCGCTCCCCTGTCCGCGAGCTGCCCGCCTCCACCCGGAAAGAAGGGCGATTGCGCCAACAGGACCGCGCCGGGCCGCGCGTCGAGCACGGGAGCGTCGATTTCGAGCCGATCCGGATGATCCTGGCTGAAATAGCGTGGCATGGCGGGCCTCGTACAATGAGGAGCAAGAATAGCAGCTCGGCTCGAAGCCTCCAGTATGTCACGCATGAAAAGGCCCGAGTTTTCACGAACGTGGCCCTTCGGGTCCGCTCGAACGATGCGCTGTTCCATAGAGGGGGCATCGGATGCAATCCCGGAAGTGGAATCCACTTCCCGCGTCCGATGCTCTAGGAACTTCTGCTTCCATCGGATAGCCTGCCTCTGCTGCAACGGCGTTGCTTTGGGGGATCCATGCTGCTCGGTGGTTTCGACATCTTCGTCATCGTTCTGGTGCTCGTCGTCGTGGTGACGATCGCCATGGGCGTGAGGACGGTACCGCAAGGGTATGCCTATACGGTGGAGCGGTTCGGACGCTACTCGCGCACGCTCACCCCGGGTCTTGCCCTGATCGTTCCCTATATCGAGCAGGTAGGTAAGAAGGTGAACGTCATGGAGCGGGTGCTCGACGTTCCGAGCCAGGAGGCCTTCACGCGCGACAATGCGGGCGTTACCATCGATGCAGTGGCGTTCTTCCAGGTCCTCGATGCAGCGCGCGCTTCCTACGAGGTGGCCGATCTTCACCAGGCGCTCATGGTGCTGACCACGACCAACATCCGCACGGTCGTGGGCTCCATGGATCTCGATCAGCTTCTGTCTCACCGTGACGAAATCAACGAGCGGCTGCTGCGCGTCGTCGATGCGGCGGCTTCTCCCTGGGGCGCGAAGGTCACCCGCGTCGAGATCCGCGACATCGTCCCGCCTGCAGACGTCGCCGGGGCCATGGCCCGGCAGATGAAAGCCGAGCGCGAGAAGCGCGCCGCCGTGCTCGAGGCCGAAGGCATGCGTCAGTCGGAAATTCTAAGAGCCGAGGGCGAGAAGCAGGCGCTGATCCTCTCGGCGGAAGGGCGCAAGGAGGCGGCGTTTCGCGACGCGGAAGCGCGCGAGCGCCTTGCCGAAGCCGAGGCCAAGGCGACCGGCATGGTCAGCGACGCGATCACGCGCGGCGATCTCGCAGCAGCCAATTTCATCGTGGCGGAAAAGTACATCGATGCCATCCGCAGCATCGCCACGGCTCCCAACCAGAAGGTCGTGATCGTGCCCATCGAAGCGGCAGGCCTTGCCGGCACGCTCGGAGGTATCGCGGAGCTCACCCGATCCGTCTTCGGCGGGGATGGCAGTACGGCAGCCTCGAAGTCCGCGCGAAGCGTGCCCGCGGTGGCGAAGGGATCGGAGCGCTCATGATCCGGGATGCCCTCGTCGGTCTCGGCGCCTGGAACTGGATCGTCCTCGGCCTCGTGCTGATCGGTGTGGAATTGCTGGCGCCCGGCATCTTCTTTCTCTGGCTGGGGCTCGCCGCGCTTGCGACGGGCCTGCTCGATGCGGCGCTCGATCTCACCTGGCAGGCGGCCGCTCTCGTCTTTGCCCTGCTTGCCGTGGCGGCGGTGATCACGGGACGGCTCGTGACGCGCCCGAAAGTGCTGCCCGAGCAGGGCGAGCCATACCTCAATCAGCGCGGCCAAGCCCTCGTGGGGCGCGTATTCACGCTCGAAACGCCGATTACGGGCGGGGAAGGGCGCATCCGTGTCGATGACAGCTCGTGGCGAGTCACGGGCACCGACCGTCTGAAAGGCGCAAGGGTCCGCGTCGTGCGCGTGGAGGGCTCGACGCTCATCGTAGACGATCCATGACCAATGGGAGCCGAATACACATGACCTTGACGTTGTATGCGCATCCGTTCTCGTCCTATTGCCAGAAGGTTCTGACTGCGCTCTACGAGAACGACCTTCCCTTCGAATACCGCATGCTCGACAACGAAGCGACGCATGCGGAACTGGCATCGCTTTGGCCGATCAGGCGGTTTCCGGTTCTCGTCGACGGTGAGCGCACGGTGGTCGAGGCGACCATCATCATCGAGCATCTCGGCCTTTTCCACCCCGGACCCGTGGCGCTCGTTCCCGCAGATCCGCGCATGGCCCTCGACGTGCGGACGATGGACCGCTTCTTCGATCATTACGTCATGACGCCGATGCAGAAGATCGTGCTGGATCGTCTGCGCCCGGAGACGGACCGCGATCCCTATGGCGTCGCCGAGGCCAGGCGAATGCTCGATACGGCTTATGCATGGCTCGATCGCGCGATGGCCGGGCGCGAATGGGCGGCCGGGCAGGCGTTCAGCATGGCTGATTGCGCTGCCGCTCCATCGCTGTTCTATGCCGATTGGGCGCACCCGATCGGGGCGGAGCATGCCGGTGTCCGCGCCTACCGCGAACGCCTTCTCGCGCGGCCGTCCTTCGCCCGGGCCGTCGACGAGGCCAGGCCCTTCCGTCCGTTCTTTCCACTCGGAGCCCCGGATCGCGACTGACCGAACGAGAGGCTCGAGCATCGAACGCAAAAGTTGAGGCCACTTTTGGGATTCCATTCGATGCTCCCTTTTTGGAAAGAGTGCATCGAACGAGGGTTCGATTTCAAACCCGATGCCGTCAGGCGGCGCCCGCCCGCAGCAGATCGAGATAGTGCACGAGGCCGACGGGCTTGTCGTTCTCGACCACGATCAGCGCGGTGATGCGCGCGGTTTCCTCAATCTCAAGAGCGGTGGCCACCAGGGCATCCGGCGCGATGGTGCGCGGCGTGCGGGTCATGATGGCGGTCACCGGAAGGCTGCCGAGATCGCGGCGGAGGTTACGGCGCAGATCGCCGTCCGTGACGATGCCGGCGAGCGTGCCGTCCCCATTCACCACGATGACCGAACCGAAGCCCTTGCGGCCGATCTCCTCAATGGCCTGATCCATGCGGGCGTCGATGCCGATGACCGGCAGGCGCTCGTTCTTGTGCATAATGTCGCGCACGAGCTTCAGGCGCGCGCCGAGCTTGCCGCCCGGGTGGAACACGCGGAAATTCTCGGCCGTGAAGCCGCGTCTCTCGAGCAGCGCGATGGCGAGGGCATCGCCGAGGGCGAGCTGAATGGTGGTGGAGGTGGTGGGCGCGAGCCCGTTGGGGCAGGCCTCCTTGGCCTTCGGGAGAGACAGGCAGATATCGGCGGCCTGGCCCAGGGTCGAGTCCGCACTCGACGTGAATGCGATCAAAGGAACCCGGAAGCGCTTGGCATAGCCGATGACGTCGGCGAGTTCCGCCGTTTCTCCCGACCAGGACAGGGCGAGGATCACGTCGTCGGCCTGCACCATGCCGAGGTCGCCGTGGCTCGCTTCCGCCGGATGAACGTAATAGGCGGGAGTGCCGGTGGACGCGAAGGTGGCGGCGATCTTGCGGCCCACATGGCCGGATTTGCCCATGCCGGTGACGATCACGCGCCCCTTGGCGGAGGCGATCGTCTCGACGGCGGCGGTGAAGAGAGGGCCGAGCCCGTTGCCGACGGCCTCCATCAGCACGGTCAGACCCTCGCGCTCGGTGTCGAGGGTGCGAAGGGCCGAAGCGACCGCCTGGTCGGGCGAAGGGGATTGAGTCTGTGCAAGTGACATGGCCGCCCTATAGCGCATCGTGCGAAAAAGTGGACCCGGTTTTTCGCAAGGACGATGCGCTCCTCAAGTCTATGTCCTTGAGAATCTTTTCACGCAAAACCGGTTTCCACTCTTGCGTTCGCTGATCGAGGAGTGAGCATCGGACCCGATCCCAGAAGTGCAAAGCCACTTTTGGGTCCGATGCTCTAGCATAGGAGGGCGGCCATAGGTAACCCTGAAACCTGATTACGTTTGGCGCAGGAAGGCTTCGAGCTCCTGCCGGAAGGCGGGTCCGAGGTCCTCTCGCTCGAGGGCATAGGCCACGTTGGCCATGAGGAAGCCGACCTTGGAGCCCGTGTCGTAGGTCGTGCCTTCGTACTTCATGCCGAAGAACTTCTGGTCCTTCATCAGGCGGATCATGGAGTCGGTAAGCTGGATCTCGTTGCCAGCGCCACGCTCCTGGTTCGACAAAAGGTCGAAGATCTCAGGCTGCAGAATGTAGCGGCCTGAGATGATGTAGTTCGACGGCGCGGTTCCCTTCGGGGGTTTCTCCACCATGCCGGTGATCTCGAAAGTCTGGCCGAATTCCTGGCCCACCGAGACGATGCCGTATTGATGGGTCTGATCCTCGGGCACCTCCTCCACGGCGATGATGTTGCCGCCGTGCTTTTCATAGGCCGCCAGCATCTGCTCCATCGAGCCGCGGCTGAGCATGTCGGGAAGAAGGACCGCGAAGGGCTCGTCGCCCACCAGTTCGCGGGCGCACCAGACGGCATGGCCGAGCCCCAAGGGCTCCTGCTGGCGCGTGAAGCTCGTCTGGCCGGCCTTCGGCTGGTCCTTGGCCAGGAGCTCCAGCTCCTTCGTCTTGCCGCGGGCCTCGAGGGTCTTGTTCAGCTCGTAGGCGATGTCGAAATGGTCTTCGATCACGGCCTTGCCGCGTCCGGTGACGAAGATGAAATGCTCGATTCCTGCGGCCCGAGCCTCATCCACCACATGCTGCACCACGGGCCGGTCCACCACGCACAGCATCTCCTTCGGCACGGCCTTGGTGGCCGGAAGGAAACGGGTGCCGAGACCGGCAACAGGAAGGACTGCTTTGCGAATGCGCTTCATCGATCAAGCCATGTTTGGGCAGGGAAGGGGGACAATCTAAAGCAAGACAAGGAAAAGGAAACCGTCCACAGTCAAGCTTAGGCTTCAATAACGCCGGATGTGCCGCCTCGTTGCATCAGCGTCGAATCTTCTTTGAGGCTCCGGACCTGAATCGAAGCTGAAGCGTTCTGGTTAGATTCCGCGAGCATCGGAGGAAAAACGGGCCTCGCCCGATGCTCCGGATAGGCAGGTTTCGAGGAGGACGGATATGGCGGTACTGGTCACGGGCGGCGCGGGCTATATCGGCAGCCATATGGTGCTCGAGCTGCTCGATGCAGGCGAGCCGGTGGTGGTTCTCGACGACCTCTCCACGGGTTTCCGCTGGGCCGTTCCTCAGGACACCGCTCTCGTCGTAGGCGATGTGGGCGACCAGGCTCTGGTGGCCAAGGTCATCGAGGAGTATGGGATCGACAGCATCCTGCATTTCGCCGCCCGGATCGTGGTGCCTGAATCGGTCACCGATCCCTTAGGGTACTATTTCAACAATACTGTGAAGACCCGGGCTCTGATCGAGACGGCGGTCCGGACCGGGATCACGAACTTCGTCTTCTCGTCCACGGCCGCGGTCTACGGCAACGCCGATGCGCCGCTTCTGTCCGAAGACCGGCCTCTGGTCCCGATCAATCCCTATGGGCGCAGCAAGCTCATGAGCGAATGGATGCTCCAGGACGCCCATTCGGCCCACGGCCTGCGCTATGCCATCCTGCGCTACTTCAACGTGGCTGGAGCGGACCCGAAGGGGCGCTCCGGCCAATCGACGCCTCAGGCCACTCATCTTATCAAAGTGGCTGCTCAGGCCGCTCTCGGGCAGCGCCCCTATCTCGATGTCTTCGGCACGGACTACCCGACGCCGGACGGGACCTGCATCCGCGACTACGTCCAGGTGAACGACCTCGCCCGCGCGCACCTCGCGGCCCTGAGATCCCTGCGTGCCGGCGGCGATTGTGCCGTGCTGAACTGCGGTTACGGCCACGGTGCCTCGGTGCTGGAGGTTGTGGATGTGGTGAAACGCGTCGCCGGGGTCGATTTCGACGTGCGGCTCAGTCCCCGCCGTCCGGGTGACCCGGCCCGGCTCGTGGCCCAGGTTGACAGGATTCGCGCTCTCGGCTGGGAGCCGCAGCACGACGATCTGGCGGAAATCGTCGAACAGGCCCTGCGCTGGGAACGGACCCTGGCGGAACGGAAGGGCGCATAACCCCCCGCTAGCGCATCGTGCGAAAAAGCGGCCCCGGTTTTTCGCAAGAACGATGCGCTCTGTCCAAGAAGGAGCATCGTGCGAAAAAGTGGCCCCGGATTTTCGCAAGAACGATGCGCTCTTTCCAGGAAGAGAGCCTCGGATGCAATCCCAAAAGTGCAAGTCCACTTTTCACGTCCGATGCTCTGTCAACTGGCTGTTAACTCTCTTCGTGTCGCAATGGCCGGACAATTCTGTCCTGTTTCCGTGAGCGACATTCATGCATCTGCCGCTTCCCTCGGTCCGCCGCTTCTGCGGCGCCCTCCTTCTCGGTCTGAGCGTCACAATGGGCGTGGAGGGCCTGGTGCGGCCCGCTCAGGCGCAGGCCGTGTCGGAAGCGGGGTTCCAGCGTTTCGTGCAGGGCCTGTGGCCGGCCGCCAAGGCGCGCGGGGTTTCCCGCGCCACCTTCGAGGAGGCTTTCCGGGGCGTTGCGCCCGATCCGAAGATCATCGCGCTCACCCGGAAGCAGTCCGAATTCGTCCGTCCTATCTGGGACTACGTCAACGGTGCGGTATCGGCCCAGCGCCTGCAGCGCGGCCGTGACATGGCGGCCGAATGGCCGAAGACCCTGGCGGCCATCGAAAAGACATATGGCGTTCCCCGTTCCGTGGTTCTCGGCGTCTGGGGCATGGAGACCAATTTCGGCAGCTTCACCGGCTCCATCTACGTCGTGCGGGCCCTCGCGACGCTCGCCTATACGGGCTATCGCGCAGATTTCTTCAAGGAAGAGCTCCTCATCGCCCTCCAGATCCTGGAGGAGGAGCATATCAGCCGCGACAAGATGCTGGGCTCCTGGGCCGGGGCCATGGGCCAGACCCAGTTCATGCCCTCGAGCTTCATGAAATACGCCGTCGACGGTAACCGGGACGGGGTGCGCGATATCTGGTCGTCGGTGCCGGACGCCATGGCCTCGACGGCCAACTACCTGCGCCAGCAGGGCTGGGAGCCGGGCCTGCCCTGGGGCTTCGAGATCAAGCTGCCGCCGCGCTTCGATTTCCGTTACCTGACGCTGACCTTTCCACAATGGCAGACCCTGGGCCTGAGCCGGAGCGACGGAAAGGCCATGCCCCGATCCGGCGAGGCGACCCTGTTCCTGCCGGGCGGAGCCGGCGGTCCGGCCTTCCTGGTCACGAAGAACTACGATGTGATCAAGAGCTACAATTCCTCGGACGCCTACGCCATGGGGGTGGCCCATCTCGGCGATCGGATCATGGGAGGTCTGCCGATCCAGGGATCTTGGCCCAAGGACCAGCCCATGCTCGACAAGGATGAGCGCCACGAATTGCAGCAGCGGCTCGCACGGCTCGGCTTCTATGAGGGCGAGGCGGACGGCAAATTCGGGTCCAAGACCCGGGAGGCCGTGCGGAACTTCCAGCTCAGGCGTGGCTTAATTCCCGATGGCTATGCTGATTCCGTGGTCTTGCGCGAATTGCGTGCGGCCCGCTGACAGGTTCCGCAAAAGCTCTATAAACTGGGTGGTGCGGACCTTGTGGAACCACCGATGCGGTTGCTGACGATCCTAAGTCTGGTTGCCTTGAGCCTGCTTCTCGCCCTGGGAAGCGGGACGTCGGTCGTGGCGCAGGGCTATTATTATCCGCCGCAACAGCAGCAACAGCAGCCGCAACCCTACCGCGATCCCCGGGCCTATCCGCCGGGCTACTACCCGGGAAAGCTCGTCCAGCCCGCGCAGCCCCAGCAGGGTTTCAGCCTTCGCCGCTTCTTCGGCATTCCCGACGAACCGCCACCGACGGTGCGCGCCCCCGTGGCAAAGCCCCGCAAGGCGCCGTCTCCGGCGCCGGTCGCGCGCTCGGAAAAGCCCAAGGTGGATCCCAGCACCCATGTCGTGGTCTTCGGCGATTCCCTCGCCGAGTTCGCGCGCCAGGGCCTCGAGGCGGTCTATGCCGACAATCAGGATGTGGCCGTCGTCGGCAAGATCAGGAACGGCAGCAATCTCGTGCGAAGCGACCCGGCGGATTGGCCGAACTTCATCAAGTCCACCCTCGATTCCGGCCAGAAGGCGACCGTCGCCGTCGTCATGCTTGGCCTGAGCGACCGGCAGAGCCTGCAGGAGGGAGAGGAACGGGTCGAGCTTCTCTCCGACCGTTGGAAGGATCTCTACGGCAAAAGGATCGACGGGATCCTGAATACCTTCCAGGAGCGCGGCATTCCCGTCATCTGGATCGGCCTGCCGCCCATGAAGAGCAGCAGGCTTTCGGAGGAGCTCCTGGACATGAACAACGTCTACCAGGAGAGCGTACCGCGCCACGGCGGGACTTATGTGGATATCTTCCCCGGCTTCGTGGACGACGAGAACCGCTATACCTCCACCGGACCGGATGTGGATGGCGAGCCGGCACGGCTGCGCACCGACGACGGCGTTTCCTTCACCAAGGCGGGCGCGCGCAAGATCGCGTTTTTCGCGGATGTGGAGATCAAGAAGATCCTGGAATCGCTGCGGACCGGGACGCCCGTGGCGACCGCTCCGACGAGCGGTGTGGACATCGAGGCCGCACTTCCCGCGCTCCCCGATGCCGCCGCTCCGGTTTCACTCCCGATGAAGCCTCTCGTCGGTCCCGTCCTGCCGCTGACGCGCCAGGACGTGACGCCGGGTGGAAGCCTGGTTTCCGGTGCGCCGAAGCTCAGCGGCGATCAAGCCTATCCGGTAAGGCGCGCTTTGCGCACGGGCATCGCACCGGGTTCCCGCCCGGGACGCGCGGACGATTTCCGTTGGCCTAAATCCTGATCGTAACAGCCGGAACTGAAAGGGCGGCCTCATCGCTCCGATCAGCCGCCCTTATCCCTTGTCGGACGATCAGACCGGCAGGTCGCTCGAACCCGTCAGATAGGTGTCGATGGCGCGCGCGGCCTGACGGCCCTCGCGGATCGCCCAGACGACGAGGGACTGGCCGCGGCGCATGTCGCCGGCGACGAAGACCTTGTCGTTCGAGGTCCTGTAGCTCTTGTCGTCGGCCACCACGTTGCCGCGCCGGTCGATCGCGACGCCGGACTGCTCCAGCAGGCCTTCCTTCACGGAGCCGGCAAAGCCGATGGCAAGGAAGACGAGATCGGCCTTGAGGATGAATTCCGTGCCCGGAATCGGCTGGCGCTTCTCGTCGACGCGGGCGCATTGCACGCCTGTCGCCTGGCCCTTCTTGCCGACGATTCCCAGCGTTGCGGCCTGGAACTCGCGCTCCGCGCCTTCGGCCTGCGAGGAGGAGGTCCGCATCTTCGTCGGCCAGTAGGGCCACACGGTCAGCTTGTCCTCGCGCTCCGGGGGCTTGGGACGGATGTCGAGCTGCGTGACGGACAGCGCGCCCTGACGGAACGCGGTCCCGACGCAGTCGGAGGCCGTATCGCCGCCGCCGATGACGACGACATGCTTGCCGCTGGCGAGGATCGCCTCGTCGGCGACGTCCTCGCCCCCCACGCGCTTGTTGGATTGGGTGAGATAGGGCATCGCGTAGTGAACGCCCTTCAGGTCCTGCCCAGGCAGATTGGGGTTGCGCGGGTCCTCCGCGCCGCCCGCGAAGAGCACCGCGTCGTACTCGTTGTGAAGCGAGGCGAAGCTCCGGTCCACGCCGATATTGACGCCGCAATGGAAGACGACGCCTTCGGCCTCCATCTGCTTCACACGGCGGTCGATGTGGTACTTCTCCATCTTGAAGTCCGGAATGCCGTAGCGCAGCAGGCCGCCGGGCCTGGCCTGACGCTCGAACACATGCACCTCGTGGCCTGCGCGCGCGAGCTGCTGTGCCGCCGCCAGGCCCGCGGGGCCCGAGCCGATGACGGCCACGCGCCTGCCGGTGGAAATCTCGGCGGGCTCGGGCTTGATGTAGCCCATCTCCCACGCCTTGTCGGCGATCGCCTGCTCGATGGTCTTGATGGCGACCGGCTGGTTTTCGAGGTTCAGGGTGCAGGCTTCCTCGCACGGGGCGGGGCAGATGCGGCCGGTGAATTCGGGGAAGTTGTTGGTGGTGTGGAGGTTGCGCGCGGCTTCCTCCCAGTCGCTCTGCCAGACGAGATCGTTCCAGTCGGGAATCTGGTTGTGCACCGGACAGCCCGTCGGGCCGTGGCAGAAGGGGATGCCGCAATCCATGCAGCGTCCCGCCTGCTTCTTGAGATCGTTGTCGTCGAGCGGCAGCGTGAACTCGCGGAAGTGCCGCACACGCTCACCGGCGAGCTGATACTTCTGCTCCTGCCGGTCGTATTCGAGAAAGCCTGTGACCTTACCCATCGGTTTGCCCCTTGTTCCTTATTCCGCTGCCTGCAGGTTCCGGAGACGGTCCATCTCCTGGAGCGCGCGACGGTACTCGACCGGCATCACCTTCACGAACTTGGTGCGGAAGGTCGCCCAGTTGTCGAGGATCTCCTTCGCGCGGGCCGAGCCCGTATAGGTGTGGTGATTGGTGATCAGCTGCATCAGACGCTCTTCATCAGGGCCGGACATGTTGGCCATGATGTCGATGCGGCCCTTGGTTTCCAGATCGCCGCCGTGATGATGGAGACGGCGCATGAGGTCCTCCTCCTCCTCGACCGGTTCGAGATCGACCATGGAGAGGTTGCAGCGCTTCCCGAACGTGCCGTCCTCGTCGAGCACATAGGCGATGCCGCCCGACATGCCCGCCGCGAAGTTGCGGCCCGTCTGGCCGAGCACGACCACGAGGCCGCCGGTCATGTATTCGCAGCCGTGATCGCCCGTGCCTTCCACCACCGCGATGGCGCCGGAATTGCGCACGGCGAAACGCTCGCCCGCGACGCCGCGGAAATAGGCTTCGCCTGCGATCGCGCCGTACATCACCGTGTTGCCGACGATGATCGAGCGCTCGGGCACCGCTTTCGAAGAAAGCGTCGGCCTGATGATCAGCTTGCCGCCCGAGAGGCCCTTGCCGACATAGTCGTTCGCCTCGCCCTCGAGTTTCAGCGTCACGCCCGCGGCCAGCCATGCGCCGAAGCTCTGGCCCGCCGTGCCCTTCAGGTTCACGGTGATCGTGTCGTCGGGCAGGCCCTCATGGCCGTAGCGCTTGGCGACCGCGCCCGAGAGCATCGCGCCCACGGACCTGTCGGAGCTGCGCACCCGCGCCTCGATGGCGACGGCTTCGCCGTTCTCCAGGGCGGGGCCGGCCTGAGCGATGAGGTCGCGGTCGAGCACGTTCGCGATGGGATGAACCTGACGCTCCAGGTGACGGACCGCGACGTCGGCAGGAACATCCGGCTTGTGGAAGAGCTTCGTGAAGTCGAGGCCCTTCGCCTTCCAGTGATCGATGGCCGCGTTCTTGTCCAAGAGGTCGGACCGGCCGATCATCTCGTCGATGGAGGTAAAGCCCATCTCGGCCATCATCTCGCGCACTTCCTCGGCAACGAAGAAGAAGTAGTTGATGACGTGTTCCGGCAGGCCCTTGAAGCGCTTGCGCAGAACCGGATCCTGCGTGGCCACGCCCACCGGGCAGGTGTTCAGGTGGCACTTGCGCATCATGATGCAGCCTGCAGCGATGAGCGGCGCGGTCGAGAAGCCGTATTCGTCGGCGCCGAGCAGAGCCGCGATCACCACGTCGCGGCCGGTGCGGAGGCCGCCGTCGGCCTGCAGGGCCACGCGTCCGCGCAGACGGTTGAGCACGAGGGTCTGCTGCGTCTCGGCCAGGCCGATCTCCCACGGCGAGCCCGCATGCTTGAGCGAGGTGAGGGGAGAGGCGCCCGTGCCGCCCTCGAAGCCCGAGACGGTGATGTGGTCGGCGCGCGCTTTCGCCACGCCGGCCGCCACGGTGCCCACGCCGACTTCCGAGACGAGCTTCACCGACACGTCGGCCTGGGGGTTCACGTTCTTGAGGTCGAAGATCAGCTGCGCGAGATCCTCGATGGAGTAGATGTCGTGATGCGGGGGCGGGGAGATGAGGCCCACGCCCGGAGTCGAATGGCGCACGCGGGCGATTTTCACGTCGACCTTGTGGCCGGGCAGCTGGCCGCCCTCGCCGGGCTTGGCTCCCTGAGCGACCTTGATCTGCATCATGTCCGCGTTGACGAGGTATTCCGTCGTCACGCCGAAGCGGCCCGAGGCGACCTGCTTGATGGCGGAACGCTTGGAGCGGCCGTCGGGCAGCGGACGGAAGCGCTCGGGCTCCTCGCCGCCTTCACCGGTGTTGGACTTGCCGCCGATGGCGTTCATGGCGAGCGCCAGAGTCTCGTGCGCTTCCTTCGAGATGGAGCCGAAGGACATGGCGCCCGTGGAGAAGCGCTTCACGATCTCATGGGCGGGCTCGACCTCGCTCAACGGAACAGGCGCGCGGCCCGCCTCTTGCGCCGTCCTGATGCGGAAGAGGCCGCGGATGGTCTTGAGCTCGTTGTCCTGCTCGTTCACGAGGCGCGCGAACTCGCGGTAGCGGTCCTGCGCGTTGAGGCGCACCGCGTGCTGGAGCGTGGCGACGGTATCGGGGTTCCAGGCATGCACCTCACCGCGCTGACGGAAGGCGTATTCGCCGCCCACATCGAGCGCGCCGCGATAGATCGGTGCGTCGCCGAAGGCGTCGCGGTGGCGGTGCACGTTCTCTTCCGCCACCTCGTCCATGCCGATGCCTTCGATGGTGGTCGCGGTGCCGAAGAAGTCGCGCGCCACGAACTCGGACTTGAGGCCGACCGCATCGAAGATCTGCGCGCCGCAATAGGACTGATAGGTGGAGATGCCCATCTTGGACATCACCTTGAGCAGGCCCTTGCCGATGGACTTGATGTAGCGCTTGATCGCTTCGTCCCCGTCCACCTCTTCGGGCAGCTCGCCGCGGGCGTGCATGTCGGCGATGGTCTCGAAGGCGAGATATGGATTGATCGCCTCCGCGCCGTAACCGGCGAGGCATGCGAAGTGATGGATCTCGCGCGGCTCGCCGGATTCGACCACGAGGCCGACCGAGGTGCGCAGCCCTTTGCGGATGAGGTAATTGTGCACGGCCGCGGTGGCGAGGAGCGCCGGGATCGGGATGCGGTCCGGTCCCACCATGCGGTCGGACAGGATGATGATGTTATAGCCGCCGTGAACCGCCGCTTCCGCGCGGTCGCAGAGGCGGTCGAGCGCGCCGTCGAGGGCGGATGCGCCAAGCTCGGCATCGTAGGTGATGTCGAGGGTCTTCGTGTCGAAGCGGTCCTCGAAATGGCCGATGCACCGGATCTTCTCCAGATCCTCGTTGGTGAGGATCGGCTGACGCACTTCCAGGCGCTTGCGGCGCGAGGTGCCTTCGAGATCGAGAATGTTCGGGCGCGGGCCGATGAACGACACGAGGCTCATGACGAGCTCCTCGCGGATCGGGTCGATCGGCGGGTTCGTCACCTGGGCGAAGTTCTGCTTGAAATAGGTGTAGAGCAGCTTCGGCTTGTCGGAGAGCGCGGAGATCGGCGTATCGGAGCCCATGGAGCCCACGGCCTCCTGGCCGGTCACGGCCATGGGCTGCATGAGCAGCTTGAGGTCTTCCGCCGTGTAGCCGAAGGCCTGCTGACGGTCGAGGAGCGACACGTCGGTGCGGGATTCGCGCGCCTGGACGGGCTTCAGGTCTTCCAGCACGATCTGCGTGCGCTTCAGCCAATCCTTGTAGGGATGAGCGTCGGACAGCTGCTGCTTGATCTCGTCGTCGGAGATGATGCGGCCTTCCTGAAGGTCGATGAGGAGCATCTTGCCGGGTTGCAGGCGCCACTTCTCGACGATCTTCTCCTCGGGAATCGGCAGCACGCCCATCTCGGAGGCGAGCACCACGAGGCCGTCGTCGGTCACGAGATAGCGGGCAGGCCGGAGGCCGTTGCGGTCGAGCGTCGCACCGATCTGCTTGCCGTCGGTGAAGCACACGGCCGCCGGGCCGTCCCACGGCTCCATGAGGGCCGCGTGATACTCGTAGAACGCGCGCCGGTCGTCGTTCATGAGCGGATTGCCGGCCCAGGCTTCCGGAATCAGCATCATCATGGCGTGCGACAGGGAGTAGCCGCCGCGCACCAGGAATTCGAGCGCGTTGTCGAAGCAGGCGGTGTCGGACTGTCCCTCATAGGAGATCGGCCAGAGCTTCGAGATGTCGTTGCCGAAGAGCTCGGAATCGACGGAGGCCTGGCGCGCGGCCATCCAGTTCACGTTGCCGCGCAGAGTGTTGATCTCGCCGTTATGGGCGACCATGCGGTAGGGATGCGCGAGCTGCCAGGTGGGGAAGGTGTTGGTGGCGAAGCGCTGGTGCACGAGAGCGATGGCGCTCTCGAAGCGCGGATCCTGCAGGTCGGGATAGTATTGGCGCAGCTGTGTCACGAGCACCATGCCCTTGTAGACGATGGTGCGCGAGGACAGGCTCACCGGGTAATAGCCGGCGGTGCGCTCGTCCTTCATGTCGTAGACGGCGTTGGAGATGACCTTGCGGGCGATGAACAGGCGACGCTCGAAGGTCTCCTGGTCGTCCATCCCCGAGGTTCTTCCAAGACTCTTGCCCTTGCCGATGAAGATCTGGCGGTGCAGGGGCTCGGTGGCCTTCACGCTCTCGCCGAGATCGCTCGAATCCACGGGCACGTCGCGCCAGCCGAGAACCTGCAGGCCCTCGTCCGTGATCGCCTTGGTGACGATCTCCTCGACGAGCTGGAGGCCTTCGGGATTGCGCGGCATGAACAGGTGACCGACGCCGTATTGCCCTTCTTCCGGCAGCCAGATGCCGAGCTTGGCACATTCGGCGGCAAAGAATTTATGCGGAATCTGCACCAGAATGCCGCAGCCGTCTCCCATCTTCGGGTCCGCGCCGACGGCGCCGCGATGATCGAGGTTGTGCAGGATCGACAGGCCCTGCTCGACGATCGTATGCGACTTGCGGTTCTTCATGTCGGCGATGAAGCCGACACCGCAGGAATCCTGCTCGTTATTCGGATGGTAGAGGCCCTGAGGAGCGGGCAGACCAGGATCGCGCACGAATTTGACGGTATCCGCCGTCGCGGCCGTGCGGCTTGGCACTTTGCTTCCCAGGCTCTTCGTTGGCACGTGGCTCATGGCAGATCCTCACATCCGAACACGTCTTCAAGGTTGTTGAGGCGGCTTTCGGGCCCGTCGGATGTTGGATCTTCCGGATGCCCGCCGCTTCTCGCGTCTTGCGAGGCTCGGGTCACCGGATGGAGAGCCCGCACCTCGCGGGCATCCCAGGCTTGAATTCAGCCCAAAGTTGCCCGTCCCGCCCACGTTTTGCGGGCAGGTTTTTCGGTATCTCGCGTCGTTCGCATCTGACGAAGCATCAAGAAAACCTCAGGCCAAAGGGTGCGGACACCCCAAATGGGACAGCATCGCTGTCCTAATGTCGGCAAAGTGCCAGAGAACCGAAAAGCACACAAGAGGGGTTTAGAAAAATTTTAGACGAAAGTTACAAGCGGCCAATCAGGAATGTAACAAAAGCAGCCTTTGGCACCTGGAAACGAAAGTCTTCGCCGATGGGTCAATGATCTTGACATGTTGCTCCCCATGGGGAGGCTGCGCCGTCAAGGAGAGCATTCATGAATTTCGCAAGCGACAATATCGTCGGCGCCAGCGCCCAGGTTCTACAGGCTCTGAGCCAAGCCAATGCGGGGGCTATGCCGGCCTATGGGGGCGACGAGATCACCAAGCGGGTGAAGGCGCGCTTCAACGAGGTCTTCGAGCGAGAGGTCTCGGTGTTCTTCGTGACCACCGGAACCGCCGCCAACGCTCTCGCGCTCTCCTCTGCCGTGCCGCCCTACGGCCTGTGCGTCTGTCACCGGGAGGCGCATGTGATCGACGACGAATGCGGTGCGCCGGAATTCTTCATGCATGGAGCCAAGCTCGCGGGTCTTCCTGGAGTCGGCGCGAAGCTCACGGCCGAGGGCGTCTCGACTTATCTGAAGGGGCTTTCCAGAGCCGTGAAGCAGATGCCGCCCAAGGCCCTGTCGATTTCCCAGGTCACGGAATGCGGCCTCGTCTATCATCCGGACGAGCTCAAGGCGCTCGGCGATGTCTGCCGGGAGCATGGGCTCTCCTTCCACATGGATGGGGCGCGCTTCGCCAACGCCCTCGTGTCGCTCGGCTGCACGCCGGCCGAGATGACCTGGAAGCAGGGTGTGGACATTCTCTCCTTCGGAGGGACGAAGAACGGCTGTCTGATGGCCGAGGCCATCGTGGTGTTCAAGCCCGAGCTCGCCGAGGCGCTCGACTACCGGGCGAAGCGCGCCGGTCAGATCGTGTCCAAGGGCCGCCTGATCTCGGCGCAGTTCGAGGGCTATTTCGCCGACGATCACTGGTATGCCAATGCCCGCTACGCCAATCGCCTGGCGAGGCTTCTCTCGGATGGGCTTTCAGAGCTTCCCGGCGTGCGTCTCGCCTGGGCGACGCAGGCCAACGAGGTCTTCCCGATCATCCCGGCGTCTATGGACAAGGCGCTCAAGGAGGCAGGCATCCTCTATCACCCCTGGACGGAACTGAGCCTGCCTGCGGGCGAGACCATCGGGCCGGACGAGACCCTGATCCGCCTCGTGCTCTCCTTCGCGTCGCAGGAGCAGGATGTGCGAAAGCTGTTGGAGATCGCCCGTTCGGCCGCGCCACGGCAGGCGGCGGAGTGACATTGCCCTAACCTTGCCGCATTCACCCGCGATGTCTGGCCTACGAGACCTGACCAACGGGGTTCACCTCCAGCCCCGGCGGGACTATCTGGACCAGGGATCAAAACAAAAGCGCCCCGAGCCAACGGGGCGCTCTTTTTGTTTGGGGCATTCCTCATCATCTCCACGCAATCGGGGATCCATAATCTTAGAGCATCGTGCGGACCCAGCGGGCCGCGCTACAGCGTCGGGCGTGAAATCGAACTCACGTCCGACGCTGTAAGTCTATGGTCTTGAGCATCTTTCCACGCAAAACCGGTTCCCACTTCCCGCGTTCGATGCTCTAGCGAAAAGTGGATCCGGTATTCGCTGACGCGGCCCTTCGCGTCCGCCCGAACGATGCTCTCATTCAAGGAGAAAGCATCAGTGGGTCCCAAAAGTGCAGGTCCACTTCCCGTGTCCGATGCTGTAACGCATCTGGAGCGAGCACAGGGGCCGCCGCTCGTCTGTCTCCGCATTGCGAGCGGATGTGGAGCCCGGGCTCAGGCAATAGCTGCCCCGGCCGACGGATATGGAAGAAACGCGGGTTGCGGAGCCGATCCCCGGATCAAGTCCAGGGATCGGCCATGGCGCGTTGAATTGTTCAGTGATCCGCTTTAGGCGGCCTGCTTGGTCTCGACCGCCTGAGCGCCGTTCATGGCAATCGGGATGAGCTTCGGCTTCTTGGCCTCGGGCGTCTCGCGCACGAGATCCAGGTGCAGCAGGCCGTTCTCGAGGCTGGCACCCACGACCTGGACGCCATCGGCCAGCTGGAAGCGCCGGTCAAAGCTGCGCGCCGCGATGCCCTGATGGAGCACTTCGGCCTTACGCTCTTCGTTAGGCTTCTTCTCGCCGCGAACGGAGAGGGTGTTTTCCTTCACCTCGATGGTGAGGTCCTTGTCGGTAAATCCGGCGACCGCGATCGAGATGCGATAGGCGTTCTCGCCGGTGCGCTCGATATTGTAGGGCGGGTAGCTTGGGGCCGCATCGACGCCGACCATCTGGTCGAGCATCGAGAACAGACGGTCGAAACCGACCGTGTTGCGGTACAGGGGAGCAAGATCGAACTGTCGCATGGCATATCCTCCATCAGAAGCAACATGCATTCATTGAAGATCCACCTCTTAAAAAGGCTGGATCGGGATCGGTGCCGCCATCGGCCGGCACATCATCCATGTGGGAATAGATCCATTCGGGTTCAAGAGGCTCGCCCCTCGGGCCCATACCGCCCTATAAAGGGGTCACATCGTTTCGTGAGGCCAGCCGTGGAATTCTTCCCGACCCCCAACAACCCCGTGCCCGGCGAGCCGGTGCTCACCGGCATCACCACGGCCGACGGCATCGCCCTGCGGGTCGCCTACTGGAAGGCCGAAACCGACCGGCCCAAGGGAACCGTCTGCATCCTGCACGGCAGGGCCGAGTTCATCGAGAAGTATTTCGAGACGGTCAGAGATCTTCTCGCGCGCGGCTTTGCAGTGGTGACGTTCGACTGGCGCGGGCAGGGGCTCTCGGGGCGGCAGGTGAAGAACCCCCGCAAGGGGCACGTGAGGCGGTTTGCCGATTACAGGCTCGATCTGGAAGCCGTGCGCGACCAGATCCTGGTGCCGCACATGCCCGAGCCTCACTTCGCGCTCGCCCATTCCATGGGCGGAGCCATTGCGCTCAACGCGGCCCACGAGAGCTGGCTGCCCTTCCGCCGGCTCGTCACGACCACGCCGATGATCGCGCTTTCCATCGTCAGGCGGACCCGCGGGGCGGCCTTTCTCGCACGCCTCCTGAGGCTTTTCGGCATGGGCAAGACGTTCGTTCCCGGTGGCGGCGAGACGTCGATCTCCACGCTGCCGTTCAAGGGAAACCGCCTCACGAGCGACCCGGTGCGCTATTCCCGCAACGCGGATGCGGCGACGGCCATCGGGCCGGGTGCCATCGGTGCGCCGACGGTGGCATGGATGGATGCCGCCTTCCGCTTCATGAGGTGCTTCACGGCGCCGAACTATGCGCTGAAGATCCGCCTGCCCACGCTGATCGTCGCCGCAGGAGAGGACCCGGTCTGCGCGACGCCTGCGACGGAGCGCTTTGCCGCGCGGCTGAAGGCGGGACACGCCATTGTCATTCCCGGCGCGCGGCATGAGATTCTCATGGAGCGCGACGAGATCCGCGAGCAGTTCTGGGCCGCGTTCGATGCCTTCATCCCCGGAACGCCCGATGTGAGGACCGAGCGGAAGCCGGATCTCGACGTCCTGGGCTTATCGGCTGAGCAGCTCGACGGCGGCGGCGTGGACCCGGCGGTCGCCGGCCGCGACGATGCGCCCGCCACCGGCGGCTGACCCTCCGTCCCAAGTGGTGACGATGCCGCCCGCGCCTTCGATGATCGGCACCAGAGCCGCGATGTCGTAGGCCTTGAGGCCGGATTCCACGACCAGATCGATGTGGCCCGCCGCGAGCATGCAATAGGCATAGCAGTCGCAGCCGTAGCGGGCGAGGCGTGCCACGCTTTCCACACGGTCATAGGCGCGCAGATCCTCACCCGCAAAGAGGCGCGGACTCGTGGTGGAGATCACCGCGTCCTTCAGCGAGGCGCAGCGGCGCGCCATGAGCTTACGCTCGCCGCCCGGACCCCGATAGGTGCTCGAGCCTCCGTCTCCGAAGAAGCGCTCGCCGGTAAACGGCTGGTGCATCATGCCGAAGACCGGACGGCCCTTGTAGGTGAGGCCGATCAGCGTGCCCCAGGTGGGAAGACCCGCGATGAAGGCGCGCGTGCCGTCGATGGGATCGAGCACCCACACGTAATCCGCATCCGCGTTCTCCGCTCCGAACTCCTCGCCGATGATGCCGTGGGTGGGGAAGCTGCGCTTGATGAGGTGGCGCATGGTGGCTTCGCTCGCCCGGTCGGCTTCCGTGACCGGATCGAACGCTCCGCCGCGGGATTTGTCCTCGGACGCAATCGCCGTACGGAAGAACGGCATGATCGCCTGACCGGACGAGGTGGCGAGCTCGTTGACGAAATGCGTGAAGTCGATGAGCCCCATGCTTGGATGTCCTCGTGAATCGTCCAGGCCGGCCTTGGCCTGTTATCGCTTCGCTTTTATCAAGCGTCTGGCGTTCGGCAAGTGAGCAGCGGCGCAGGGAAGGGCGGGACATTCATGGATTCGGCAGCCAAGGTTTCTGCAACCCGCTCGGAGGCCACTGTTTTCCTCGTTGCGGCACTGGTGGCAATGTACGCCGTCAGTCAGTTCCTGCGCAATTCCATAGGGGTTATCGCCAGCGATCTGGCGAGGGAAATGTCTCTCTCCGCCACGCAGACCGGTCTTCTGTCGAGCGCTTTCTTCCTCACCTTCGCGGCGGTTCAGGTCCCGATCGGGATCCTCATCGACCGCTTCGGCCCCAAACGCATCATGCTCGCCACGGCCGTGATGGCCGTGGCCGCCACGGCCATGTTCGCCATGGCGCCCTCGGCGTCTCTGCTGATCGCCGCCCGGGCCCTGATGGGGCTCGGCTGCTCCACCTTCTTCATGGCGCCCCTCGTCATCTATGCGCGGCGCTTCCCGCTGCAGCGATTTGCCGGGCTGACAAGCATCCAGATGGGTGGCGCCAATCTCGGCACGCTCGCGGCCACGGCGCCCCTGGCGGCGGCGTCGGCGGCCATTGGCTGGCGCAGTTCGTTTCTGATCGTCGCGGCGCTCACCGTCGCCACGATGCTGGTGATTATGGTCGCGGTGCCGAAGGATGCCGGTGACGCCGGGAAGCGGGAAAGCTGGGGCGAGGCTTTGAAGGGCGTAGCCTTAGCCGCGAAGGTGCCGTCCTTCTGGCGCGTGTTTTTCATGCACCTGACCACTTATTCGTGCTTCGTTTCCATCATCGGTCTCTGGGGCGGGCCCTGGCTGGCTGACGTGCACGGGGCCGATCTTGCCACAAAGGGGCGGATCCTCCTGCTCGGAGCTGGAGCCCAGATCTGCGGGATGCTGCTCTGGGGAGCCACCGACCGGTTCCGGGGCAGCTACAAGAAGCCGGTCCTCATCGGCGGCCTTGCGGTGGTCGCGATGATCGCGGTCCTGGTTTTCGCGCCTCTCGATCTGACCCTGATTCCGGTCTGGTTCATCCTGTTCGGCTTGAGCGTATCGTTCACGCCCATTCTGACCTCACACGGGAAATCCCTGTTTCCGCCCCATCTGACGGGCCGGGGGATCACGCTCATGAACATCGGCACCATGGGCGGGGCGTTCCTGTCACAAAGCGTCACGGGCATCCTGATCGACGCCATGGGGCGGTCGGGGAGCGGAGGCTATGCGGCGGAGGGATATCGGCTCGTCTTCGCGGCTCTGGGCAGCTGGCTGCTCCTGAGCCTGTTCATTTATGGCAGGGCTATTGACCCCCATCCCAACAGATATGCGCCTAAAGCATAACGAGGCGTGATTTTTTTGTTGATTTTTGTGCGACGCGAAGGCAATATTGCAGTGCGATATGGCGATGGCGTCGCCTTGTCGTAGCCCTTCTTGGGCGTTTCCTCCCTAAACTTCGGGCTGCCGGCGACGGCGGCCTTTTTTCTTTTTCGGGCCGTGTTTCTTCTGTCCGCGCTTCGGACGGCAGCATCGAACGCAAAAGTGGGAACCGGTTTTGCGTGAAAAGATGCTCAAATCAAAGTGCGGCAGCATCGAACGCAAAAGTGGGAACCGGTTTTGCGTGAAAAGATGCTCGATAACAAAAGCTCAATGCATCGGATCTGGGTTCGATGTCACGTCCGATGCTGTAGCCGCCATCACTCCGCCGCGATGCGCCGGGTCGTCAGCTCCCCTTCGATGTCGCCGATGACCTGGTGGAAGGCCTGGAACAGATCGTCCGCCAGAACCGCGAAGCCCGCCCTCTTGGTCATGCTGCGCTCCTCCATGTAGAGCGCCCGGTTGATCTCCACCTGCAAGGCATGTCGTCCGAGGGCCGGCTCCCCGTAATGCTCGGTGATGAAGCCGCCCGCGTAAGGCTTGTTGCGCACCACCGCATAGCCGCGTCCCCTCAGGGCCGCCTCGACGATATCGATGAGCAGGCCCGCGCACGAGGTGCCGTATCGGTCGCCGAGCACGATATCGGCCCTCGTGCCGTCATCCCGGCTTACGCTGGAGGAGGGCATGGAGTGGCAGTCGATGAGAACCGCATGGCCGAAGAGATCGGCGGTGCGGCGCACGACCTGGCGCAATGTCCGGTGGTAGGGCTTGTAGAGCCATTCGATCCGGTGGAGCGCTTCATCGACCGGGAGGCGCGCGTGGTAGATCTCCTGCCCGTCGGCGACGATGCGAGGGATGGTTCCGAGGCCTCCGGCCACCCGCATGGAGCGGGTGTTGGCGAAGGGCGGCAGGCGTCCATCGAACATGCGGGAATCGAGTTCGTAGGGCTCCCGGTTGAGGTCCAGATAGGCCCGCGGGAAGCGCGCCGCCATGAGAGGAGCGCCCAGCTCCGTGACCGAGGAAAAGAGCTCGTCCACATAGGCGTCCTCCGACCGGCGCAAGGCCACGGCGTCCAGGCGGGACGCCGCCAGGAAGGAGGCCGGATAGACGGCGCCCGCGTGGGGGGCATTGAAGACGAACGGAATCGTCTGTGCCGCAGGCTCGTTAAGGACGAAAGGGGGATCGAACTCGTCGACGATGGCTGGCCGCATGAAAACTGGCTATTCTGAAATGAAGATCGGCTTTTTTGCTAGTGTAAGGCAGCGGCGCCGCCTGTCCACGACAATATGGTGGGGGTGCTGCGTCGTTCTTTCACGGGTTATTTACCCGGTGGGGGCATGAAAGGCTCCTGAGATCATTCGCCACGATTCGGGGCTTGGCAGCCGATGAAGATTCTTCTTGCCGAAGACGACAACGATATGCGGCGCTTTCTTGTGAAGGCGCTGGAGAACGCAGGCTACGAGGTGGCCCCGTTCGACAATGGGCTTTCCGCCTATAACCGCCTGCGGGAGGAGCCTTTCGAGCTTCTCCTGACGGATATCGTCATGCCTGAGATGGACGGAATCGAGCTGGCCCGCCGGGCCACCGAGCTCGACCCGGACATCAAGGTCATGTTCATCACCGGTTTTGCCGCCGTGGCCCTGAATCCGGATTCTCAGGCTCCGAAGGATGCGAAGGTGCTTTCCAAGCCCTTCCACCTGCGCGACCTCGTCAGCGAGGTCGACAAAATGATGGCGGCCTAAAAAAGGTTGCTCATCATGACTTGCGCATATGCCCAGTTCTGGGTATATCGCCCCCCACAGCCGAGACGGGACGTCAAACATCACCGTTTCCCGGGCGCGTAGCTCAGCGGGAGAGCACTACGTTGACATCGTAGGGGTCGCTGGTTCGATCCCAGCCGCGCCCACCATTTCTTTTTCCGGCCTTCCCGAAGGGCCGCAGGAGACCGGATATGAAGATCCGTAACTCGTTGAAGTCGATCCGCGGCCGTCACCGCGACAACCAGCTGGTGCGTCGCAAGGGCCGGGTCTACATCATCAACAAGACCCAGAAGCGCTACAAGGCTCGTCAGGGCTAAGTCAGGCGCGGCGATCCCGCGCACGCTTTTATGAATTGACCGCGCATGCCGGGATCCTAAAATCCCGGCATGCGTTTTTTTGCGTTCCTGCTGACCGCATCGCTGAGCCTCGCCGCGTATCCCTCGAATGCGCAGGAGGCCGCTCGACCTCATTCGCCTTCGGCGAAGGAGCAGCCGCCCAAGCCCAAGCCCGTCACGCTCGACGATCTGTTCGACCGCCTCTCCAAGGCCGGCTCGGAGCGCGAGGCGGAGGGCATCTCGAACCTGATCGAGCGGCGATTCGCGCGTTCCGGCTCCGATACGGCGGACCTGCTCCTCGGCCGGGCCACGGAGGCCTTCGAGAAGAAGGAGTTCCCGCTCGCCGTCGAACTGCTCGACCGGGTGCTGGCCCTTCAGCCGAACTGGGCGGAGGCCTGGTATCGCCGGGCGACGGTGTTCTATCAGCTGGACGATCCGGTCGGGGCCATGGCGGATCTCAGCCGGGCGCTCGCGATCGAGCCGCGCCATTTCAACGCCTGGACCGGACTCGGCCATATCCTGATGGCTTCCGACGACAAGGCGCGGGCGCTCGAGGCTTATCGGCACGTGCTGACGATCAATCCGCAACAATCGAGCGTGAAGACGATCGTGGACCGCCTCATCCCCGACGTGGACGGGCAGGATCTCTAACGTATCGTGCGAAAAAGTGGCCCGATTTTTCGCCAGAACGATGCGCTCTTTCCAAGACGAGAGCATCGGACGTGAAAGGTGGATTCCACCTTTCACGTCCGATGCTCTAGCCCGCGTTTCACGATGAGCCACGTTCTCGCCCTCCTGGCTGCATTTCTTCTTCTTGCCACCGCCGGAGCCGCGTTTACCGGTATCCACACCTGGATCGTCGGGCGCCGCTATCCACCGACGGGCCGATTCATCGAGGTCGCAGGTTCGAGGCTCCATTACCGGGACGTCGCGCCCGAGGGCCTGCCGCGCGGCACCATTGTCCTTCTCCATGGCGCATCATCCAACCTCGCCGAATCGATGTTCGGCCTCGGCTCGCATCTCGCGCAGCGCTACCGGGTCCTGGCCTTCGACCGGCCCGGCCATGGCTGGAGCGAGCGGAAGGGAGGCTTGCGCGAGGCCGAGCCCGCGCGCCAGGCGGCCCTGATCGCCGAGGCCTTGCGCAGGCTCCACGTACGTAACGCGGTCATCGTCGGGCATTCCTGGTCGGGCACCCTCGTGCCGCATTTCGCCCTCGACCATCGTGATGTGACCGGGGCCATCGTCATTCTGGCGGGCATCACCACGCCCTGGCCAGGCGGGTATACCGGCTGGTATCGGCGGCTGATCACATCCGGGGCGGGATGGCTCGCCATGCGCACGTTCGCGATACCTGTCACGCTCGTGCTGCGGCCGTGGATGAAGAAAAAAACCTACGCCCCGCAGGAGCCGACTCCGGGCATCGTTCGCAACGGCTTCATCCCGCTCGCCTTCCGGCCACGCGCCTACGAGGCGAACATGCAGGACTTCGCCGTCATGTACGATGCCGTCGTCCGCCAAAGCCCCCGCTATGGCGACATCCGCATGCCGGCGCTCGTCATCGCCGGCGAGTGCGACGAGATCGTCTGGACCGATCTGCACAGCCGCTCCTTCGCGAATGCGGTGCCGGGGGCCGAGCTCATCCTGCTGCCGGGCATTGGGCACATGCCGCAATATGCGGAAGGACAACGGGTTCTCGCGGCCATCGAGGTTCTGGCCGAGCGGATCTCGGATTCGTCCGTCGCCCTCGCGGGGCAGGGCAGGGCAGGGCAGGGCAGGGGTGGTGAAACCGGATGAGTGATGAAGCCGGCTTCGCCCACGCCGTGCTTGGCCTCGAGCCGGGCATCCACGTCTTGGGAAGGGCTGCTGGTTAGCGCATCGAGCGAAAAAGTGGACCCGGTTTTTCGCTCCGAACGATGCGCTGATCTAAGAAGGGAGCATCGAGCGAAAAAGTGGATCCGGTATTCGCTGACGCGGCCCTTCGGGTCCGCCCGAACGATGCTCCAATCCAAGGAGAAAGTATCGGATGGATCCCAAAAGTGCAGGTCCACTTTTGCGTGGAAAGATGCGCCAAACCAAAAAGTTGAAGCGCGGACGTGAATTCGATTTCACGCCCGATGCGCTAAGACGTGCATGGCCGCACCGGGTGCGGCCATGACAGGGAAGGCAACAATGGCGCCCTGTGCATCAAGCCTGGGCGGCATGCTCCTGGTTGATGAAGGCGATGCGCACCATGTTGGTGGCTCCCGGCGTCCCGAAGGGAACGCCTGCCACGATGATGATGCGATCGCCCACGTCCGAATGGCCCTCGCGCACGGCGAACTTGCAGGCGCGGAAGGCCATGTCATCGATGTCGCTCGCATCCTTGGTGCGGATCGAGTGAACGCCCCACACGAGTGCGAGCCGGCGGGCCGTGTCCTGGCTCGGCGTGAGCGCGATCACCGTCGAGTTCGGTCGTTCGCGCGCGATGCGGAAGGCCGTGGAACCGGACGAGGTCCAGGCGGCGATCGTCTTGAGGTTGAGCGTATGCGCGATCTGATGCGCGCCGGCCGCGATCGCGTCCGAGCCGGTCGCTTCCGGCTCGGTGTTGAGGGTGCGCATGATGGACCAGTAGTTCTGGTCCTGCTCCACTTCCTCCGCGATCCGGCTCATGGTGGCCACCGCATCGACGGGATACTGACCCGAGGCGCTTTCGGCCGAGAGCATCACCGCGTCGGCGCCGTCATAGACGGCGGTCGCTACGTCGGAGACCTCCGCGCGGGTCGGAACCGGCGAGGTGATCATGGATTCCAGCATCTGCGTCGCCACCACCACCGGCTTGCCGAGGCGCCGCGCCGCGCGAACGATGCGTTTCTGAATGCCGGGCACCTTTTCGAGCGGCATCTCCACGCCGAGATCGCCGCGGGCAACCATGACGGCGTCCGAAATCTCCATGATCTCGTCGAGACGCGTGATCGCCTGAGGCTTTTCGAGCTTGGACATGACGAGCGCGCGTCCGCGCGCAACCTTCTTCACCTCGGCCACGTCCTCGGGACGCTGCACGAAGGACAGCGCGATCCAGTCGACGCCCGCATCGAGGGCCGCTTCGAGATCCGAGCGGTCCTTCTCGGTCATGGCGGCGACGGGGATCGTCGTGTCCGGCAGGCTCACGCCCTTGCGGTTCGAGATCTTGCCGGCGACCTCCACGGTCGTCGCGGCGGAGCCCTGCTTCACGCTCTTGACGCGAAGACGCAACTTGCCGTCGTCGATGAGCACCGTATGGCCGGGTTCGAGGGAGGAGAGGATTTCGGGGTGAGGCAGATGGACACGCTCCGTCCCACCGAGCGCCGGGTCGGCATCGAGCGTGAAGGTCTGTCCCGGCTTCAGCATGGCGCTGTCGCCCTCGAACGCGCCCACGCGCAGCTTCGGGCCCTGCAGATCCGCGAGGATCGCGATGGGGCGCTTGAACTTCGCCTCCACCGCCCGGATCATCGCCACGCGCTCTTTCAGCTTTTCGCGCGGCAGATGGCTCATGTTCAGGCGGAACACGTCGGCGCCCGCCTTGAACAACTTCTCGATCATGTCCTGGGACTCGGAGGCCGGTCCGAGAGTCGCGAGAATTTTCGTGCGCCTTGAGCGTCTCATGGCTGTGCCCCCCCTGGGCGATTCGTCTCTGTCAGCTGGATGGTCCAGCTCTTCTGTTCACCGGTATCGACTTCAAAGAAGCCGCTGCGATCAAAGCCTCGTGCAAGGCAATCTTCCGTGCCGCGGATCGTGAATTCCCGCTCGCGGGTGCACATGAAGGAGCGTCCGCTCCATTCCCCGCCCCGGTCGTAATCGATGGCGTAGATGTAATAGAAGCGGCCGCCGAGCTGCCCTTTGAGCAGGGTCTCGCATCCACGGGCGTTCAGGTTCCACCAGCCCTCAGTCACCCATCCTTGCGGGTCCCGGTAACCGAGGGCGACGCCGACGCGGCTCGACGTCATGTTGCACAGACGCAGATCCGCGCGTGCCGGAGAGGCTGCGAGGACAAGGCCGCCCAGCGAGGCCGCCATCAGTGCAAGGCTTCGCAGCCGCCGGGAGGCCGAGGGAAGTGTCAAAACCTTCATGGACGTCGATTCGGTCAACGGGTCAGGAATGAAATCGCACAATGCTTCGAGAACTATGTCGAATCCTTGTCGGCCAGAAGACGCATTGCATCAAGACCCAAAAGGCGCCCTTCGAGACATTTAGCCCGCTAAAAAAATCGCGGGCGCCGTCCTGGGGTCTCCTCGCAAGGCATTTCCCCCTTGTTCGAAGAGGGCTGCGGTGCCCATAGGGCCTAGTTTTCCGGGCGGGCGACCCAGATTCCCAGCAGGATCAAGGCGCCTCCCAGGCTCTGGATCAGAGTGAGCGGCTCGCCGAGAATCACCCAGCCGAATACCGCCGCCGCAATCGATTCAAGGAAGATGACGAGAGACGAGAAGACCGGGGGCAGAATCCCGAGGGCGACGGAGAGCAGCCCCTGGCCGCCCGCATGGCTGACATAGGACATGGCGAACAACGCCGCCGCTCCCTGCCAGGTCTGCGGCATGATGCGGTTTTCGAAGACGAGCGCGACCACGAGAAGAAGGGCCGCGGTGATGAGACTGGTCTCGAAGGTCACCCGCGCGGCTCCCGCCGTCTTGCGCGCTTTGCTCGCGACGATGAAGTAGAGGCCGAAGAAGAAAGCCGTGGCGAGGCCGAGAAGATCGCCCGTGAGACGGGCCGGATCGGCATGCATGCTCTGGCCGATGAGGGCGCCGCCGCCCAGAAGGCACAGACCCAGGCCGACGAAGGTGCCCCGCGAAACCTTCTGTCGCAGCACCAGCCACACCACCAGCACCACCACGAGGGGGGCCATCGTGGCGAAGAAGGTCGCATTGGCGACCGTGGTCTTGAGGATGGCGAGGTGCCAGACCAGAAGGTCGCCCGTGAAGACGAGGCCTCCCAGGATCGCGGCACGGGAGAAGGGGATCCGTGGCGTATCGGCGGGCGCCTTTCGCTCTTCCAGCCGCATCCACGCATAGAGCAGCGGCAGGCAGAGGGAAACGCGCCAGAAGGCGCTCGTGAAGGGACCCACATCGGCCGGCGCCCCGCTCACGCCGGCAGAGGCGAAGCGCACGAAAATGGGGGAGATGCCCATGGCGACCGCGCCCAGGCAAAGAGCTGCGAAAGCGGTGACGAAGCCGGACTCGGACCGTGCCGGAGTGGAGATTGAGGACATTTTTTGATCGCCAGGTCGTTGCGCGGATGGTCGCGTTGTCAGAGGGCGGCGCGCAGGGTAAGGGTTTTCCCCTGCCAATCAATGTCTTGTTTCACACTTTAAGCCATGTCCGCTTCTGCCGCGCTCAAGAGCGCCGACCCCGCCCTTGAGCCCCATCCTGTCGAGATCCTCGAGGGAACTCTCGAATCCGGCATTCTTCTTCTCTGCGACCATGCATCGAATGCCGTGCCGCCCGATCTCGCCGACCTCGGCCTGCCGGCCAGCGAGTTCCAGCGGCATATCGCCTACGACATCGGGGCGGCCGCGGTCACCCGCTCGCTGGCTCGCCGCCTCAACGCTCCGGCGATCCTCACCCGGTTTTCACGCCTCGTCATCGACCCCAACCGGGGGCGGGACGACCCGACACTGGTCATGCGCCTCTCGGACGGCGCGGTGGTGCCGGGGAACGCCAAGGTGGACGAGGCGGAGATTCAAAGACGCATCGAACGCTTCTACGATCCTTACGATGCGGCCATCTTGGACGCCATTCACAAAGCCATGGCGTCGGGCCATCCGCCGGCGATCGTGACCGTGCACAGCTACACCCCGGTCTGGCGCGGCTGGCCGCGCCCCTGGCACGTGGGCATCCTGTGGGATGCGGACGATCGCTATGCCCGGCCTCTTCTGGAGGGACTCGCGGCCGAGAAAGGACTCGTCGTCGGTGACAACGAACCCTATGATGGGGCCCTCGCCGGCGATACGGTCGACCGGCATGCCACGATCCGGGGCCTGGCCAATGCGCTGATCGAGATCCGGCAGGATCTGATCGCCTCGGACGAGGGGGCGGAGGAATGGGCCGAGCGCTTCGCCCGGCTCCTCAAGCCCCTGGCGACGCGGTCGGAACTGCGCAAGCCGGCGATCTTCGGAACGCGTACCCGCGAGCGCTTGCGCCAACACTGAAGAGGGAGAGGGCTCATGAAAGACCTCGACGATGCGACCCGCACCGAACTGGAGGCGGCCGCCTTTCGCAGGCTGTTGGAGCACCTGCGGGAACGCACCGATGTCCAGAACATAGATCTCATGAACCTGGCGGGCTTTTGCCGGAACTGCCTGTCCAACTGGCTCAAGGATGCCGCCGATGCCAGGCAGGTGCCCCTGTCCAAGGACGAGAGCCGGACATACGTTTACGGCATGCCATACGAAGAGTGGAAAGCGCGCCACCAGAAGGACGCGTCCCCCACGCAGCTCGACCAATTCGGGAAATCGAAGCCGGGGCATTAAATCCACTTCAACCAAATCGACGATAACACTGGCGCCAACGCCATCAATTCAGGGGCTTCATCATGGATGACGCAGCTTTCAACACCGAATCCGTCGCAGCCGATCAGCTGAAGGCCTTCATCGAGCGCATCGAGCGTCTCGAGGAGGAGAAGGCCGGCATCGCGGGCGACATCAAGGACGTCTATGCCGAGGCCAAGGGCAACGGCTTCGACACCAAGGTGCTCCGCAAGATCGTTTCCCTCCGCAAGCGCGACTATGCCGAACGCCAGGAGGAAGAGGCCATTCTCGAGCTCTACATGCAGGCGCTCGGGATGGTCTAGAGCATCGGACGCGGGAGGTGGATTTGCCCTTCTGGGGTTTGATCCGACGCTCCCACGTTAGAACAGCGCATCGTTCTTGCGAAAAGCCGGGTCCACTTTTCGCACGGATGGACCAAGCCTCCCGTCTGTCGCCCAGGAAAGGGCCTCATGGGCGACAGACTGAAGCCCGATGCCGATGTCGGCCGAAATGCAGCTTCATGCCGGATCGAAGCCTCGGGAGAGAAGCGCGCCAAGCCTGCGATGGACCGCCCGCTTCGCCCTGTCGCAAACGCGCCGACCTTTGTGCCGCCCACCGGCAAGTCGGCGGCCAAAATTGCGACGGACACACGACCTTACGGCATCGGGATGACTTTCCGGGGAAGCGTCAGGGTCGGCGGATCTTCTACCCAGATGGGAGTTGACCTTCTGACGTAAGGGAGCTTCAAATCTTCCGTGGGTGTGTCGAAAACAGGCCGGGATCACGCATGTGGAAACCTCAGGCCGGATCGCGCACCCGCCGCAGGGGGGCTTTTTCGTGATTCCGGTATCTTTGTCGGCAGGTATCTCTGCCGACCGTATCAGAGCGCTTTATGCTCCGATTGCGACATTGCTCGATTCCCTCGGTGTCGCAGTCTACATCCTCGATACGGATGATCGGGCCGTTCTCTGGAACGAGACGTTCCTACACTTCTTTCCAGAGCACGCAGGACATATCGCGATCGGAGAACACTACAGCGAAAACCTGCGACGATTTTACGCACTTCGGCTGGATGAAGACGAAGTCCAGTTCATCGACGAATATATCGAGCGCAGCATTACGCGACACCGTTCCGATCATCCTCCCTACGTCTTCAGGCACCGTGAGCGCTGGGTTCGCGTTGCGGTTCACCCTCTCGACGGTACGGGAAAGATGAGAGCCTGGACCGAAGTGCCGATGCCGCAGCGCCGAAGCCGCGGATTCTTCCTTCCTGCCAATGCGCCTCCGGAACTTGCGCATCTGACATCCATGGAGAGCATGCCGGATCCGATCGTCGTGCTCGATCGCAACAACATCATCGTCTCCTGCAACGATCTGTTCCGCCATCTCTACGAGGTGCTGCCGGAGCAGGATATTGCGGGTCAGGCTCTCGAAAAGCTCATCCAATCCCTATGGCAGCGGCACCCGGAGGAGGGCGGCGGCGAGCATTACGAGAAAGCCATACGGCCCATCCTGCAGGACGACAAGCGCTTTGCCGGCGTCGCTTATGAAGTTCCGCTTCCGAAAAACCGTTGGGTTCGCATCGTCGAACAGCGCAGCCGCGAGGGACTGAGAACCTGCGTGCATTTCGACATCACCCGCTACAACCGGGAGAGACAGGCTCTCGAACTGGCCGAGAGCCAGGCGCGGGCGCAGGAGGCGCGCTTCAGGGCCGTGATCGAGCGTTCACCGGTGGGTATGAGCATCGCCTCGGACGACGGGACGATCCTTGAAGCCAACGAAGCCTACGGGCGGTTTCTCGGATATGCCCCGAGAGAGCTGATCGGAAAGAAGCTCTGGGATTTCATGGAGCCGGAGGAATGGAACTCCGCCCGCGCCGTCATGGCCGAACTCGTCACGGGAAAAATCCTGTCCCTGGAGCGGGAAACCCGATTCCTCCATCAGGATGGGACCCTCAGGTGGGCCCTGCAATCGGCGGTGCATTTCACCGATGGTGGATCCAATGGCGAGGTGATCAGCCAGCTTCAGGATCTGACGGCGCGGAAGCACGCGGAGAGCGAGCGCGATACGCTCCTGTCCGATCTCGCATATCGCGCCGCCCATGACGGTCTCACGGGCCTGCCCAACAGAACCGCGTTCGAAGACGCGCTGAATTCCGCGATGAAGGCGGCACAGGCCAGCAATCGTCCGCACGCATTGTGTTATCTCGATCTCGATGGCTTCAAGGGCGTCAATGATGCGGCCGGGCATGTCGCCGGCGATCAGGTGCTTCGCATGGTTGCAGCGACACTGAAGCAGCACATCCGTCCAATGGATTTTCTGGCGCGGCTCGGTGGCGACGAGTTCGGCCTGATCCTTTACGAAGCCGATCTCGATAGCGGAATCTCGTGCGTCTCCGCTCTCATCAAAGCCGTCTCGACCACGAACTTCGTCTGGAACGACAGGAATTTCGTTCTTGGCTTGAGTGTCGGGATCACGAAAGTCACGAGCCAGGATCTCTCCATCGACAGGCTTCTGAGGCGTGCCGACGAGGCCTGTTACAGAGCCAAGCGGGCCGGCAGGAATCTGGCCGTCGTCGCTTGAAGGTTTGGTCATTCACGCAGCCGAGAGTTGAGCTACCCTTGCGCTTGGCGGCATCCTTTCGTCGATCCCCCGGAAGGGCAGTATTCCCTTGCTGCGTAAGGATGAGGGTTGCGTTTAAGCCTTTCTTTAAGTGCGGAAAATTATCGTTGCTTCCGGCAATTTGAGCCTCCCCGCTTTGGTTTGGTGAACACTACGGTTGATAGAAATTTTATTATCATGGGGAAGGAAAAAACATCGGATGTGCACGTTCTCTTAAGCGAGCAGACGTCTCAGATCGTTATCGATGCGGTGCCCCACATGGTCTGGCTCGTCACCGCCGATGGCCGCAGAAACTCCTACAACAAGCGCTGGCATGAATTCACCGGCATCTTTCATCCGGTCGTCGGAGAAGCCTGGCTCGACTTCGTCCATCCGGATGATCGCGAGGGCGTTCTTGCGACCTGGAGGCATGCGCTCGCGACCGCATCGGATTACGAGAACGAGCATCGGCTTCTTCATCACTCGGGCGAATATCGGTGGGTTCTGTGCCGGGGCAGTCCGGTTCGCGGCCCGCAGGGCCAGGTCGAGCGGTGGGTCGGCACCTATACGGATATCCATGGCTGGAAAGAGGCCGAGCAAGCTCTGGCCGAGAGCGAGGAGAGGTACCGTGCCCTCGTCGAGGCCAGGGCGGCGATTGTCTGGCGTGCGTCGCCCGACGGCTCGATCCGGTCCGGATGGGGTTGGGAGGAGTTCTGTGGCCAGCGGCCGGAGGCATATGCCGGCTATGGCTGGCTCGACGCCGTACATCCGGAGGATTCCGAAACGCTGATGAAAGTCTGGCTCGATGCCCTGACATCCGCCGAAACGCTGGAGAAGGAGTTTCGGGTCAGGCACAGGAGCGGCGAGTTTCGCTGGGTCGTGTCACGTGCCACTCCGTTGAAACATCCCGATGGTTCGGTCCGGGAATGGGTCGGGACCGTGACGGACATCCATGACCGAAGACAGGCCCAGGACACGTTGAGGAGGAGCGAAGAAAGGCTGCGCCTTGCCGCCGAGACGACCTCTGCGGGGATCTGGGACATGGATCTCGTCACCGGCTGCGTCGAATGGACCGCCGAGACGAGAGAGATCTTGGGGATTGCGCCGGACGTCCCGGCCTCCGCCGAACGCTTTTTCGAGCGGATCCATCCCGACGACCTTGGCGCCGTCGAAGCCAAGATCTTCGTGGATGTGCCGGGCAAAGGTCTCCGGTACAGCGGCGTCTTCCGAATCATCCGGGCGGATGACGGGCAGGTGCGATGGATCTCGTCGAGCGCCCGAACGGTGCTCGATGCGAGCGGACGGGCAATCCGCAAGGTCGGAATGATACAGGACGTGACACAGCGCAAGCTGTCCGAGGATGCGCTGCTCGCGGCCGACGAGCGGCTGAGACTGGCCATGCAGGCCGGACGCATGATCGCCTGGGAGCACGACCTCGAAACCGACCATATCACCCGCTCGGCCAATGCGATCGAGCTGCTGGGCATCGGATCCGGGCCCTTATCGGAGTTCCTCGAGAACGTTCCTCATGAGGACCGGCTCGCACGGGAGCGGTTCATCGAGACGATCGGCACGACGGGCTGCGATACCATGGAGTTCCGATACCGGTTGCCGGCCGGAAAGACGCTGTGGCTGGCCTCGCGTGGAGAGCGGGCGGGCCCCAATCGCGTGGTGGGCGTCACGTTCGACATCACGGAGCGCAAGGCTGCGGAGGAGGAGGTCTGGCGCTCCGCAAATCACGATGGGCTCACCGGACTGCCCAATCGCGTCCTGTTTCAGCGCCGTCTCGATTCCGCTCTCAGGGAAGCCAGGCGGAACGACACCAGCGTCAGCCTGCTGATGATCGACCTCGACGATTTCAAGGACGTCAACGATACGCTCGGCCATGACGCTGGCGACATGCTGTTGAGGGAAACGGCAGATCGCCTGTCGGTGATGATGCGGGATCAGGACACCGTCGCCCGCATCGGCGGAGACGAGTTCGCCGTTCTGGTCGTCGAGCCGTTGAGGTTGAGTCATGCCGCCAACCTGGGCGAGATCATCCTGAAAAGGCTGCGCCTTCCGTTCATGTATGCGGGAAGAGCGCTCATGAGCCGAGCGAGCATCGGTGTCGCGGCCTATCCGGATCACGATTCCGAGCCGGTCGAACTCATGAAGGATGCGGATATCGCCCTTTATCGGGCAAAGGCGGAAGGGCGCGGCCGCGTCGTGACCTACGATCCCGAGATGCGACTCCTCACGGAGCAGCGGCTGGCTCTGGGGCGGGACGTGCGCAATGCGATCTCCCAGGATCAGTTCGTGCCTTTCTATCAGCCCAAGGTCTGTCTCTCGAGCGGAAGGATCGTCGGCCTCGAGGCGCTTGCCCGCTGGCAGCATCCGGACAAGGGCATTCTCGAGCCGGGCGTGTTCGGCGCCGTGTTCGAGGATCCTGAGCTTGCCCCCGTGATCGGCAAGAGGCTGATCGGGAAGGTCGCATCCGATATGCGCCGATGGCTGGACGGTGGGTACCGGTTCGGCCGCGTGGCCTTCAATCTTTCCTCCGTCGAGTTCAACCAGCCGAGTATGGCGGATGAAGTCATTCGCATCCTCAACCTGGTGAAGGTTCCGGCGCGATGCCTCGAGATCGAAGTGACGGAGCGGGTTCTGCTCGACGGGCAGTTCGATCTGGTGCTGCATATTCTGGAGCGGTTCCACGAGCATGGTGTCCAGATCGCGCTCGACGACTTCGGAACCGGCTATGCCTCGCTGACACATCTCAAGCGATTTCCCGTCGGCCACATCAAAATCGACCGCAGCTTCGTTGCCGACCTTGAAGAGGACGAGGACGATGCCGCCATCGTGGGGGCCGTGGTCGGCCTCGGCAAGAGCTTGGGCCTGCATGTCACGGCCGAGGGGGTCGAGACCGAAGGACAGGTCGAGCGGCTTCGGAAGATGGGCTGCCACAGCGCTCAAGGCTACTTTTACGCAAAGCCGATATCCGCGGCACAGGTAACCGAGCTGCTCGATGCGTGGCCGTTCGGTCCTCCGGCCGCCGTCTCCCGCATCTGAGGGAAGGCCTGCGCTTCCTCCTCGTTCCGGTCACGAGGATATCGAGTTGCCGCCGCAAGGCTAACCCATGTCTATTTGGTCGCGTCGCCTTCGCCGTCGTCTTGACGGCTCCGTGCGCCGCGTGCTTCGTTTTGAATTCGCTTCTTGCTCGAAGTGGTACAGAAACGAAATCTCGAGCCATGGATCAGATGCTCACGCCCCGGCAGCAGGAAATCGTCGACCTCGCGCGCCTGCAGGGACGCGTCAACGTGGATGATCTCGCTGCTCGGCTCGACGTGACGCAGCAGACGATCCGCAAGGATCTGAACGAACTCTGCGAGCTGCGGCTCATGACCAGGGTCCATGGCGGTGCCATCATCGCGTCGGGCGTCGAGAATGTGGCCTACGAGGCACGACGCCTCATTGCCCAGGCCGAGAAGCAGGCGATCGGCGCCGCGACTGCGCGCCTTATTCCCAACAACAGCTCTCTTTTCATCAATATCGGGACGACCACGGAAGAGGTAGCCCGGGCGCTCCTGGATCACGAGGGGCTGCTTGTCATCACCAACAACCTCAATGTCGCCAATCTCCTCTATCGCCAGTCCAAGATCGACGTCATCGTGACGGGAGGGCCCGTGCGGCGCTCGGACGGCGCCGTCATCGGCGCAGCCGCCGTCGATATCGTGCGCCAGTTCAAGGTCGATTACGCGGTGATCGGCACATCCGCCATCGATGAGGACGGTTCGCTCCTGGATTTCGACGTCCGCGAGGTGCGCGTGTCCCGCGCGATCATCGACAATGCCCGAAAGGTCGTTCTCGTCGCCGACCATCTCAAGGCGGAGCGGTCGGCTCCGGTTCGGATCGGTCACCTTCGGGAGGTCGACATCTTCGTGACCGACGCGCTTGTCTCGCCCCATCTTCGCGAGCTGTGCCATGAGGCTCAGGTTCAGGTCGTGGAAGTGGGACGCTTCGGCGAATAGATCCCGGATGCCGGGTCTTTCGGGAAGCTGTCGCTCTTCCCTAGCGGAAGGCGTGGTTCCTTATTGGTACTTGCTTTCACTTTGTGGGGCGCGTAGCCTCAAACGAATATAAAACGAAAAATACGGCCGAGGGGCTGAGCCGGGAGACGCCAGTGGACTCGCTCGAGGGAGCGACGTTCGACGTCGCGATCGTCGGTGGTGGCGTGAATGGGTGCGGGATCGCACGGGATGCGGCCGGCCGCGGCGCTTCCGTGATCCTCTTCGAGCAGAGCGACCTTGCCAGCGGTACGTCTTCCGCCTCGACGAAGCTCATCCATGGCGGTCTGCGCTACCTCGAACATTATGAGTTCCGCCTCGTCCGTGAAGCTCTCATGGAGCGCGAGGTGCTCTGGACAATCGCTCCCCATATCGTCTGGCCGCTGCGTTTCGTTCTGCCGCACCATCGGGGGTTACGGCCGCAATGGCTGCTGCGGCTGGGGCTGGCGCTCTACGACAATATCGGCGGCCGAAAGCTGTTGCCGCCGACCCGCACGCTCGACCTGAGGTCTGATCCGGCGGGCGCTCCTCTCAAGCGCGACCTGACGAAAGGCTTCGAATATTCGGATTGCTGGGTCGAGGATTCCCGCCTCGTGGTGCTGAACGCGCAGGACGCGGCGGAGCGCGGCGCGCGGATCCGGACCCGGACCCGCGTCGCACGCGCCGAGCGCTCGGGCTCCTCCTGGATCGTTATGTCCGAAGACGTACGGACGGGCCGTCAGGAACGGGTGCGGGCCAAGGCGCTGGTCAACGCCGCCGGCCCATGGGTGGAGAAGGTTCTCAAAGGTGTCGTCCGGTCCGACAGCCCTGCTTCGGTGCGCCTGGTGCAGGGCAGCCACATCGTCGTGAAGAAGATCTTCCCGCACGGGCGGGCCTATATCTTCCAGAATAAGGACAATCGCATCATTTTTGCGATTCCCTTCCAGAACGACTTCACGCTGATCGGGACGACCGACCGGGATTACGACGGCGATCCCGCCCTCGTGAGGGCCACCGAGGAGGAGGTCCTCTATCTCTGCGACGCGGCGAGCGAGTACTTCAGGGATCCCGTTCGCCGGGAGGACGTCGTCTGGACCTATTCGGGCGTGCGTCCGCTCTACGACGATGGCGCATCGAGCGCGCAGGAAGCCACACGCGATTATGTTCTCGTGCTCGATGCCCCGGAGGGACAGCCGCCGATGCTGTCTGTCTTCGGCGGCAAGATCACGACCTATCGCCGTCTCGCCGAAGCGGCTCTCGACAGGCTCAAGGATCATTTGCCCACAGTCCGAAAGCCCGCCTGGACGGGAGCGTCCGCGCTGCCGGGCGGCGATTTCCCGCGGACCGGCTATGCGGCGTTGGTGGGCGAGGCCTGCGCCGCGTATCCGTTCCTGGAGCGTACCGTGGTCGCACGGCTCGTGCGCGCCTACGGCACGCGGATCCGTGACGTGGTGGGGAATGCACGATCGATGCACGACATGGGCCAAACCTTCGGTGCCGGCCTCACGCAGCGCGAGGTCGAGTATCTGATCGAACGGGAATGGGCGCTCACGGCCGACGACGTGCTCTGGCGGCGCAGCAAACTGGGCTTGAAACTCTCCGAAGGACAGGCGGAAGCGCTCGACGGGTTCATGAGCGACGCCGCCACGTCGAGTGCGGCCTGAAGGGAGTGCCGATGAAGCTTGTACTCGAAGCAGTGTCGAAGAAGGCCGGAGCGTCGGTCCATATCGACGACATCTCCCTGACACTGGCGCGTGGCTCGCTCAACGTTCTCCTGGGCGCGACGCTTGCCGGAAAGACTTCGCTCATGCGGCTCATGGCCGGGCTCGATGCGCCGACCGGCGGCCGGGTGCTCGTGGATGGAAGGGACGTGACCGGCTGGCCCGTGCAACGTCGCAGCGTCGCCATGGTGTACCAGCAGTTCATCAATTATCCCTCGCTCAGCGTTTACGAGAACATCGCTTCGCCGCTGCGCGTCGCGGGCCTGCCACGTGCCGAGATCGAGAGCCGCGTCCATGACGCGGCAAGGCTTCTCAAGCTCGAACCGTATCTCGACCGCAAGCCGTTGAACCTGTCCGGCGGCCAGCAGCAGCGCACGGCCATCGCGCGGGCTCTCGTGAAGCGCGCGGATCTGGTTCTGCTCGACGAGCCGCTGGCCAATCTCGATTACAAGCTGCGCGAGGAGCTGCGGGAAGAGCTGCCGCGCGTGTTTGCGGCGTCGGGGGCCATCTTCGTCTATGCGACGACGGAGCCGTCCGAGGCCCTTCTGCTCGGCGGCAACACGGCGACCCTGTTTCAGGGGCGTGTGACGCAGTTCGGCCCGACGCCGCAGGTCTACCGTAAGCCTCAGAACCTCGTCACCGCGCGCGTGTTCTCCGACCCGCCGCTCAACACGCTGACGCTCCACAAGACGGACGACAGCGCCGTGCTGAGCACGGGCAGGCGAATTCGCGCGACGGAGGCGCTCGCGGGCGCGCCTGACGGAGAGTACACCGCTGGCTTTCGCGCTCATCACCTCAGCCTCGACCCGTCGGGAGCGGGGGAGATCACCATTCCTGCAGTCGTCTCGGTGGTCGAGATCACAGGCTCCGAGAGCTATGTGCACCTTGATGCCGGCGAGCACCGGTTCGTGTCGTTGATGCCGGGCGTTCGGCGCTGGGAGCCAGGGACCCCCGTCACGGCTCATCTGAATCCGCGCAATCTCTTCCTGTTCGACCGGACGGGCCGTCTTGCCGCGGTCGGTGCGACGCAGAATGCCGCATGAGGAGAGCGCCATGGCCCGCATCACCCTCGACCATCTCGCCCATTCCTATAAAGCCGATCCGCAGACGCCGCACGACTACGCCCTGAAGGAAATCAATCACGTCTGGAGTCAGGGCGGCGCCTATGCGCTGCTGGGTCCCTCAGGCTGCGGCAAGACCACTCTTCTCAACATCATCTCGGGGCTCGTGCGGCCGACCCGGGGGCGCATCCTCTTCGACGATCGTGATGTGACCGACTTGCCGACGGAAGCCCGCAACATTGCGCAGGTATTCCAGTTTCCCGTGGTGTACGACACGATGACGGTGCGCGAGAACCTCGCATTCCCGTTGAAGAACCGTCACGTTCCGAGGGACAGGACGGCGCGGAGGGTCGAGGAGATCGCGCACCTGCTCGACCTTGCGCCTGTTCTCGATCGCAGGGCCAGCAATCTCACGGCGGACATGAAGCAGAAGATCTCGCTCGGGCGCGGCCTCGTGCGCTCCGATGTGGCGGCGATCCTGTTCGACGAGCCGCTCACGGTGATCGACCCGCATATGAAATGGCAATTGCGTTCCACACTCAAGGAGATCCATCGGGCGTTGGACATCACCATGATCTACGTTACCCATGATCAGACGGAGGCCTTGACCTTCGCCGACAAGGTCGTGGTCATGCATGACGGCGCGGTGGTGCAGACCGGAACGCCGGACGAGCTGTTCGCGCGTCCGGCCCACACTTTCGTCGGCCATTTCATCGGCTCGCCGGGCATGAACGTCCTGCCCTGCCGCGTGGAGGGCGCGACCGCCTATCTCGGCAGCGTGCCCGTCGCGCTTCATCGGGGATATGCAAGCCTGCCGCAGCACGAGCGCATCGAACTCGGCATCAGGCCCGAATTCGCTGAGCTCCAGCCGAAGGGGAGAGGGCTTCCCGTCCGGATCCGGCGCATCGACGATATCGGGCGTGCGCGCATCGCGCGGGTGGAGCTCGAAGGGCGTACGCTCGCGGCGAGCGTCCCGGACAGCTTCGTGATCGGCGAAGACGAGGCTTCGCTTCGACTCGATCCGCGCCATATCCATATCTACGCCGACGGGCGCCTGGTCCCCGGGGAACCGCTGGAAGGGCAGGCCGCATGACGAAGACCGTCAACAACAAGGCCTGGCTTCTGGTCCTGCCTGTCTTCCTCATCGTGGCCTTCTCGGCGGTTCTCCCTCTGATGACCGTCGTGAACTATTCGATGCAGGATACGTTCGGGAACAACCAGTTCTTCTGGAATGGCGTCGGCTGGTTTCAGGAACTGCTCGATCCCTCGACGGATCTCGGCGGCCGCTTCTTCGATGCGCTCTGGCGCACGCTCTTGTTCTCCGCAATCATTCTTCTGATCGAAGTGCCACTCGGAATCCTCGTGGCGCTGTCCATGCCGCGGGAGGGTTGGACCGTGGCGCTCTGCCTCGTCCTCATGGCACTGCCGCTCCTGATCCCGTGGAACGTGGTCGGGACGATCTGGCAGGTCTTCGCCCGCGGCGATATCGGCCTGCTCGGCTGGCTCGTGAACCATCTCGGGATCGACTACAATTATACGGGCGATCCGCTCGATGCGTGGATCACCATCGTGGTCATGGACGTGTGGCACTGGACGAGCCTTGTTGCGCTCCTGTGCTATGCGGGACTGAAATCCATCCCCGATGCCTATTATCAGGCCGCGCGCATCGACGGTGCCTCCCGCTGGGCGGTTTTCCGCACGATCCAACTTCCGAAGATGCGGCGCGTCCTGCTGATCGCGGTGCTGCTGCGCTTCATGGACTCGTTCATGATCTACACGGAGCCCTTCGTCCTCACCGGCGGCGGCCCCGGCAACGCCACGACCTTCCTGTCCATCGATCTGGTGAAACTCGCCCTCGGGCAGTTCGATCTCGGCAAGGCGGCGGCCATGTCGCTCGTCTACAACCTGATCATCCTCGCCATCTGCTGGGTGTTCTATACCATCATGACCAATGTCGATGCGCGGAACGAGAGAGCTGAGGCATGACAGATTCGGTCATCATCGGGACGTCCGACATCAAGACCCAGGCCGCGGCCGTCCCGGCGAACAAAGTGCTTGCCGGGCCGCGCGTGAGTGGCCGGGTGGCGGTGATGACGCTCTATATCCTGTTCCTCCTGATGCCGATCTACTGGCTCGTGAACATGAGCCTGAAGACCAACATGGAGATCACGTCGGGCCTCACGCTCTGGCCGCAGAACCTCACCTTCGAGAACTACGTCACGATCTTCACGGACAGGAGCTGGTATTCGGGCTACATCAACTCGCTCACCTACGTGCTGATCAACACGATCCTGTCGATCTCCTTCGCGCTGCCGGCGGCCTATGCGTTCTCGCGCTACCGCTTCCTCGGCGACAAGCACCTGTTCTTCTGGCTCCTCACCAACCGCATGGCGCCGCCTGCAGTCTTCGCGCTGCCCTTCTTCAATCTGTATTCGGCCATCGGCCTCTTCGACACGCCGTGGGCCGTGGCGCTGGCGCATTGCCTTTTCAACGTGCCTCTCGCGGTCTGGATTCTCGAAGGCTTCATGTCAGGCGTGCCGCGCGAGATCGACGAGACAGCCGCCATCGACGGCTATTCCTTCCCGCGCTTCTTCGTGAAGATCTTCATGCCGCTGATCGCCTCGGGGATCGGGGTGGCCGCCTTCTTCTGCTTCATGTTCTCCTGGGTCGAGCTGCTGCTGGCGCGCACGCTCACCTCGGTGAACGCCAAGCCTATCGCGGCCACGATGACGCGGACCGTGTCCGCCGCCGGCATGGACTGGGGGCTCCTGGCGGCCGCGGGCGTGCTCACCATCATTCCGGGCGCGCTCGTGATCTGGTTCGTGCGCAACTACATCGCCAAGGGCTTTGCCCTGGGGCGGGTCTGAGGGAGGCTCGCATGTCCGATTTGAGCTGGATGGCATGGACGTGGCAGACGGGCCTCTTCTTCGCCAGCATCGGATGCCTGCTCGCCGTCATGACGATCCTCGCGATCTACCGTCCCGAGACCGCGCGTGTGGGAGCCTTACGGATTCCGACCACGCGCGGCGATCGTCTTTTCATCTCTCTTCTGGGCGCCGCCTTCATCCATCTCGCATGGCTTGGACTGGTCGGACCCGATCTGTGGTGGGCTTCGGGCCTGTCGCTCCTTTACGCGGCCCTGGTGTTTCGCATGGTGTGAAAGCGGCAGGCTCCAACAATTCCTTCGGGCAGCCCGGGCCGAAGGAGACAACGGCGAAAAGGCCGGTCAGGGCACCATTTGGGAGGAACGCATGAATCGAACCCACTCTCACCGGCGCTTGAGGCTCTTCGTCTCGACGAGCGTCATCGCCATGGCGATCGGCTCGAGCGCAGCGTATGCGGGCATGGACGAGGCCCGACGCTGGATCGAGACGGAATTCCAACCTTCAACCTTGTCCAAAGACGAGCAGCTGAAGGAGATGGAATGGTTCGTGAACGCGGCGAAGCCTTTCGCCGGCATGGAGATCAACGTGGTCTCCGAAACGATCACGACCCACGAATACGAGTCGAAGGTTCTCGCCAAGGCCTTCACGGAGATCACCGGCATCAAGCTCAACCACGACCTCATCCAGGAAGGTGACGTGGTCGAGAAGATCCAGACCCAGATGCAATCCGGCCGCAACATCTACGACGCCTGGGTCAACGACTCGGACCTTATCGGCACGCATTTCCGCTACAAGCAGGCGATTCCGCTCGACGATTGGATGGCGGGAGACGGCAAGGACGTCACCTCGCCGACCCTCGACGTCAAGGACTTCATCGGCAGGTCCTTCACGACCGCGCCCGACGGCAAGATGTACCAGCTGCCGGACCAGCAGTTCGCGAACGTGTACTGGTTCCGCTACGACTGGTTCCAGCGTCCGGATCTGAAGGAGAAGTTCAAGGCAAAGTACGGCTACGATCTCGGCGTGCCTGTGAACTGGTCTGCCTATGAGGACATCGCCGAATTCTTCACCAACGACGTGAAGGAGATCGATGGGGTCAAGGTCTACGGCCATATGGATTACGGCAAAAAGGATCCGTCGCTCGGCTGGCGCTTCACCGATGCCTGGCTCTCCATGGCCGGCAACGGGGACAAGGGGATTCCCAACGGGCTGCCGGTGGACGAGTGGGGCATCCGCATGGAAGGCTGCCGGCCGGTCGGCTCTTCCATCGAACGCGGCGGCGACACCAACGGTCCAGCGGCCGTCTACTCCATCGCCAAGTACATCGATTGGCTGAAGAAATATGCTCCGCCCCAGGCGAACGGCATGAACTTCTCGGAGTCGGGTCCGGTTCCGGCGCAGGGCAATATCGCGCAGCAGATCTTCTGGTATACCGCCTTCACGGCCGACATGGTGAAGCCGGGATTGCCGGTGATGAACGAGGACGGCACGCCCAAATGGCGCATGGCGCCCTCGCCGCATGGCTCCTACTGGAAGGACGGCATGAAGCTCGGCTATCAGGATGCGGGATCCTGGACGCTTCTGAAGTCCACTCCCGTCGAGCGCCGCAAGGCGGCCTGGCTCTACGCCCAGTTTGTGACGTCGAAGGCGGTTTCGCTGAAGAAGAGCCATGTGGGCCTCACCTTCATCCGCGAAAGCGATATCTGGGACAAGAGCTTCACCGAGCGCGCCCCGAAGCTCGGCGGCCTCATCGAGTTCTACCGTTCGCCCGCTCGCGTGCAATGGACGCCCACCGGCAACAACGTGCCGGATTATCCCAAGCTCGCGCAGCTCTGGTGGCAGAACATCGGCGATGCGGCCTCCGGCGCCAAGACCCCGCAGGAGGCGATGAACTCGCTCGCTGCGGCGCAGGACGAAGTGCTCGGCCGTCTCGAACGCGCCAATGTGCAGGGCGAGTGCGGCCCGAAGCTGAACCCGAAGACCTCGGCCGAGGAGTGGTTCAAGAAGGCGGAGGCTGCCGGCAACATCGCGCCGCAGCGCAAGCTCGCGGACGAGAAGCCGAAGGGCGAGACGGTGGATTACGACACGCTCATCAAGAGCTGGCCCGCGTCTCCGCCGAAGCGCAGCTGATCAAACTGGCCCCGCCCCCTACGGGGCGGGGCTTGCTCGCAGCGGCAGTGACTGACCGCCTGTTCCGGCCTACAGCGTCGGACGTGACATCGAGCTCACGTCCGACGCTTTGGCATTTCGATCTTGAGCATCTTTCCCCGCAAAGCCGGCTCCCGCTTCCCGCGTTCGATGCTCCCGCGATAGACCAGCGCATCGCTTGCTGCGAAAAGCCGGGGCCACTTTTCGCACGATGCGCTAGTCGCCCATGCCCGGAATATCCGCCGTGAAGACGACTCCCCTCGGCAGGAAGTCGATCTTCATCGTGCCGTCGAGCTCACGCGCGAGACTGCGCTCGATGAGGCGCGTTCCGAAGCCCCGCCGGGTGGGAGGCTCGACGGGCGGACCGCCGCTTTCCCTCCAGGTGAGATGCAGGTGCAACCCGTCCGGCGCTTCCGCGAGGTACCACCCGATCGTCACGATTCCCTCGTCGTTCGAGAGAGAGCCGTATTTGGCGGCATTCGTTGCGAGCTCCTGGAGAGCCATGGCGAGGGCCAGCGCCTGTTGCGGCGTCAGGCGCGTTTCCGGCCCCGTCACCTGAAAACGGCCCTTGCCGCGGTTCAGATATGGGGCGATTGCCTGCGCGACGATGTCCGAGAAGCGCGCGCCTTCCCAGTTCTCGCGCGTCAGGACGTCATGAGCGCGGGACAGGGCCAGGAGCCGACTTTCCAGGTCCTCGGCGGCCTGTTCGGGCGTGCGGGCATTGTGCAGGGTCTGACGCGCGATGGATTGGACCGTCGTCAGGGTGTTCTTCACGCGATGGTTCAGCTCGTTGATGAGCAGGCTCTGGCTTTGTTCGGCACGCTTTCGCGCCGAGATGTCCCGAATGACGCGAATGCCGTAGAGGGGACGCCCCTCCAGGTCGTCAACGCGGGATGCGGAAACCCCGATCCACACGGGATTCCCGTTCCTGTGAACGAGGCGCTTCTCGATGGAATAGCTGGTGATGTCACCGGACATCTGCTTGCGGAACATCTCGAGCTCTGAGCCCCGATCCTCGGGATACGTGATGTCCTCCAGGGTCATGGAAAGCAGCTCGCCACGGCCGTAGCCGCTGATGGCGCAAAGCCGCTCGTTGACCCGGATGAACCGGCCGTCGGCGTCAACTTCGCCTATCCCGATGGCCGCCTGCTCGTAGGTGGCGCGAAGCCTTTGCTCGCTCTCGCGCAGCGTCGCCTCCGTCACTTTGCGCTCGTGGATATCCGTAGAGCTGCCGAACCAGGCCAGAATCTCGCCGGTCGCGGAGTGACGATACGGGTTGGCGCGCACGACATGCCAGCGATAGGCGCCGTCGTGGCAGAGGTAGCGAATTTCCGTTTCATAGCGAATGCCGCGTGCGCGAACCTCCTCCCAGAGCCGAAGCGTTTCCGCGACATCGTCGGGATGGATCGACTTGAGCCAGCCCTGCCCGAGGGCCTCATGCGGGGGGAGCCCCGTATATCGGGTCCAGAGTTCGCTGGTATAGGTGATCCCGCCTTCGGGATCGGTGATCCACACGAGGGCCGGCACCGAATTCGCCAGCAGGCGGAATCTCTCTTCGCTCTCGCGCAGATGCTGCTCCTGGAGCTTGTTCGTCGATATGTCGATGCAGACGGCGAGCGCTTTGTCCGGCCGGCCGCTCTCGTCGCGGATCAGGTTTGCGGCGGTTCGGGTCCACACGACGGAGCCGTCGGGCCGGAGGTAGCGCTTTTCGACCTCGTAGCGATCCTCCTTCAGGAGACCGGCAAGAAGGGCCTCCGTGCGCGGAAGGTCGTCGGGATGCACGATGTCCCCGAGGGGGTGCCCGATCAACTCGTCGCGGCTGCGCGCAAGCATGGCGCAGAAGTAATCGTTCGCCCGCAGAATGCGGCCGCTCAAATCGCACTCGGCGAGGCCGACCGTCGCCTGGTTGAAGAGCGCGTCCACAGAGTTCCGCTCCCGTTCGGACTCATTTGAAAAAGGGTTCCGGGTTAGGAATTGTCAGGTGAGGTCAATGTTCCAGGGGACCTGGAGCTAAGCGGCCGCCGGCCCGCCCATGAGCGCTGCGGTCATGCGGCCAGAACGATCGCAAATACGATCATGCCGAGGGCCGCCGACAGGCCGACCCAGTCCAGCATTCGAGCGAGATCATCGTTCGCGGGCGACAGGGGCAGCATTTCGAGAAGTCCGTCGCCGTCTTCATCATCCATGGCCGGTTCCACGCATCATGCGTGATTCCTAGGCTTGCGGAGCGCACGAGGCGATCACTCTTAAGCAGACACGTCATAGGGCGAATGGAGAGAACCGACCCGGGAGGAGTACCTGCGGCGCGCATGGGTGCGTCTTGTCTTCCGGCCTTGCCGCTCCCGTCGTCCCTCGGGCAGGCCCGCCTGCGATAGCCGAGGGGCTGCGGACGACAACAGCGGACATGACATCGAGCCCACATTCGATGCTGTAAGTCCATGTTTTTGAGCATCTTTTCACGCAAAACGGGTTCCCGCTTCCGCGTTCGATGCTCAGGCCGTGGAACGCCGCTCCAGAACTCTTCGCTTGCCGCCGCCGGAGCCGCCCTTCTATACCCGGACGGGTGAGCATCGGATTTCCGGGAGTGGACAATGAAGAGAGCGCGCAACGAAGTCACGGAGCCTCAGGACGCCGGGGAGCGTCGGGCGGTTCCTCCGGTCATCTGCTATCCGGTCGATACGCTTCCCCGCCCGAACCTCTCCGCCTATCAGGCGGCCCGCGAAGGCTGGGAAAAGATGGACGAGGTGATCGTACCGCCGCGTGAGGCGCGCTGCTTCTCCGTGCCGGCCGGCTCCTTCTTTCGGATCGTGAGCATCGAAGGGCCGCAGGTCGGCGACTTGAACCTGTGGGCGGCAGAAGACCTCGACGAGCGCTTTTTCTCGGGCAAGACCCGCGCGCTTCACGGCACGCACCTGTCCACCGGGGACCAGCTCTGGTCCTGTCTGCCTTATCTTCGACCCATGGCGACGATCACGCATGATACGCTCGACTGGTACGGCTTCGATGCATTCGGCGGCTCCGTGCACGACGTGATCGGAACGCGTTGCGATCCCTACACGCACAAGCTCCTCTCGGGTCACGAATATCATCATTGCTGTCACTCGAACCTCACGCGCGCTCTCGCCGACCGGACAGGCCGCCCGCGCGAGGCCGCGGAGCCTGCGGTCCATGACGTGCTCAACGTCTTCATGTGCACGGGTTTCACCCGCGATACGGGTCAGTACTTCATGAAGGCAAGCCCCGTGCGTCCGGGCGATTACCTGGAGTTCTTCGCGGAGATCGATCTTCTCGGCGCCTTGTCGGCCTGTCCCGGCGGCGATTGCAGCGCGGAGCATTCCAGCGATACGGCGGTCTGTCACCCGCTGCTCGTCGAGATATACAAGCCGAAGGCTGCGCCCGCGGGATGGATCTCTCCGCCGCATAACGGTTACAGCCGCAAGCACGGCGACTGACCATGAAAAAGGGCCCCGTTCGGGCCCTTTTTGCTTTATCTCACCACCGGCAGCGGCTTGACCGCCGGTCCCGTGAACTTGTTCGTCGCCAGATCCCCGATGGGCTTGTTGGAGAAGCCCATCGCGACGCTGGGCTCGGCGGACATCAGGGCGCTCAGGGCCGTGGCAGGCTTCTGCGGCTTCTTCGCGGCAGGAGCCTTGACCTCCGGGAGGGCAACCGCGCTCGCCGGAACCTGGCTTGCCTTGGTGTCCTTTTGCGGAGCCTTGACAGGGGTCTTCGGAGTCGAGCCCGTGACCGGGATGTCGACGGGGCTCGCGGAGGCGACGACGATCGCACGCTCGGGGCGCGGCGGAGGGAGCGGGGCCGAGCTTGCCACCGTCGTGCCCGCAGGGCCGCGCAGTTCGCTCAGCACCGGGATCGGGTTCGTGGCTGCGAGCGAGCCGGGACGTGCAGGCGGGAGTGGCGCATAGGCAAGCGCGGTGGTCTCGGCGACGTCATCCGCAGCCGCCGTATCCGCATCCGGGCGACGCGGCGGCATCGGCGCGAAGGCCATGCCCTTGGCGATCGACATGTCGCTCTGGACGCCCGGTCCCTGCTGCCAAGCGAGGGTCGGGCCGCTTTCGGTCTGAACCGTGCTCGGCAGGCCGCTGATCCGGGTCGGCGGCAGAGGCGCCGCCGCAGGCGGGGACAGATCCTCACGCAGGGCAGGCGCCATCGCGGCCACCACCGCCGGAGCGGCCGGAGGCTCGGGACGGGCCTGCGCCACGGCCACGGGAGCCTGACGCGCAACCGGAGCATTCCTGTCTTCGTATTGGCGCAGGGCGGCGATGGGTGATGAATTGCGGTCATCCGCATAATAGTTGCCGGGCGCGCTGCGGGACGCCATGAGCGTGCTGCTGGGGCGCGACGCCGTGCGGATTTCTTCCACGTCCTCCGCCTCGTCGTCGCCGAGCCCGAAGAGAGTGGCCCAGAAGCTCTTGCGGCGCGGCTGCTGCGCCGCGATGGCTTCCTCGGCATCCGCATAGGTGCTGTAGCCTGCGACCGTGCCGCCGCCGGCGAGCACTTCGGCCCTGGCGAGGTCGTAACCGGGCAGGGGCCTGCCATCGGTGGGGATATGCACCGTCTTGCCATCGGGGAAGATGCGCACGAGCTGATCGCGCGTCATGCGTGGCCAGGCGCGCACGCTGCCGACGTCGAGATGCACGAAAGGCGTGTAGGCATTGGGATAATAGCCGACGCCGCCCCTTTGGAGCTTCATGCCGACGGCCCGAAGGCGATCGGCGGGAATGTCCGGCAGATAGAAGTCCAGGGCCTTGCCCTGCATATGCTGGCTGTTCTTCGCCACGACGCTGGAGCGGCGGCGCAGCATGGCGTTGGTCTGAGGCGAGCGATAGGCCGAGTTCACGCGGACCGGTGCGCTCGAGCCCACCTCGCGATAGACCTCCCACACCGTGTCGAACAAGCGCGGATCCATGCGGGTCGCCTCGTCCCGCCGCCAGTCGCGCAGGAACCAGTTGAGCTGCTGCAGGGCGGCAGAATCGTACTGGCCGTTGCGCCGGAAGGTGACGGTCAGAGTTTCCTTGGTGTTGTTGTGGTAGAAGGTCAGCGTGCGCGTATCGCCGTTGGCGATGGCATCCTGCGTGCCGCGCACGCCCCCGACCATGACGGCCAGGAAGGCCGCAAGACCAATGCAGGTGCGGCGCACCATGCCGTCGGAACGCAATACTTTCACTGGGGTACTCGTTTTACTCGCCGCATTTCGGGAAAATGCGGTAATCGCACATCGTGAAAAGATCTTTGCCGAAGACGGTTACCTTCAGGTTAAATGGGCGCAAAAAAAGCGGCCCTAAGGCCGCTCTTCGATCAGGCTAGAGCATCGGACGCGGGAAGTGGATTTGCACTTTTGGGTCCGATGCTCCCTTCTTAGATGAGCGCATCGCTGGAGCGGACCCGAAGGGCCGCACGATGCGCTATTGGGCGAGATTCAGCGCCGCCCGGACCTTCTGGTCGAGGCCGTAGAGATCGGTATAGGATTTGAGGGATCCCTTTTCGTCGACCGCAAGGGTGAAATAGGCCAGATGCACCGGAAGAGGCTTCGGCAGGAACACCGTGCGCTCTCCCTTGCCGATCAGGCTGCGTAGTTTTTTCTCATCCCACTTGCTGTCCTCGCCCATGATGAACTCCGCGAGCTCGAAGGGCTTTTCCACACGCACGCAGCCATGGCTGAAGGCGCGCTTGGCGGCCGTGAAGAGATTGCGGTTGGGCGTGTCGTGCAGATAGACCGCATGTTTGTTCGGGAACATGAACTTCACGAATCCCAGCGCATTGCGTTCGCCTGGGGGCTGCTGGACGATGAGGCGGCCTCCCTTGCGGATGACGGTGTATCCCCTCTTGGCCGCGTAATCCGGATCGTTGGCGAGACCGGGCAGGATCTCCTTCTTCATGATGGACGGCGGGATTGTCCAGGACGGATTAACCACGAGGTATTTCATGTTCTCGGAGAAGATCGGGGTCTGCGACTGCTCCTTGCCGACGATCACGCGGGTCTCGTGGGCGACCTTGCCGCTATCCACGAGCTGCAGACGGAATTCGGGCACGTTCACCATGATGTGGCGCTTGCCGAGATCCTCCGGCAGCCAGCGCCAGCGCTCCATATTGGCGATGAGATTGGCCTCGCGCTGAGCCAGCGAGGGGCCGGAGAGGGCAGCCACCGTCTGCGCGGTGAGGATGCCGTTGCCTTGGAGACCCTTTTCCTTCTGGAACGCCGCGACCGCCGTGGAGAGACGCTTGTCGTAGACGTTCCGGTTGTCGTCGTCCTCGTTGAGATTGAAGCGCGCGCGGATCAGCGGGACCCGCGGATCCTTCATGCCCACGCGCAACGCGGGCCCCTTGGGCACGTGCACGCTGGGCTGGGATGGATGGCTGGCCCGTAGTTCCGCGAGCTTCTCCTTCAGGGCGCGGTAACCGGCATGCGGCGGGTTGTACGAGGCGAGCGCCGCATTCGCATCCTTCGCGAAGGCGACTTTTCCGAGGACCTCGTCGGCCCCGGGAAGGGCCAGAACCGGCGTGACCAGAGGCGAAAGGCGGGACGGCTCGATACGCCCGCCGCGCGCATCGCGGGCATAGCGGATCACGGAGGCCGAGAGCTTCAGATCGGCTTCGGCCCATTGGCTGGGCGCGGCTTCCTTGCGCAGTTTCACGTCGGGCACAGGATAGTCGGTCGGATCCAATCCGTCCTCGTCCGCAGCCTTCAGCCGTGCGATGGCTCCCATGGCCTCCTGCGTGAAGGCGCCGTCCGAGGCCCAGGCGAGAGGACGTTGGGCTTGCGCATAGAAGGCCCGCAACCCCTCGCGCTCTTTCGCGGAGAGCCGAAGGTCGCGCGTCGCGGCCTCGTCCCCGAGCAGGCCTTCGACCGTCAGGCGCAGCATGTCCTGCTGCATGAGTGCCGTAACGGGAGCGGCCTCCGGCAGAGGAATGTCGATGGCCGGTTCGGGCTTGCGATCCGCAGTTTCGATGACGACCGGTGCGGGCTCGGGCAGGGGAATCGCATGGTCGGTGGCCTTCTCCTGCCCCAGGGCAGGTTCGGCGATCACATCATGGAACGACGGTTCGGCGGGGCTTTGCGCAAGGACGGGCTCGGATGCGCCCGGTGAATCGTTCGTCGCAGTCTGCGCCATCGCGGAAAGGGACAAGAACGAGGCCGATCCGATCAGCCCAAGCCACAACGCCGTCTTGCGCAAGTCACGCATGACCCATCTCCTTCTCGCAACGGTATCGGAGGACGTTGCATCCTCCGCATCCTCATTTTATCGTCCGTGCGCAGCACACCTCTGCCACGCTCAACGCGCAAAGGCGTCATGCGGCTGCATCGTTTAGGCCGAGTTCCTTCAATTTTCGGTAAAGCGTCGAGCGCCCGATTCCGAGATGACGGGAAATGGCCGACATATGTCCTTGATAATGCGCGAGAGCAAAGCGGATCGCGCGCTCTTCCAGCTCCGCCAGCGTCAGCATGTCTCCGCTTTCACGAATGAGTGAAAGCGCGTGCGGATCGTGCTTTGCGCCGGGTTCCTTCGCGCGAAGGGGGGCCAAGGCCCGCACGGCCGGAAGCGGCGGGATGTCGATGCGGAAGCCTTCCACTTGGACTGCGATCTGCGGGAACTCGCTCGGCGTCAGGAAAGCGCCATCCGCGAGGATCACGGCGCGATAGACCGCATTTTCCAGCTGCTGGAGATTGCCCGGCCAGTCATAGCGGGAAAGCAGGGACAGGGCGTCCGTGGACAAACCTCGGATCGTCTTGCCCTCGTCCGAGGCAAAGCGCCGAGCGAAGAGAACCGCCCATTCGGCGATGACGTCTCTCTGGCCTCTCAAAGGGAGCAGGGCGAGAGGCATGGTCTGGAGGCGATAATAGAGATCCTCCCTGAAGCGCCCCTCGCGGACATTCTCCGACAGATCGAAACCGGCGCTGGCGATGAGACGGAGATCCAGGCGCCGGCCTGTACGCGGCCCCGCGTCCTGCCGGAACAGCGATTCGGCCAGGCGCTCCTGCGCCTGTCTCGACAGGCGTCCGACATCCTCGATGAACAGCGTGCCGCCGCGGGCCTCCCTCATGTGGCGCAGGAGGGCCGCTTCCTGGGTTTCCCGGCCGGACAGGGCTTCGGTCGTTCGAAAGGCGATGAAGGAGCGGGTCTTGCGCTCGCCGCTCTCATGGATCGCTCTGGCCAGGGCCGTGGCGCCGCTGCCGGCCTCCGTCTCGATCAGGACGGGCAAGGCCGAGCGGGCCGCGCGATCCGCGAGACGCGCAGTTCTTTCCCGTTCGGAGCCGGCTTCGAAGCCGTCCGTGCCCAGGCGAAGAGCCCGGATATCGTCTGCGAAGAAGCGGTGAAGAGGCATTCGGAACGGACGCGGTTTGAGGGAATCGCTTCAGGGATGCTGGGCAAGAAGGGTAAATCCGGCCTTAACGGCGGCAGCCTCCTGGCGGATCCATATCCCCGTTCCCCGGGTTGATCCGGAAGGCCGAACCGCCAATATGTGGTTCAGCCTCCTTCAACCCCGCTTGCAGTCATGTCCCAGAAAGTTTCTTCCGTGCACCAGACATCCTCTACCGGCGCCGTTCAGGTCGATCTCGGCTCGCTCCCAGAGTGGAACCTGTCCCATCTCTATCCGGGCATGGACAGCGAGGCGTTCAAGAGCGATCTCGCCAGGGCGGAGGCCGAGTGCAAGGCCTTCGCCGGGGATTATCGCGGCAGGCTCGACTCCATGACGCGGGGCGAGGACGCTCCCCAGGTCCTGACGGACGTGATCAAGCGCTACGAGGCGCTGGAGGATCTTCTCGGCCGCATCATGTCCTATGCCGGCCTCGTCTATTCCGGCGACACCACCGATCCGGTCCGCGCGAAGTTCTACGGCGACACGCAGGAGCGTCTCACCACGGCCTCCACGGAACTTCTGTTCTTCGGACTCGAACTCAACCGCATCGACGACGAGGTGCTGGACAAGGCCGTGGCCCAGGCGCCTCTCTCGCACTACAAGCCCTGGATCGAGGATCTGCGCAAGGACAAGCCCTACCAGCTCGACGACAAGATCGAGCAGCTTTTCCACGAAAAGTCCGTGACCGGGCGCTCGGCCTGGAACCGGCTGTTCGACGAGACCATCGCGTCCTTGCGCTTCACCGTGCGCGGCGAGGAACTGCCCATCGAGCCGACCCTCAACAAGCTGCAGGACCCGGACGAGAGCGTGCGCAAGGATGCCTCCGACGCGCTCGCCAAGACTTTCAAGGCGAACCTGCGGACCTTCACGCTGATCACGAACACCCTCGCCAAGGACAAGGAAATCTCGGACCGCTGGCGCGGCTTCCAGGACGTGGCGGATTCGCGCCACCTCGCCAACCGCGTCGAGCGCGAGGTGGTGGATGCGCTGGTCGCCGCCGTCCGCGAGGCCTATCCGCGTCTGTCGCACCGCTACTACGCGCTGAAAGCCAAGTGGTTCGGCAAGGACAAGCTCGACCATTGGGACCGCAACGCGCCGCTGCCGAAGGTCGAGCAGCGCACCATTCCCTGGGGCGAGGCGCGCGACACCGTGCTCTCGGCCTATTCCGCCTTCTCGCCGAGGATGGCCGACATCGCACGCCGCTTCTTCGACGAGGGCTGGATCGACGCCCCGACCCGCCCCGGCAAGGCGCCCGGCGCCTTCGCGCACCCGACCGTTCCGTCGGCCCACCCCTATGTGCTGCTCAACTACCAGGGCAAGCCGCGCGATGTGATGACGCTCGCCCATGAACTGGGCCACGGCGTCCATCAGGTGCTCGCCGCCCCCAACGGAGCCCTGATGGCGCCGACGCCGCTGACGCTTGCGGAAACCGCGAGCGTGTTCGGCGAGATGCTCACCTTCCGTCGCCTGCTCGATCAGACCACGGATCCTGTGCAGCGCAAGGCCATGCTGGCCGCCAAGGTCGAGGACATGATCAACACCGTGGTGCGCCAGATCGCCTTCTATTCCTTCGAGCGCAAGGTGCATGTGGAGCGCCGCAACGGCGAGCTGACGGCCGATAGTCTCTGCGATCTCTGGATGTCGGTGCAGGACGAATCGCTCGGTCCCGCAATCCGCCTCGGCCCGGGCTACGAGTCCTTCTGGACCTATATCCCGCACTTCATCCATTCGCCGTTCTACGTCTATGCCTATGCCTTTGGCGATTGCCTGGTGAATTCGCTCTACGGTATCTACGAGCACTCGAACGAGGGCTTCGTGGATCGCTATTTCGCGCTGCTTTCGGCGGGCGGCTCCAAGCCCTATACGGAGCTTCTCGCTCCGTTCGGGCTCGATGCCCGCGATCCCTCCTTCTGGCAGATCGGCCTGGCCATGATCGAGCGCCTGATCGGCGAGCTGGAGGCCATGGAAAAGACGGCTTGATGCTTGCTCTGGCGCAATGTGCCGATGAGCGCCCTCGATCAAGAGGAATCTTCGGCATGATCGTTACATGATCGGAAAGACTGTCTCCCATGGGTGATCGCGACAACGAAGCGAACCGCTTTACCGCCCGCGCCGCGCGCTATGCCCGCGTCGGCGCGAACATGGGCGGCGTGGCCGCGCGCATGGCCGGCGCGCGGCTCTTCGGCGGCGATGCGCGCGACGCCTCCAGCGCGGCGGCGCTCGCGCAGGCCTTGGGCGGGCTGAAAGGGCCGATCATGAAGGTGGCGCAGCTGCTCGCCACCATTCCCGATCTCATTCCGCCTGAATATGCCGCCGAACTGCAGAAGCTGCAGAGCGAAGCGCCGCCCATGGGGGCAGCTTTCGTGAAGCGGCGCATGCAGGCGGAGCTGGGGCCGCAATGGCAGAGCCGCTTCGGCTCCTTCGATCTCAACCCTGCCGCTGCGGCATCACTGGGCCAGGTTCACCGGGCGACCACGAAGGACGGCGAGAAGCTCGCCTGCAAGCTGCAGTATCCGGATATGCAATCGGCGGTCGAGGCCGACCTGAAGCAGCTCGAATTCGTCTTCGCCCTGCACCGGCGCATGGATCCCGCCATCGACACCCGTGAAATCGCCCAGGAGATCGGCGAGCGGGTACGCGAGGAGCTCGATTACGAGCGCGAGGCCAAGCATGCATCGCTCTATGCCGAGGCGCTGGCGGATGTGGAGGATGTGCGCGTGCCTAAGGTGCACCCCGAACTCTCCACGCGGCGACTCCTGTCGCTGCAATGGCTGGAAGGCGAGAAGATCCTGCAGTTCACGGAAAGCCCGGTCGAGACCCGCAACCGGCTGGCCATCGCCATGTTCAAGGCCTGGTGGCACCCCTTCAGCCATGCCGCCGTGATCCACGGCGATCCGCATCTGGGCAATTACACGGTGTTCTCCGACGGAGGCGAGGCGAGGGGCATCAACCTGCTCGATTACGGCTGCATCCGCATCTTCCACCCGCGCTTCGTCGGCGGGGTGGTCGATCTCTACCGGGGTCTCCAGACGGACGACCGCGCCAGGATCGTCCATGCCTACGAGACCTGGGGCTTCCGGAGCCTCTCGAACGAGCTGATCGACATCCTCAACATCTGGGCCCGCTTCATCTACGCGCCGCTGCTGGACGACCGGGTCCGCACGGTCGCCGATGGGGTGAAGCCCGGAGAATACGGCCGCCGGCAGGCCTTCGAGGTGCACAAGGCCCTGAAGGAGAAGGGCCCCGTCACGGTGCCGCGCGAATTCGTCTTCATGGACCGGGCGGCGGTGGGGCTCGGCGCCGTCTTCCTGCACCTCAAGGCCGAGCTGAACTACCACCGGCTCTTCGAGACCGAGATCGAGCGCTTCTCGCTTGAGGGGCTGGCGCAGCGCCAGGCCGAGATCCTGGCCGCTTCCGGATTGCCGAACCCCGTGTAATGAGGTTGCGTTTCGCGAAGGGAGGCCTTACAGGCCGTATCTCAGCGCATCGTGCGGAAAAGTAGACCCGGTTTTTCGCAAGCTCGATGCGCTGTTCTACGGGGAGAGCATCGCATTAATTCCAAAAGTGCAAATCCACTTCCCGCGTCCGATGCTCCAGCGGGAGGCAGCCTATGAAGATCGTCTTCGTTCATCAGAATTTTCCGGGCCAGTTTCTGCGCCTGTCCCAGAGCCTCGTCGCCGAGGGACACGAGGTCGTGGCGCTGGGCATGGTCAAGCAATGCCATCTGCCGGGCGTGCGGTATATCCGCTACGATCCTGCGCCGGGACCGGAGGATCCCCAGCACGAGGCGCGCTACTCGCCGGTCATTCCCCGTCTTCGGCGAGCCTACGGCGTGGCGCACAAGGCGCGGGAACTCGCCAAGCAGGGCTTCGAGCCCGACGTGGTGGTGGTGAATACCGGCTGGGGCGAGAACCTTTTCCTGAAGGACGTGTGGCCCAAAGCCCGGCACATAGCCTATTTCGAATATTATTACCGCGCCAAGGGCCAGGACCTGGATTTCGACCCCGAGTTCCCCATCACCAACGAGGAGGTGATCTGGCGCCTTCGCCTGAAGAATTCCATGCAGCTCGGCGCGCTCGATGCCGCCGACGCGGCTGTCGCTCCGACCCGGTACCAGCGGGACACGTTCCCGTCCTATCTGCGGGATCAGATCGCCGTCATCCACGACGGCATCGACACCAAGAGGCTCATGCCGGACCCGACGGTCGGGCTCCAGATCGGCAAGGATGGGCCGAGGCTGACGCGCCATAAGCCGGTGGTCACCTACGTGACCCGCAACATCGAGCCGATGCGCGGAGCCCATGTCGTCTTCAAGAGCCTGCCCGATCTGCTCGACATCGATCCGGACCTCCAGGTCGTCGTCATCGGCGGCAAGGGCAACAGCTATTCGGGAGCGGCGCCGGGGGGAATCTCCTGGTACGAGCATTTCAAGGCCCGCATCGACCGGCCGGTGGACTGGTCGCGGGTCCATCTCGTGGGAAACCTGCCCTATGACCAGTTCGTGAGAGTGCTCCAGGTCTCCTCCGCCCATATCTACATGACCTATCCTTTCGTCCTGTCCTGGTCGTCCATCGAGGCCATGGCGCTCGAATGCCGGATCGTGGCCTCGGATACGGAGCCGGTCCGCGAGATCGTCACGGACGGGGTGAATGGGCGTCTTTTCCCCTTCTTCGACCCCAAGGCCCTGGCGGAGCGGGTGCGGGAAACCCTGGCCGAGACGGAGAAATCCGCCGCCATGGCGGCGGAGGCGCGCCGGATCGCGGTGGAGCGCTACGACTACGAGACCGTGTGCCTGCCGCAATGGCGCGAATTCCTGAGGATAAAATAACAGCTCCGCGCGTTCATAAAGTTCTGCCGGAGTTGCTTGGAAAGATTGCGGCTCCTCACCGCATGCGTTAAACGCAGCAATTAACAACCGATGCTAATAGGGCGTTGAATCATGGCCGATACAAAACATGCGCCGCATGGGGGTTATAGTCCGGAGATGGACGGCCCTGCCCATGAGGTGACCTACAGTGGGTTCGTGCGGTTCGCCGAGATCGCGACTGCCGTCGTCATCTGTCACGTGCTGGCTCTGGCGGTCGGCGGCATCAAGCATGCCTGGCTGACAGCGATCTTCGGCGTGATCCTATCGCTCGCGTCCGGGGCGATCGGGGCTATCGCCCCATCGATCGGGGTTCGCGCCCCGGCAGCCGTGGGTGTCCTCTTATTGCTTGCACTCATCTTCTACTGACATCCCGAGTATGATGAGGCCCTGTTTCCAGGGCCTTTTCTTTATCTCGACCGATCGCAGGGGACTAAGATGCGAATCACCGTTCTTTCCGAAGCCGATGGAGCGGAGACCCGTGTCGCCGCGTCGCCTGAAACGGTCAAGAAGTACAAGGCCCTCGGATCGGACGTGGTCGTCCAGGCGGGAGCCGGGGCGAGGGCCGGCATCCCGGACGGGGAATTCGAGGTCGCCGGAGCCATGATCGCCCCCTCCCGCGAGGAGGCTCTGCGGGACGCCGACGTCATCTTGAAAGTGCGCCGCCCGGCTGAAGGCGAGCTCACCGGCGTGAAGCCCGGCGCCCTCGTGATCGCGATCATGGACCCTTATGGCCAGGAAGCGGCTCTCAAGGGCCTGGCGGAGGCCGGGGTCGCATCCTTCGCCATGGAGCTAATGCCGCGCATCACCCGCGCGCAGGTCATGGACGTGCTGTCCTCCCAGGCCAATCTCGCCGGCTATCGGGCCGTCATCGATGCGACCGCCGAATATGGCCGCGCCATGCCGATGATGATGACGGCGGCCGGCACCGTGCCGGCGGCCCGCGTCTTCGTCATGGGGGCGGGCGTGGCGGGCCTCCAGGCCATCGCCACGGCCCGGCGTCTCGGCGCGGTCGTGACCGCCACCGACGTGCGCCCGGCCGCCAAGGAGCAGGTGGAAAGCCTCGGCGCCAAGTTCATCGCGGTGGAGGACGAGGAGTTCAAGCAGGCCGAGACCGCCGGCGGATACGCCAAGGAAATGTCGGCCGAATACCGCGACAAGCAGGCGGCGCTCGTCATCTCCCACATCGCCAAGCAGGACATCGTGATCACCACGGCGCTCATCCCGGGCCGGCCCGCGCCCCGGCTCCTCACCCGCGCCATGGTGGAATCCATGAAGCCCGGCTCCGTGATCGTCGATCTCGCGGTCGAGCGCGGCGGCAATTGCGAGCTGTCGAAGCCCGGCGAAGTGACGGAGCATAACGGCGTCAAGATCGTGGGCCATCTCAACGTGCCGGGGCGGCTCGCCGCCACCGCCTCGAGCCTTTACGCCAAGAACCTCTACGCCTTCGTCGAGACGCTGGTCGACAAGGAGACCAAGGCGCTGTCCGTGAAATGGGACGACGATCTCGTGAAGGCCACCTGCCTGACCCGGGACGGCGCGGTGGTTCACCCCGCCTTCCAGCCCGCAGCTTAACTTTCCAAGGGGGGAGATCATGGCGACACTCACGCCCGAACAGGCTGTCGAACAGGCCCGCGCGGCGGCCGAAACGGCCCAGCGCGCCGCCGAGCAGGCGCAGCTCCTGGCCGATCAGGTGGCGACCGCCGCAGGCGCGGCCGTATCCACGGTCACCCATGGGGCGGTGGATCCCACCGTATTCCGTCTGGCCATCTTCGTCCTGGCGATCTTCGTCGGCTATTACGTGGTCTGGTCGGTCACGCCCGCCCTGCACACGCCGCTCATGTCGGTCACGAACGCGATCTCCTCGGTGATCGTGGTCGGCGCGCTGCTGGCGGTCGGTGTGCCGCTGACGGTCGAAGGAACGGGACTGGCGCGGGTCTTCGGCTTTATCGCGCTGGTCCTCGCCGGCATCAACATCTTCGGCGGCTTCCTCGTCACGGAACGCATGCTCGCCATGTACAAGAAGAAGGGGTGAGGCCATGTCCGGGAACGTCTCGAACCTTCTTTATCTGATCTCCGGCGTCCTCTTCATCCTGGCCCTGCGGGGGCTGTCCCATCCGACGACGTCGCGGCGCGGAAACCTGTACGGCATGGCCGGCATGGCGCTCGCCATCCTGACCACGCTGGCCTTCACGCGGCCCGACGGACTCGGCGGCTGGGGGCTCGTCATCCTGGGGCTTGCCATCGGAGGCGGCGCCGGTGCCGTCATCGCCCGGCGCGTGCCGATGACGGCGATGCCGCAACTGGTGGCCGCCTTCCACTCGGGCGTCGGCCTCGCCGCCGTGTTCGTGGCCGCGGCGGCCCTGTATGCGCCGCAGGCCTTCGGTCTCTTCCATGACGACGCCGTGGGTCAGGGCCTCGTTGCCGGTGGTCCTGTCGCCCGGATCCCCGGCGGTTCGCTCTTCGAGATGGGCTTAGGTGTCGCCATCGGGGCGATCACCTTCACGGGCTCGGTGATCGCGTTCCTGAAGCTCGACGGGCGCATGTCCGGCAAGCCGATCCTGCTGCCGAGCCGACACCTCATCAATATCGGTCTCGGGCTCCTGCTGCTGGTGCTGCTCGTCGTCTTCATCCGCTCCGGGAGCCACGCGGCCTTCTGGCTGATCGTGCTGGTGTCCTTCGGGCTGGGCGTGACGCTGATCATCCCCATCGGTGGCGCGGACATGCCCGTCGTGGTCTCGATGCTCAACTCCTATTCCGGCTGGGCTGCGGCGGGAATCGGCTTCACTCTCGGCAATCTCGCGCTCATCATCACGGGTGCGCTGGTAGGCTCCTCGGGCGCGATCCTGTCCTACATCATGTGCAAGGGCATGAACCGCTCCTTCATCTCGGTCATTCTCGGCGGTTTCGGCGGCGAGACGGCGGCGGTTGCCGGTGGCGCGGTGGAGTCGCGGCCCGTGAAGCAGGGCTCGGCGGACGATGCGGCCTTCATCATGAAGAATGCCTCGAAGGTGATCATCGTGCCGGGCTACGGCATGGCGGTGGCCCAGGCGCAGCACGCCCTGCGCGAGATGGCGGACGAGCTGAAGGCCGAGGGCGTCGAGGTGAAATACGCCATTCACCCAGTGGCAGGGCGCATGCCCGGCCACATGAACGTGCTGCTGGCGGAAGCCAACGTGCCCTACGACGAGGTCTTCGAACTCGAGGACATCAACGGGGAATTCGCGCAGGCCGATGTGGCCTTCGTGATCGGCGCGAACGATGTCACGAATCCGGCGGCGAAGACCGATCCGGCCTCGCCGATCTTCGGCATGCCGATCCTCGACGTGGAGAGGGCCAAGACGGTGCTGTTCATCAAGCGCGGCATGGGCTCGGGCTATGCGGGCGTGGAGAACGAGCTGTTCTTCCGCGACAACACCATGATGCTCTTCGGCGATGCCAAGAAGGTCGTCGACGACATTCTAAAGAGCCTCTGATTTCCAGGAAGATTCATGAAAATGCCCGGCTGCGGACCGGGCATTTTCCTTTAGAAATCAGCAGGATTTCCTACGCCGCCTCCTTGAGGCCGATCCGCTCCTGCCGCAGGCCGCGGATCTCGTGCAGCAGTTCGCGGTTCGTATTCTCCATGGCCCTCAGGCGCTCCTCCATCTCGTCAATGGTGCGGTTGCCCGTGTTCTGGAGCAGGAACACCATGAGGAAGGTGCAGATGGTGGTGCCCGTGTTGATCACCAGCTGCCACGTATCCGAGAACTGGAATACGGGGCCGGTGACGGCCCATACGAACACGAACAGGCAGGCAGCCATGAAGGCATAGGGATGGCCGAGATTGTCAGAGATCCACTCGGCGAGACGCTCGAAGCGGTTCGTGATGAATTTTTTCATGATGCTCTCCTTGCGACCAGCCGCCAAAGGCTCGGTCACAGGAGGCTCAAGCGATCAGCCTACTATGCGAGCCCTCGACGGCATGGTCTTTCGACTGTCGCTAGACATGGGGTTGTGCTTCCATTGATGGCGCGGGCCGCATTCGGCCTGCAGACTTCCTATCGGCCTTCGAGACTGATTTTTCAAGTCTCAAAGGCAATAACCCGCACCACGATCTGTTTGTTCACTTTCGGATTCCATCGATGTCCTCCATCCGTCTCCGCACCGCCTTGCCCCACGATCGCGATACGGTCGTCGAGCTGATTCACCAGCTCAACGTGTTCGAGGCCGATCTCGTGGGCGACCGGCGGCGGGATTACGACGGGGCCAATGCCTATTACGACGAGCTCATGGTGCGGCTCTCCCGCCGCAACGGTCGGATCGTCCTGGCCGAGGAGGAGGGGATCGTCGTGGGCGCCATGGGTTTCTCCCTCGACCAGGACGCCGCCTATGTGGCGGGCGACGTCCGCCAGCATGGCACGGTGACGGACCTCGTCATCCATCTGGACTGGCGCGGGAAGGGGATCGGGCAGCTGCTCCTGACCGAGGCGGAGCGCCTCACCAGGGAGGCCGGCCTGAAGCGCCTCATGATTGGCGCGCTCGTGGCGAACGAGCGCGCGATGCGCACCTATAGCCGGTTCGGCTTCGAGCCCTACGTGGCGTTCCTGAAGAAGGAACTCTGAGCGGCGCCATTGTTCTAAAAGATACTAGTTATTATATAACGTATGATCTTGTCTCAGGAGCTTCCGTGAAATCTTCTCTCCGTTGGTCTTTTCCCTTAGCGCCCCTCATTGCGGTCCTGCTCTCTGGAAGCTCCTATGCCCAGCCAAGTACGGTTGCCAAGCAAAGTATCTACGACCCGGGACGGTACATCACCGAGATGCGGATCAAGGAGGTGCATGAGGCCTTCCAGCATCTCGTACGCCCGGAGAAGTCGCCCATGTCGATGCGCGACGCGCGCGAGATCGTAACGGTCGGAACTTTCTCAGCAATGGCCCAAAGCTGCGGACTCCCTTGGGAGGAGCAGATCTATAGACCATTCATCGTCCGATATCGGGATCAGCGAAAGTTGGGCGAGAAGCACATGGAGCTTCTCGTACTCATGCACGGATTTCAGCGAGGGAACGTCCTGCAATCGTTACCAGCGGACGCATGCACACGAGAGATTCGAGAGTTTCTGATACAAAATCTCAGGATCCGGGTTTCCCAATAAAGGGTCAGCCGGTCCAATCGGCTGGACAGCCGCCGCCCTCTACATGCAAAGAAGCGCATGCAGATCTGCATGCGCTTCCAGGAAACTCTCGATATGGGCGACGCTTCGCAGGGAAGGGGAGGCGAGGGTCATAGCCCTAGCGCCTCGTGCGAAAAAGTGGCCCCGGTTTTTCGCAAGAACGATGCGCTCTTTCCAAAAAGGGAGCATCCCTCGCCAAGGTCAGCCGCGGAACAGGCCCGCCACGCCGCCCTGGAGGCGTGAGCTGCCCTGGCGGGCGGTCGCGTTCGCGCTGTCGATGCCGAGCGCGCGCTGGTAGCTCTCGATCGCCTGCTGGCGGTCACCTTTGCGCTCCAGCGCCACGCCGCGCCAGGCCCAGGAATCGGCATCCTTGGGGTTCACATTGAGCGCCGCGTTGAAGTCCTCGATGGCCTTGTCGAACTGGTTCGTCGCCACATAGCTCTGGCCGCGCGCCGCATAGGGCGCCGCGACGAAGGGGTTGCGGTCGATGGTGGCGTCGAAGTCCAGGATCGCCTGCGGGTGCATGCCCTGGCGCTGATAGAGCAGGCCGCGCGCGTGGAGCGCCTCCGCCGATTCGGGCAAGAGGCGGGTCGCCATGTTGAGGTCGTTCAGGGCTTCCTGATAATGGCCCTGGACGCGCAGCAGGTTGGCGCGGCCGATATAGGCCGGGCCGTAATTCGGGTCGGCCTGGATGGAACGGCTGAAATCCGCGAGGGCCTGGTCGTTCCGGTTCGTCTGGCGCAGGGCCAGGGCACGGTTCGTATAGGCCGGGGCATAGTTGGAATCGAGCTGGATCGCCTTCGAGAAGTCGGTCATGGCGTCGCTGTAGCGGCCGACGCGGGCATAGGCCGCCCCACGGGTGTTGTAGGCGCTCGGATCGTTCGGGTTGCGCTGGATGACATCGGACAGGGAGGCGATGTTCACCTGGCTCGTGCCCTGGGTGTCCTCTTCCACGACGGCGATGCGCTGAGTGGGGGCGCCGCCTCCGATCGTGCTGCAGGCAGCAAGGCTCAAGGCGGTCAGGGCCAGGCTCACAGGGGCGAAACGGCCAATCGATGGGGCGATCACCTTTGTCTCCAACTTACTTCTCGACATCGTCGAGGGGTGGTTTAGCGGATAAACCTTAACAGCCGCGAAACACGGCAACAGAATGGCGACGGCAAGGAAAAAAGTCTGATTGCGATCGGGAGCTTGGATCGAAAATCGCCGGGATGCCGGGACTGACCGGATGCTTTTGCTCCGCGCAGGCGCGGGAGAGCCTGTGCCATACATGCAAACAGCGCCCCTGCTGCGCAGAGGGCGCTGATTCACAATCGACGGGCTGGCCTCAAGAAAAGGCCGATGTCAAGATCTTAGCGAGTGGGGCGCGGCTTCGAAGGCAGAAGGCCTTCGCGCTGCATGCGCTTGCGAATGAGCTTGCGGGCGCGACGGACGGCCTCGGCCTTTTCGCGGGCCTTCTTCTCAGACGGCTTCTCGTAGTGGCCGCGGAGCTTCATCTCGCGGAAAATGCCCTCACGCTGCATCTTCTTCTTGAGAGCGCGGAGCGCCTGATCGACGTTGTTATCCCGGACAAGAACCTGCACGCGAATTCCTCGTATTTTGAGCCGTTTCGATTGTGTAAAAGAAAACGAGGCGCGTCATGCGCACCTCTATTGGCTGGCGTCGATACCAGAAGAAGCCTTGCCTGTCCAGAGTTGCTTCCGACAAAAGCGCCGAACCAGAGTGATAACGCCGTCGACTCCGAAAGGTTCAGGCCGATTCCGGAAAAACGCGGGTCACGTGGCCCATCTTGCGGCCGGGCCGGGCCTCGGCCTTGCCGTAGAGATGCAGGTGAGCGCCGGGCTCGGCGAGAAGGCTCTCCCACTCGTCGGCGTCATGCCCGATGAGGTTCTTCATTTCCACCCGGCCGAGGCGGGAGGTCGCTCCCAGGGGCCAGCCGCAGACGGCCCGGATATGCTGCTCGAACTGGGACGTCACGGCCCCGCCGAGGGTCCAATGGCCGGAATTGTGAACCCGGGGGGCGATCTCGTTCACCACAAGGCGCTCCTGGCCGCCTGCGGTGACCAGGAACAGCTCCACCGCGAGCACGCCCACGTAATCGAGCGCATCGCCGATGGCCTTGGCGATCCGCATGGCTTCGGCCTCGGTCGAGGCCGAGACATTCGCCGGAACCCGCGTGACGTCGAGAATATGATGCCGGTGCTCGTTGGCGCAGAGATCGTAGGCCGCAAAGGCCCCGGAGGCGGTGCGGGCGGCGACCACGGATACTTCCCGCTCGAAGGGCACGAAGCCCTCGACGATGGAGGGGGCATGGCCCACCTCGTCCCAGGCGGCGGCGAGGTCCGTCTCGGGCCGGATCATGACCTGGCCCTTGCCGTCATAGCCGAAACGGCGGGTCTTGAGCACGGCCGGCCGGCCGAGCCGGTCGACGGCTTCGCTCAGTTCCGCCGCGTCGGAAAAGGCCGCGAACGGAGCGACCGGGATGCCGAGCCCGGAGATGAAGGTTTTTTCCAGGAAACGGTCCTGCGACACGGCGAGCGCCTGGGCGTTGGGCGCGAGCAGCGTATGGGCGCTCAGGGTGGCGGCGGTCTCGCTCGGCACGTTCTCGAATTCGTAAGTGACCACGTCCACGGCCTTGGCGAAGCGCACCAGGGCCGCCTCGTCCTCATAGGCCGCGACGGTGACCTCGGCCGCTACGTCGAAGGCGGGACTGTTCTCTTCCGGGGCGTAGATATGGGCCTTCAGGCCGAGCTGCGCCGCGGCGATCGCCATCATGCGGCCGAGCTGCCCGCCGCCAAGGATACCGATGGTGCAGCCGGGACGGATCATGAAACTTAGCCTTCGTCGGAGGGGCGCTCGGCCACGCTGTCGCTCTGGCGCTTGCGCCACGCGTCGAGCCGTTCGGCCAGAGAGGAATCGTGCAGGGCGAGCACGGCTGCGGAGAGGAGCGCCGCATTCACGGCACCGGCCTTGCCGATGGCGAGGGTTCCCACGGGGATGCCGGCGGGCATCTGCACGATGGATAAGAGGCTGTCCTGGCCCGATAGTGCCTTCGATTCCACCGGAACGCCGAAGACGGGGAGGGGGGTCATGGCGGCCGTCATGCCGGGAAGATGCGCGGCTCCGCCCGCGCCCGCGATGACGACCTGGAAGCCTTCCGCCTTGGCGCCCTTGGCGAAGGCGACCAGGCGCTCCGGGGTCCGGTGGGCCGAGACGATGCGGGCGTCGTAGGCGACGCCGAGCGCGTCGAGGGTCTCGGCGGCATGACGCATGGTTGCCCAATCCGATTGACTGCCCATGATGATGGCAACGGGGACGCTCGCCATGATGTGCTCCGGCTTCGAAGGCCCAGGGAATTCAGCCGGACATAACGAAGGTGTCTCCGGCAGGCAAGGCTATAGCGTGGAAAACGCGGCCTTTTCAGGCGATGATGTCGGGCGTGAGCTGATCTTCCAGCTGGATGATCTGATCCTTGAGGGCGAGTTTCCGCTTCTTGAGCCGCTGAACCTGGAGCTGATCGCCGGCGATCATGCTCTCGAGGGCGTCGATCGCCATGTCGAGATCGCGGTGCTCCTGCTTCAGGCGAGCCAATTCCGCTTCCAGTTCAGCCAATTCGGTCATTGAAAATCGATCCAAATTTCCGTTCCCCAACGGGACACGGCGGGACCGCGGAAGTATGCGCTCAAGCCATTCGAAGGGCAAGACGACGCCATCATCTTCTACTCTCGATTTCGGGATTTTTGCCTTCGACTCGCCACAGTATGTCTGGCAAAATATGCCTGTCAGTAATCAGACAGGAGGAACTGACATGCCGCTACAGAATCACCTGACGGAGCTCGAACGGAAGCACCGGGCTCTTGAGCGCGAGATCCAGGATGCCCTCAACAGGCCGGCCCTGGACGATATGAGACTCGCAGAGCTGAAGCGGAAGAAACTCCAACTGAAAGATGAGATTACCCGGCTGAGAAGCTCAGATACGGCGGTGCATTAAAGGCCATCTTTCGCTTTCCCACCGAAAGCCGTCGCTTCCGACCAGGAGCGGCGGCTTTTTCATGTGGACCATGGGGCCGTCAGATCAGCACGGCTGCTCCGTCATAGACAAGCTTCGCGCCCACCAGGATCAGCAGCCCATAGACGGCCGTGTAGAAGCTCTCTCCCGAGACCCGCCGCACGAGCAGGACGCCCGCCCAGGTCGACGCGATGGCGACCGGGAAGAGGGCGGCTGCGGTTGCCAGATTCTCCGCCGTGAACTGGCCGAGCGCCATGTAAGGGGGAACCTTGATCCAGTTGAGAATCGCGAACACGATCGCGCCGGTGCCTACGAACACGTCGCGCGGCAGCTTCTGCGGCATCACGTAGATCTGGAAGGGTGGGCCGCCCGCATGGGCGATCATGCTGGTAAAGCCAGTCACCCAGCCCCAGAAGAGACCGCGCGGCGTATCGGCCGGGGCGGCCGCCGGTGGAACGGCGCGGCGCTCCAGGATCATCCGGCGAACGGCAAAGCTGATGGAGATCACGCCGACCGCGAGCTTGACCGCCTCGTCCGGGACCCTGGCCGCCAGAAGGTAGCCCATGAGGATGCCGGAGAGCGCCCCGGTCACCAGCAGCACCACGTTGCGCTTGTCCCAGGCATGCCGGTACGCCCAGACGGATACCACGTCCTGCACGATCAGGATCGGCAGTGTGATGGCCGCGGCCTGCACGGGCGAGACCACCAGCGCCATCAAGGGAAGCGAGAGAAGCCCGAGTCCCGAGAAGCCGCCTTTGGCCAGCCCCAAAAGCGTGACCGCCGGAATCGCAGCGGCGTAGAAGAGAGGGTCGGTGATCATGGGAACCTTGAGGAAGCTCGTCGAAAGTCGCCGCTGACCACGGCCATGCCGCCTGCTACCACAATGACAACCACAAGTCCCATGCGGTGACAGCAACGGGAAACGCCATGTCTGCAACCCAAAGCCGCTATCACGAGATCTATGCGCGCTGGACGTCGGATCCGGAAGGATTCTGGCGCGAGGCCGCCCGGGAGATCGACTGGTTCAGGCCAGCCGACGGGACCTTCGACCCGGAGGCCGGCGCCTACGGACGATGGTTCGTCGGCGCGCAGTGCAATACGTGCCACAACGCCGTCGACCGGCACGTGGCGGGGCGCGGCGATCAGGCCGCGATCATCTACGACAGCCCGGTCACGAATTCGAAGCGCAGCATCACCTATGCCGAGTTGCAGGACGAAGTGGCGACCCTCGCGGCCGTCCTGCGGGACATGGGCGTCGAGAAAGGCGATCGGGTCATCGTCTACATGCCGATGATCCCGGAAGCCGTGTTTGCGATGCTGGCCTGCGCGCGAATCGGGGCGATCCATTCCGTCGTGTTCGGCGGCTTCGCCGCGAAGGAGCTGGCCACCCGCATCGACGACGCGAAACCGAAGATCGTCCTGTCGGCGTCCTGCGGCATCGAGGGCGCGAAGGTGGTGGCCTACAAGCCGCTGCTCGACGAAGCGGTCCGGCTCGCCGCCTCCAAGCCCGAGGCCTGTCTGATCTGGCAGCGTCCGCAGCTCGAATGCTCGCGCACGGAAGGGCGCGACCTCGACTGGGCGCAGGAAGTCGCCAAGGCAAGGGCCGCCGGCAGGACGGCGGAATGCGTGAGCATGGCCGCCACCGATCCGCTCTACGTGCTCTATACCTCCGGCACGACCGGCAGGCCCAAGGGCGTCGTGCGCGACAATGGCGGCCACATGGTCGCGCTCAAGTGGAGCATGAAGAACTTCTTCGGCGTCGAGCCCGGCGAGGTGTTCTGGGCCGCGTCCGACGTCGGCTGGGTGGTGGGCCATTCCTACATCGTCTACGCGCCGCTGCTCCACGGCTGCACGGCCATCCTGTACGAGGGCAAGCCCGTCGGGACGCCGGATGCGGGCGCGTATTGGCGGGTGATCTCCGACCACGGCGTCGTCGCGCTCTTCACCGCGCCCACCGCCTTCCGGGCGATCAAGAAGGAGGATCCCGGAGCGGAGCTTCTGAAGGGCTACGACATGTCCTCGTTCCGGGCCTTGTTCCTCGCAGGCGAGCGGGCGGATCCCGACACGGTCAAATGGGCCGAGGATATCCTGAAGGTGCCTGTGATCGACCATTGGTGGCAGACCGAGACGGGCTGGCCCGTAGTCGGCAACCCTCTGGGCCTCGGCGGCCTTCCGGTCAAGCACGGTTCGCCCACGGTGCCGCTGCCGGGCTATACGGTCGAGGTGCTGGATGAGAGCGGCAGGCCCGTTCCGCCCGGCACCATGGGAGCCATCGTCATCAGGCTGCCTTTGCCTCCCGGCGCCTTGCCGACCCTCTGGCAGGCGGAAGATCGCTTCAGGGAGGCGTATCTCTCGGTCTATCCCGGCTATTACAACACCTCGGATGCGGGCTATATCGACGAGGACGGCTACGTCTGGGTCATGGGCCGCACGGACGACATCATCAACGTCGCGGGCCACCGCCTTTCCACGGGCGGCATGGAGGAGGTTCTCGCCTCCCATCCGGCGGTCGCCGAGTGCGCCGTGATCGGCATGAGGGACATGCTCAAGGGCGAGGTGCCCTGCGGCTTCGTGGTGCTGAAATCGGGCGTCAACCGGCCACAGGCCGAGATCGAGGCGGAACTGGTGGCCCTGGTTCGCGAGAGGATCGGCCCCGTGGCGGCCTTCAGGCTCGCCATCACCGTGCCGCGCCTGCCGAAGACGCGCTCCGGCAAGATCCTGCGCGGCACCATGAAGAAGATCGCCGACGGCGACCAGTGGAGCATGCCCGCCACGATCGACGACCCCGCGATCCTGGACGAAATCGGCGAGGCATTGAAGAGCCGGGGCGTGGCGGGATGACATCAAGAGCACCATCCAGGCCATGGGCCGGGATGATTCCATCCCATAAAGCGAAAGGCCCGGAGCGATCCGGGCCTTTTGATTGTCCTATTCCTCGTCGTCCGAGCGCTTGAGCTGCTTGAGCTTGGCGAAGACCGAGTTGACGTCGATGTTCTCTTCCTGCGGCTTCGGGCGGCTCATGTCCGCGAAAGGTTCGTCGCGCACGGGCTCGGCCGTGGAGACCTCGGCCGGCATCAGGGTGCCGCCATATTCCTGCGGCTCCACGTGCGGGCGGTCCTTGGCGGCGCGCTGCACCTCGAAATCCAGGTCGATCTGCGAGCAGAGGCCCAGCGTCACCGGGTCCATAGGGGAGAGGCTCGCCGAGTTCCAGTGGGTGCGGTCGCGGACCTGCTGGATCGTGGTCTTGGTGGTCCCCACCAGACGCATGATCTGCGCGTCCTTGAGCTCCGGATGGTTGCGCACGAGCCAGAGGATCGCGTTGGGGCGGTCGTGGCGGCGCGAAACGGGAGTGTAGCGGGGACCCTTCTTCACCCGCTTCTGCTCGGGCAGCTTCACGCGGGATTCGGCAAGGCGCAGACGGTGATTGGGGTTGTTCTGCGCCTTTTCGATCTCCTCGCGGGTCAGCTGGCCCGTGGTGATCGGGTCGAGACCCTTGATGCCTGCCGCGACTTCGCCGTCCGCGATGCCCTTCACCTCGAGCGGGTGGAGCTTGCAGAAATCGGCGATCTGGTCGAACGACAGGGATGTGTTCTCGACGAGCCAAACGGCTGTCGCCTTCGGCATCAGCGGACCCTGGGACATGGGGCGAACCTCCTTGGAGCCGGGCACCGGACATCGGCGCCGCACGGCAAAACTCTCTTGCACTCCGAACCGGTCCGGACCGGAGCATCTCGTCTCACGTTGTGAGGGAAACGATAACGATTATAGGGAGCATGGGGCGATGTTGCAAATCCTTAGAGCGTCCGACGTGAAAAGGTGGCTCCGCTTTTTGGGATTGCATCCGATGCTCCCGTCTTGGAAAGAGCGCGTCGCCTGAGCGAAAAACCAGGGCCACTTTTCGCTAGCGCCGCCCGCCGGGTCCGCACGATGCTCCCTCCTTAGGTGAGCGCATCGTCCTTGCGAAAAACCGGGGCCACTTTTTCGCACGATGCGCTAGAGCCGCAAAACGATCTTTCCGATATGCTCGCCGCCGTCCATGCGGGCGTGAGCCTTGGCCACTTCGTCCAGCGAGAAGGTGGAATCCATCACGGGTTTGCACCTGTCCTGCTCCAGCAGAGGCAACACATGGGTTTCGAGCGCCTGGGCGATCACGGCCTTCTCGGCGACCGAGCGGGACCGTAGGGTCGAGCCCGTATGGGTGAGGCGCTTGAGCATGAGGCGGCGGAAGTCCAGCTCGACCTTGCTGCCCTTGAGAAACGCGATCTGCACGATGCGGCCGTCCTGGGCGGCGGCCTCGTGGTTGCGGGGAATATAGTCGCCCCCGACCATGTCCAGGATCACGTCCGCGCCGCGTCCCCCGGTCGTCTCCTTCACCACGGCGACGAAATCCTCGGTGCGGTAATTGACCGCCGTGTCGGCGCCGAGCCGGCGGCAGGCTTCGCATTTCTCGGGAGACCCCGCCGTGGCGATCACCGTGGCTCCGAACGCCTTGGCGAGCTGGATGGCGGTGGTGCCGATCCCCGAGGTGCCGCCATGGATGAGGAGCGTCTCGCCAGGCTTCAGGCCGCCGCGATCGAACACGTTGGTCCAGACGGTGAAATAGGTCTCCGGGATCGCCCCGGCCTCCTCGAAGGAGAGGCCGTCGGGAACTGGCAGAGCGTTGCTCTCGTGAACCACCGCGTAATCGGCATAGGCGCCGCCCGCCACTAGCGCCATGATCCGGGCGCCGAGCGGAAAGCGGTTGGCGTTCGGGTCCGAGCCCACCACTTCGCCCGCAAGCTCGAGGCCGAGGATATCCGGGGCGCCGGGAGGAGGGGGGTAGCCGCCCTGGCGCTGGATCACGTCTGGGCGGTTCACGCCTGCGGCCCGCACCCTCACCAGGATCTCGCCTTCCCCGGGCTGGGGCACCGGACGCTCGACCACTTTCAGGACGTCCGGTCCGCCGCTGCCCTCGGCGATCACTGCGCGCATCGTGCCTGGAATCGGCTCCATAATTTCCCTCCTTTGGTCAAGCTCCGCTCATATAGGGCGAAGTTGGCAAGGAGTGCATGCCGCATTAACGTTCGAGAGGAATCTTCTTGAGGAGGAGGATGCCATGGCCTTCGATCCCTTCGCCGACGAGCCGCGCGCGACGTTGAGCGCCTATGAAATCGGCCAGGACTTGTCGATGCTCTCCGTCGACGAGCTCGACGAGCGTGTTGTCATGCTGGAAAAGGAAATAGCCCGCCTGAAGGAGGCGAAGGCCGCCAAGGAAAGTTCCCGCGCTGCCGCCAGCGCGTTCTTCCGGCTTGGACAAGGTTAACCCCATTTTAAGGAATCTGGGCGTATCGTGAAAGGGTCCGGTTCTCTCCCGCCGGGCCCTGGGTGGTTCTTCCTCCCACTCTCGTGACGCTTCCCTGTCAGACTTGTGAGCCGCCCTGGGCGGCTCGATTTTTGCCCGACTTCTTGCCCTTAACCTTAAGAAGAAGTTACCGGCGCATCTGGGACAAGGCCGTTCTATATTCCCTTCCGATATCGAACATTTCCCGGCCTTGGCGCCGGGCAAATCCCTTGGGAGACGGTGGGTGCGCGAACCCGACGTGATCAAACTTGACGTCGATCCTGTCCGCTTCGGCGAGAGCTTCGTGGGGTCAGAGGCCTTCACGGCCCTGTTCCAGGAAGGCATGGAGCTGGTCGAGGAAACGGCTGCTTATCTTGATGGCGAGGGCCGCGACGAATCGCGCCTTCTGCAGCGCGAGGCGGGCGTGGCCTATGCCAGCGAGAGCATGCGCCTGACCACCCGTCTCATGCAGATCGCCTCCTGGCTCCTGCTGCAGCGGGCCGTGGCCGAGGGGGAGATCACGCCGGAACAGGCCCGTGCCGAGAAGGCCCGCGTCCGTCTGAATTCAACCGAGACCACCACGACCCTCGTGGAATACGAGACCCTGCCTGAGCGTCTGCGCGAGCTGATCGGGCTCGCGACCCGTCTTCATGCCCGCATCCTCCATCTGGAGCGTCTGCTGACCGAATTGGAGGAGGGCCCGCCTCAGCCGCAGGGGCAAAATCCGGTGGCGGCTCAGATCGGCCTGCTGGAACGGGCCTTCGGTCCGGTCGAGTAGGAAACGAAAAAACCCCGCGAATGCGGGGCTTTTCATATGTCGTGGAAGATCCGGGCGAAGCCGGATTACTTCTTGGCGCCGATGCCCAGGTTGCCGAACTTCGAGGTGAAGCGCGAAACGCGGCCGCCGCGGTCGAGCAGTTGCTGCTGGCCGCCGGTCCAGGCCGGGTGGGTGTTCGGGTCGATGTCGAGGTTGAGGGTGTCGCCCTCTTTGCCGTAGGTCGAGCGGGTGGTGTACTCGGTGCCGTTGGTCATGACCACCTTGATGAAGTGGTAGTCGGGGTGATCGGTTTCTTTGCGCGCCATTGCCATTGTCCTTCTTGCGGCCAGCCACATCTGGTCAGCCCGCAGCGTAAGATCGAGCCTGAATTGATGAATGCGCGCCTATACCTCAGTTAGAACCTTGAAACAAGCCGGGGCAAAGGTGTTAAACCGCTCCAACCGCGAATTCCTCGAATCGTAGGCTGCCATGGCCGATCTGCCAAATCCTCAATACCGCTCCAATGCCGCGCTCGGCGCCCTGAAGCCGCTCGTTCCGTATGGCCTCGCTTACAAGGGGCGGATCGCAGGCGCGCTCGCTGCCCTCATCATGGCCTCCGCCGCCACTCTGGTCGTACCGGTCGCCGTGCGCCGGGTGGTGGATTTCGGGTTCTCCGAAGAGGGGCACGCCTACATCAACGCCTATTTCGCGTTGCTGATCGTCGTAGTGGCGGTGCTCGCGGTCTCGAGCGCCCTTCGCTACTACCTCGTCATCACCCTGGGCGAGCGGGTGGTGGCCGACCTGCGCTCCGCCGTGTTCCGGCACCTGACATCGCTCGACCCTGCCTTCTTCGACCAGACCAAGAGCGGCGAGATCGTTTCGCGGCTCACCGCCGACACCACCCAGGTGAAGGCGGCCTTCGGCGTGAGCATCTCGATCGCGCTCCGCAACGTTTTCCTGTTTCTCGGGGCTGTGGCGCTCATGATCGTCACGAGCCCGAAGCTTTCGGCTCTCGTGCTGCTCGCCATTCCGGTGATCGTGCTGCCGCTGGTCCTCTCCGGCCGGGCGGTGCGGCGGCGTTCGCGAGCCGCGCAGGACAGGCTTGCCGACGCCTCCGCCTATGCGGCGGAAGCCATTGGGGCGGTCAGGACCATGCAGGCCTTCGGCATGGAAAGCCTCACCGCCTCCCGTTTCGCCCTGGCGGCCGAGGAGGCCTTCGACGCCGCTCGGCTGTCCACCACCATGCGGGCCTTTCTCACGGGAGCCGGCATCTTCCTGGTCTCGGCGAGCGTGGTGGCCGTGCTCTGGTACGGCGCCCAGGACGTGCTCGCGGGAGAGATGACGGCCGGCCGGCTCTCCCAGTTCGTTCTCTACGCGGTGTTTGCGGCGAGTTCCCTCGGCCAGCTCTCAGAGGTCTACGGCGAACTGTCGCAGGCGGCCGGTGCGGCGGAGCGTCTGGGCGAGATCCTTGCGGCCAAGCCCGCTATCGAAGCGCCGCGCGAGCCCAAATCCCTGCCGGAGCCCTCGCCCGGCACCGTGGCCTTCGACGATGTGCATTTCGCCTATCCCACCCGGGCGGAGCAGCGCGCTCTCCACGGCCTGAGCTTCGCCGTGGCCTCGGGCGAGAGAGTCGCCATCGTCGGCCCTTCCGGGGCCGGAAAGAGCACCATTCTCCAGTTGCTGCTGCGTTTCTACGATCCCCAGAGCGGCACGATCCGGGTCGACGGGGTGCCGGTCACCGAGGCCGATCCCTTCGCATTGCGCGCCCGCACGGCCCTGGTGCCGCAGGAACCCACGATCTTTGCTTCGAGCGTTCTCGACAACATCCGCTACGGCCGTCCCGAGGCTTCCGAGGAGGAGGTGCGCCGGGCGGCGGAACTCGCCTCCGCTCACGGCTTCATCCAGGCTCTGCCGCAGGGCTACGAGACCCTCATCGGAGAGCGCGGCGTCACGCTCTCCGGCGGCCAGCGCCAGCGCCTCGCCATCGCACGGGCCATTCTCAAGGATGCGCCGATCCTGCTTCTCGACGAGGCTACGTCGGCGCTGGATGCGGAAAGCGAGCGCAAGGTGCAGGAGGCTCTCGACCGGCTCATGGAAGGTCGCACGACCCTCGTCATCGCCCACCGCCTCGCCACGGTGCGCTCGGCCGACCGCATCCTCGTCATGGACAAGGGGCGGATCGTGGAGGAGGGGACGCACGAGGCCCTGCTCGGGCAGGGCGGCCTCTATGCGCGTCTCGCCCGCCTCCAGTTCAGCGGGCTGCACGAGCCGGGCCTGGCCGCCGAATAGACGGGCCGCATCGAACCGTTTCGTCCCGTCGCGGTTGGTTTAGAGCATCGAACGCAAAAGTGGGTACCGGTTTTGTGTGCAAAGATGCTCGAGAACAGCATCGAACGCAAAAGTGGGTACCGGTTTTGCGTGCAAAGATACTCGAGACCATAGCCCTACCGCATCGGATGTGGGTTCGATGTCACGTCCGATGCAGAAGGCCGGCTTTCAGGCATTCGGGGAGATCGGGGATGGCGGCGACGTTCAAGCGGCATCCGCAGGATGCCATCCGCATCAACCTCCATGAGGATTGGGAGATGCGGTACTGGTCCGACAAATGGGGCGTTCCGCGTCAGCAGATCGTGGACACGGTCAAGCGTGTCGGCCTGCAGGTGAAGGATGTCGCCCGCGCGCTCGGCAAGGATGCCTGACTTTCACCGCTCCGTCAGCTTGAGCTCGATGCGGCGGTTGCGGGCATAGGCTTCTTCCGTCGTGCCGTTGTCGAGGGGCTGGAACTCGCCGAAACCCGCCGCCACGAGGTGCTGCGGCTGGACGCCCCGGGCGACCAGAGCCTGGACCACGGCGATGGCGCGGGCGGAGGAGAGCGCCCAGTTCGACGGGAACTGGGCCGTGTTGATGGGCCGCGCATCCGTATGGCCGTCGACGCGGATCACCCACGGAATATCGGGCGGAACCTGCTTCTCCAGCTCCATGAGGGCGCTGGCGATGCGGTCGATCTCGCCCGAGGCCTCGGGGCGCAGGGTCGCCTGGCCTGCGGGGAAGAGCACCTCCGACTGGAAGACGAAACGGTCGCCCACGATGCGCACGTCGGGCCGGTTACCGAGAATCTGCCGCAGGCGTCCGAAGAAGTCGGAGCGGTAGCGGGCCAGCTCCTGCACCCGCTGGGCCAGGGCCACGTTGAGCCTGCTGCCCAGATCGGCGATGCGGGCCTGACTCTCCTTGTCCCGGTTCTCGGATGCCGCGAGGGCCTCTTCCAGGGCCGCGAGCTGGCGGCGCATGGCCGAGATCTGCTGGTTGAGGATTTCCACCTGGCTCAGGGCGCGTCCCGTCGCCTGCTTCTCGGCCTCCAACGCCGTATTCAGCTCGCCCGCTTGGTTCTGCGCCGTGCTGCCGGAATCCAGGAGCCCCTGCAGGCGGGTCCTCTCGGCCTCGTTGGCCTTGAGGGTGGTCTGCAGGGTGGCGAGGCTTTCCTCGACCGAGCGGCGGCCGGAGCGTTCGAGGGAGAGAAGATCGGTCAGCTCCGAGATCTGCCGGTTGAGCCGGTCGAGCACCGTGTCGCGGCCCGAGAGCTCGGTCGACAGGAAGAACTGTCCCACCGTGAAGACCGAGATCAGGAAGATGATGGAAAGCAGCAGGGTGGACAGGGCGTCCACGAAGCCTGGCCAGTAATTGATCTGGCTGACGCGCCCGCGACGGCGTCCTCCTGCGCCCGAGGTCGGCATCAGGGCAGCCTTTCACGGGAAATGCGGTCGAGCACCTGCTTCAGCTCCTTTTCGCGGGTGGCCTGGGCCTCCACCCAGTCGCGGATCATCTGCTGCTCCGCACGCATGTGCTGAACGAGGCCCTGAACGCCCTCCGCGAGATTCGCCATGGCCTGGGTCGCCGCGCGCCCGCCTGCACCGTCGTTCACGGCGGCCGTGAGGCGGTTGAGGGCCACCGCCAGATCGTGCGGGGTCGTGGAGCGCGAGGAGCTGTCGACCGGGGCATCGGAGGTGGTGGTGGCGAGCCAGTCCTCGAGTTCGGTGTAGAAGCGGCTCTGCGCCTGGCCGGCCTGGAGGTCGAGAAAGCCGAGGATGAGCGAACCCGCGAGACCGAAGAGCGAGGCCGAGAAGGACAGGCCCATGCCCTGGAGTGGACCTGCGAGCGAGTTCTTCAGCTCGTCGAAGATCGCGGCGGTGTCCTGGCCGGTCCGCAGGGATTTGATGATGTTGCCGACGGAGCCCACGGTGTCGATCAGGCCCCAGAAGGTGCCGAGAAGGCCCAGGAAGACCAGCAGGCCCGCCATGTAGCGAAGAATTTCGCGGCCTTCGTCGAGGCGTGCCCCGATGGAGTCGAGCAGCGAGCGCATGGCCGCGACGGAGAGCGAATTGCCGGAGCGGTTAGTGATGAAGGCGGCCATGGGCGCCAGCAGCACGGGCGGATGAGCGGCGACCAGCCCTTCCTCCGTCTGACGCAGGGTGTTGACCCAGCGCACCTCGTGAAACAGGCGCCAGACCTGCCGGATCGCCAGAATGATCCCGATGAACATCACGCCCAGGATCAAGGCGTTGAGCCCCGGATTGGCCTGGAAGGCCGACCAGATCTGCCGGTACAGGATAAAGGCGATAAACCCTGCCAGAACCAGAAAGACCGCCATGCGGACGAGATAGATCCGCGGTGGGGTAAGGGGTTGGTCCGCCATCATTATCCTGTGCTCATATGGTTCGGGACGGTCCTAATGTGACCGCCCCGGACGCAAGGATCAAGCGCGAGCGCAACCTCCCCTGGGGACACGGACGAAAATATCGGAGTCCGGGATCAGCCCCTGGCTTTTTTCAAAAGCGCGAGCAGTTCGCGGTGCATGTATTCGTTGCCGCAGGCGACGGAGCCGGTGGCCAGGGGGTTCGGAGTGCCGTCCGCATCGGAGATGAAGCCGCCGGCCTCGCGCACCATGAGGATGCCGGCCGCCATGTCCCAGGAGTTCAGGCCGCGCTCCCAATAGGCGTCGAAACGACCGCATGCCACATAGGCGAGGTCGAGGGCGGCTGCGCCCCATCGGCGCATGCCGCCCACCTGAGCCATCACCGAGGCGCATTCGCGCAGGAAAAGGCCGTGATCACCCTTGCCGATATGCGGCAGGCCGCAGGCCACCACCGCATCGGGCACCTCGGTGCGGGCCGCCACGCGGATGCGGCGGTTGTTGAGATAGGCGCCCTTGCCCTTTTCGGCGATGAACAGCTCGTCCTTGGCCGGATCGTAGATGACGCCCGCGACGATCTGGCCGTCGCGCTCGAGGCCGACCGAGATCGCGAATTGCGGCAGGCCGTGGAGGAAGTTCGTGGTGCCGTCGAGCGGGTCGATATGCCAGCGGTGGCTGGAATCGGTGCCTTCGACGACGCCCTGCTCCTCCATGATGAAGCCGTAGCCGGGGCGGGCCTTTTCCAGGGCCTCGCGAAGGATCTTCTCGGCCTTGCGGTCGGCGGCGGACACGAAATCGCCAGGACCCTTGCGGGATACCTGCAGGTTCTCCACCTCGCCGAAATCGCGCTTCAGGGAGCGGGATGCCTTCATCACGGCATCGGTCATGACGGTCATGAGGGGCGAGCGGATCATGGTGGACAGGTCCTGGCAAAGAGCAAAATTAGGGAAATTGGTCGATGAACCACGGGAGGGGTGGCGTCAAGCCGGGATAACCGGGCGGCCGCTCAATTGATCCCGTACCTTTGCGGTTTTTGAGCGCATGGCCTGCCGGAGCAGGGGCTCTCCCGTATCGTGGCCACGCTCGTCCGACATCACTCGCGTCACCCCGGGGCCGTACAGCGGAGCCGGGATCGCTAGCGCAGCCCGCCGAGTCCGCACGATGCGCTCATTGAAGAGGGAAGCATCGGATTCAATCCCAAAAGTGGAATCCACTTTTCACGTCCGACGCTCTAACGCATCCCGAGCCGCTCGGCGGCGAGTTTTTCGGCGCGGGTCCGCTCCTCGGCCGTGAGATCCTTCAGGGCGTTGTCGAGCCACTGGTCGCTGAGGCCTTGAGCGGCGCCAAGAATGTGCCAGGCCGCCGCGTCGACCTTGTTGGCCGGAACGCCCCGGCCCGCCACCAGCAGACGGGCCAGACGGTTCTGGGCGATCGCGCTGCCCTTGGCCGCGGCGCGGCGGAAATAGCGGGCGGCCTGCGACTCGCTTTTTTGCACGCCCTCGCCGTTGAAGAGCAGGATCGCGTATTCCACCTCGCCCACGGCGCTGCCGTTCTGCGCGGCGCGCTCGAACAGGCGGGCGGCCTCGGTGGCGTTCTTGGCCACGCCCCGGCCCTGAAGATAGAGCACGCCGAGCGCATGCTGCGCGTCGGGAATCTCCGCATCGGCCGCCTTGCGCAGCAGCTCGACCGCCTGCTCCAGGTCCATGTCGGAGCCGCTGGTCAGAAGCAGGAGACCGAGATTGTAGCTCGCGGCGGCGTTGCCCTTGGCGGCGGCCTTTTCGAGCCAGACCTTGCCCTGGACGGGGTTCTTCTCGATGCCGCGCCCCTCAAGGCTCATCAGCCCAAGAGAGGACATGGCGTTGGCGTCGCCCCGCTGGGCTGCCAGCAGATACCACTCGGCGGCCTTCTTCGGGTCGAGCCTTATCCCGAGGCCCTGGTTGTAGAGCTCCCCCAGGAGGGTCATGGCGGCGGCGTCGCCCTTGTTCTTCTCCAGCCGCAGGGTCGCCTCGCGGAAGGCCGTCTGGTAGAGGCCGCGCTGATAGGCGCCATAGGCGAGGTCGGGCACGGCCGCATGGGCCCCCGCGACGGAGGCCGCCAGCAGGAGGGCGCCGATCACCGGTCCGAGTGCCACCCGCCTCAATGAGAGGCCTCCAGGCGATCGAGGATGTCGGAGGCGGCTTTGACGGCCGCAGCCGGGCCCTCTGGGTAGGTCCAAACCGCGTCTCCCAGGGCGATGAATTCGGCCTGCGTGGCCGCCAGAGGCTCGATCGCGTCGAGGCTGGGCGCGAAGGCGACGCATGGCGTCTCGAAGATCTCGGCCCACCAGGCGGCCCGCTCCACGACGCTGTCCAGAGAGGGCAGGGAGCCGTCGCGGCGGGGCTCTCCAAAGAGCAGGTAATCAACCCCGGCTTCACCCAGGTTCATGGCGTCGTCCTTCGCGCGGATGCCGCCTGCGCCGATGGCGCGATCGCCTTTGAGACGCTCGCGCAATTCGCGGATCTGCGCGGGGGTCGCGCCCGGTATATGGGCTCCGTCGGCACCGCCGCGCACGGCGACGTTCGCCAGGTCTGCCTCGCCCTCGGCGGTCACGATGAGGGCAGCGCCATGTTCCTGGGCCGAGGGGGCGATGGTTTTCACCAGGTTGATGAGGCTGCGCTCATCGGCTGCCGCGAGGCGCAGCAGCACGGCCGCCACGGCTCCGCCCTTGCAGGCTTCGGCCAGCATGGGAGCGAAGGAGGCGTCCTCCAGAACGGGGGTAACGAGATAAAGGCGGGCAGACTCGGACATTGATCGCGGCACTCGGAAAAAGTGAGACTAGCGCATCGTGCGAAAAAGTGGACCCGGTTTTTCGCAGGAACGATGCGCTCTTGCCAAGGAGGGAGCATCGGATGCAATCCCAAAAGTGCAAATCCACTTTTGGGTCCGATGCTCTAGCACCCATAACGAAAACGGGGCCATCTTGCGAGGCCCCGCTTGTCGACGAAGATTAAGGCGAAAACCTGATCGGTTATTCGGCCGCCTGACGGCTTGAGGCGAAGGTCGGGTCGAGCTCGCCCGAAGCGTAGCGCTTGGCCATTTCGGCTAGGGTGAACACGCGCTTGATCTTCGAAGCCTGGCCGGCGGTGTTGAACTCCTGCAGGCGCTGCTTGCAGAGCTTGGTCATCGCTTCCATGGCGGGCTTCAGATACTTGCGCGGATCGAACTCGCCGGGATTCTCCTGGAGAACCTTGCGGATCTGTCCGGTCATCGCCATGCGGTTGTCGGTGTCGATGTTGATCTTGCGCACGCCGTGCTTGATGCCGCGCTGGATCTCTTCCACCGGAACGCCCCAGGTCGGCTTCATCTGACCGCCGTACTGGTTGATGATGTCCTGCAGCTCCTGCGGCACGGAGGACGAGCCGTGCATCACGAGATGCGTGTTCGGGAGCTTCTTGTGGATCTCCTCGATCACGTGCATGGCGAGGATCGCGCCGTCGGGCTTGCGGGTGAATTTGTAGGCGCCGTGCGAGGTGCCCATGGCGATGGCGAGCGCGTCGACCTTGGTCTCGGCCACGAACTTCACGGCCTCGTCGGGGTTCGTCAGCAGCTGGTCGTGCGAGAGCTTGCCCTCGGCGCCGTGACCGTCTTCGGCCTCACCCATGCCGCTTTCGAGCGAACCCAGCACGCCGAGCTCGCCTTCCACCGAGATGCCGCCGAGATGAGCCATCTCGACCACCTTCCTGGTGACGCCGACATTGTAGTCCCAGTCGCCCGGGGTCTTGCCGTCCGCCTTGAGGGAGCCGTCCATCATCACCGAGGTGAAGCCGGCCTGAATGGCGGTCATGCAGGTGGCGGGCTCGTTGCCATGGTCGAGATGCACGCAGACCGGGATGTGCGGATAGATCTCGGTGACCGCGTCCATCATGTGCTTGAGCATCACGTCGTTGGCGTAGGACCGCGCGCCGCGGCTCGCCTGGATGATCACCGGCGCGTCGACCTCGTTGGCCGCCGCCATGATGGCCAGCGCCTGCTCCATGTTGTTGATGTTGAAGGCAGGCACGCCATAGCCTTGCTCGGCTGCGTGATCCAGAAGCTGCCTCATGGTGATGCGGGCCATTTCGTCCTCTCCGATTGATCTTGGCTTCTTAGAAAGCGGAAGCTGAACCTGAGCTTAAGCCATCCCGTCCGACTTTTCTCCCGGCGAAGAGGTGATCCCCTTCGCCGGAGCGGGATGTTCAAGCGCGCAGGGCTTCCACGCCGGGGAGCGCCTTGCCCTCGAGCCATTCGAGGAAGGCGCCGCCCGCCGTGGATACATAGGAGAAGCTTTCCGCAACGCCAGCGTGGTTGAGGGCGGCGACCGTATCGCCGCCGCCGGCGACGGAGACGAGCTTGCCTTCCTTCGTGCGCTGCGCCGCGTGACGGGCGGCCGCGACCGTGCCCTGATCGAAGGGCGGGATCTCGAACGCGCCGAGCGGCCCGTTCCACACGAGCGTCGCGGCGTCGTTGATGGCGGAGCATATGCGCTCGACCGATTGCGAGCCCACGTCGAGGATCATCTGGTCCTCGGGAATCGCGTCGATCCCATAGGTCTGGTTGTGGGCGCCCGCCTTGAACTCGTAGGCGCAGACGCCGTCCACGGGGAGGATGATGGCGCAGTTGGAGGCGCGCGCCTTCTCAATGATGCGCAAGGCCGTCGCGGCGAGGTCCTTCTCGGCCAGCGACTTGCCCACGTTCAGGCCCGTCGCGTGCACGAAGGTGTTGGCCATGCCGCCGCCGATGACGAGGGCATCGACTTTCGCGACGAGGTTTTCGAGCAGGTCGATCTTGGACGACACCTTCGCGCCACCGACGATGGCCACTACCGGGCGCTTCGGCGCCTCCAGCCCCTTGGTGAGCGCATCGAGTTCCGCCTGCATGGTACGGCCGGCGTAAGCCGGAAGCACGCGGGCAAGGCCCTCGGTGGAGGCGTGCGCGCGATGGGCCGCCGAGAAGGCGTCGTTCACGTAGAGATCGCCGAGCTTTGCCAATTCCTTGACGAAGTCGGGATCGTTCTTCTCTTCGCCCGCATGGAAACGGGTGTTTTCGAGAAGGAGCACCTCTCCGTCCTTCAGGGACGAGACGGCGCCGGAGGCTGCTTCGCCGATGCAGTCATCGGCGAAGGCCACTGTCTTTCCAAGATGCTGCGAGACCGCTTCCGCGACCGGCTTCAGGGATTCCTTCGGATCGCGCCCCTTCGGGCGCCCGAAATGGGCGAGCAGGATCACCTTGCCCCCCTTATCGGCGATTTCCCGGATGGTGGGGAGCACGCGCTCGATGCGCGTCGCGTCCGTCACCCGGCCGTTCTCCATGGGGACGTTGAGGTCCACACGGACGAGAACGCGTTTTCCCTTGACGTCGGCTTGGTCGAGCGTGCGGAAGGCGGTCATCTACGCGGCCTCCTTCAGATGAGCTTCGCCAGGGCGACGGCGGTATCCGCCATGCGGTTCGAGAAGCCCCACTCGTTGTCGTACCAGGACAGGACGCGCACGAAGTTGCCCTCCATGACCTTGGTCTGGTCCATGTGGAACACGGAGGAGTGCGGATCGTGGTTGAAGTCCGACGAGACGTTCGGCTGGTTGGTGTAGCCGAGGATGCCCTTCAGCGGGCCGTCGGCCGCAGCCTTGATCGCCGCGTTGATCTCTTCCTTCGAGGTCGCCTTCTTGGCGACGAACTTGAAGTCGACCACGGAGACGTTCGGGGTCGGCACGCGGATCGAGGAGCCGTCGAGCTTGCCGTTGAGTTCCGGCAGCACGAGACCCACGGCCTTTGCGGCGCCCGTGGAGGTCGGGATCATGTTCAGGGCCGCCGCGCGGGCGCGGTAGAGGTCCTTGTGCATCTGATCCAGCGTCGGCTGATCGTTGGTGTACGAGTGGATCGTCGTCATGAAGCCCTTCTCGATGCCCACCGTGTCATGAAGCACCTTCGCCACCGGAGCGAGGCAGTTCGTGGTGCAGGAGGCGTTCGAGATGACGATATCGTCCTTCGTCAGCTTGTCGTGGTTCACGCCGTAGACGACGGTGAGGTCCGCGCCGTCGGCGGGAGCCGAGACGATCACGCGCTTGGCGCCGGCGGCGAGGTGGGCGGAGGCCTTTTCCTTCGTGGTGAAGATGCCGGTGCATTCCATCGCGATGTCGACGCCGAGGTCCTTGTGCGGCAGGGTCGCCGGATCCTTGATCGCGGTCACGCGGATGCGCTGGCCGTTGACGATGAGGAACTCGCCTTCGACCTGCACGTCCGCCGGGAAGCGGCCATGGACGGAATCGAAGCGCAGCAGGTGGGCATTCGTTTCGACCGGACCGAGATCGTTGATGGCGACAACCTCGATATCCTTACGGCCGCTCTCCACGATGCCGCGGAGGATGTTGCGTCCGATGCGACCGAAACCGTTGATCGCGACCTTCACCGTCATAGTCTTAGCTCCCTTGTGATGAGGCGCCTGGCCTCTCGCTGTCTCAGAGATTATGGGTTCTGAGAACTTTTTCCGCTACGGCCTCGGCAGTGATGCCGAAGTGCTTGTACAGGTCCTTGTAGGGCGCGCTCGCGCCAAACCCATGCATGCCGACGAAAATTCCGTCGGGACCGATCACCGAATCCCAGCCGAAGCGGACCGCCGCCTCGACCGCGACCTTGATCGGCGCGTCGCCGATGATCTCGTGGCGCACCTTCTCGGGCTGGGCCAGGAACAGGTCGAGCGACGGAACCGACACCACGCGGACCGCGAAGCTCTGCTCTTCCAGGATCTTCTGAGCCGCAAGGGCGATCTCGACCTCGGAACCGGAGGCGAAGATCGTGGCGCGGGCTTTGCCGCTGGCGGGCGAGAGCTCATAGGCGCCGGTGGCGGACAGGTTCTTGGCCCCGCCTTCCTTGCGCGCCTGCGGCAGGTTCTGACGGGTCAGCGCCAGGGTTGTCGGGCCGTCGGTGCGCTCGAGCGCCATCTGCCAGGCTTCCGCCGTCTCGATGGCGTCCGCCGGGCGGAACACGCGCATCTTCGGCATCGAGCGCAGGGCGGCGAGATGCTCCACGGGCTGGTGCGTCGGGCCGTCCTCGCCCAGGCCGATCGAGTCGTGGGTCATCACATAGATCGCCGGAATCCCGGCGAGCGAGGCGATGCGCATGGCGGGACGGGCATAATCGGTGAAGACCAGGAAGGTCGCGCCCGCCGGCACGTAGCCGCCATGGAGGGCGATGCCGTTCATAGCGGCCGCCATGCCATGCTCGCGGATGCCGTAATGGATGTAGCGGCCCGCGTAGTGGCCGGGCGAGATGGCGGTGAGGTTCTTGGTCTTGGTGTTGTTGGAGGGCGTCAGGTCCGCCGAGCCCAGCACCAGCTCGGGCACGGCCTCGGTGAGAACCTCGAGCGCGATCTCGCTCGCCTTGCGGGTCGCGACATTCTGGGGCTCAGCCGCCAGACGGTCCTTCAGCTTGGCGATCGCATCGGCCAGTCCTTGCGGACGCTCGCCCTTGAGCCGGCGCTCGAACTCGCCGCGCTTGTCTTGCGGAAGGGCCTTCACCCGGTCGGCCCAGGCCTTGCGCAGGCGGCGGCCCTTCTTGCCGGCCTTGGCCCACGCGTCGCGGATGTTGTCCGGAATCTCGAAGGGCGCGTGGCTCCAGCCGAGCGCCGCCTTGGCACCGGCGAGCTCCTCTGCGCCCAGCGGCTCGCCATGGGCCTTGGAGGTGCCGGCCTTCTTCGGCGCGCCGAAGCCGATGGTGGTCTTGCAGGCGATGAGCGTCGGCTTGTCCGACTTCTGGGCCCGGGCAATGGCGCGCTGGATCGCCTTCGGGTCGTGGCCGTCGATGCGCACCGCGTTCCAGCCGCAGGCCTGGAAGCGCTTCACCTGATCGACCGAGTCGGAGATCGACAGGGGCCCGTCGATGGAGATGCCGTTGTCGTCCCACAGGACGATCATGCGGTTGAGCTTCAGATGGCCGGCAAGCGCGATGGCCTCGTGGCTGATGCCTTCCATCAGGTCGCCGTCGGAGGCGAGCACGTAGGTGTAGTGATCGACGAGGTCGCTGCCGTATTCCGCGTTCAGCATGCGCTCGGCGAGCGCGAAGCCCACCGCCGTGGCGATGCCCTGGCCGAGGGGGCCTGTGGTGGTCTCGACGCCCGGGGTCATGAAGTTCTCCGGATGGCCCGGGGTCTTCGAGTCGAGCTTGCGGAATTTCTTCAGTTCCTCGATGGTCATGCCCTCCACCCCGGTCAGGTGGAGCAGGGCGTAGAGCAGCATCGAGCCGTGGCCTGCCGAAAGAATGAACCGGTCGCGGTCGGGCCAGGTCGGGTCTGCGGCATCGTATTTCAGGAACTTGGTGAACAGCACCGTGGCGATGTCGGCGGCGCCCATGGGCAGGCCGGGGTGACCGGATTTGGCTTGTTCGACGGCATCCATGGCGAGGACGCGCACGGCGTTCGCCAGATCGGAATGGGCGACGCGATCGGCGGGGACGGTGTTCAGCACGGCGTGATCCACAAATCTTGAGCCCTGCAAAGGGGCGGGTCTGTCTGGAAAAGGCGTGGGCTCCTTAACACGCGGGGGTTCCGAGTCAAAGAGATCACGGGCTGCAATTCTCCGAAGGATCGTGGCTCCTTCCTCTTGGGGAGCGCATCGTTTGAGTGGTCTCGAAGGGCTGCGTTCGTGAAAACCGGGTCCACTTTTCCGCACGATGCGCTAGTGTCGTTGCGATTCCCGGAGGTAGAATGACGTCCCCCCTCGACGACGCGATGAAACGGCTCGATGCGGCCCTTGGGCTTCTCGAAGCTTCCGTCGCCCGCCGTCTCGATGCCGAAAAGCGTCGGGGAGGCCTGGAAACCGAGCTGCAGCTCATGGAGGACGACCGTTCCCGCCTCGCGGAGGAGCTCGATGGAGCGCTCACCCGCCTTCACCGTTTCGAGGCTGCGACGGATGATGTGAGCCGGAGGGTCCAACTGGCGATTCTCGCGGTCCAGACCGTGCTCGCCCAGGCGGGCCAGCTCGAGCCTGAAGAGGGGTAGGCATGGCTCAGGTCACGGTCACCATCGCCGGTCAGAGCTACCGGATCACCTGCGCGGCGGGTGAGGAGGCACATCTGGAGCGGCTGGCCGCGTCCTACGATTCCAAGATCGAGGAGATGCGCGCCGCTTTCGGCGAGATCGGCGACATGCGCCTGCATGTCATGGCGGCCATGACCCAGGCGGACGAGCTGCATGAGACCAGGAGGCGGCTGGCGGCGGTCGAGGCGGAACTCGGCCGTCTGAGATCCTCATCCGGGGACGAGCGCGCCCGGATGATCGAGGCACGGCTGGCGGAAGGGGTCCACAAGACCGCCGAGCGGATCGAATTTCTGGTGCGCAGCCTCAACGCCGCAGGGCAGGGGCAGGGCACTTAAGGGGCTGCTCCGCCCTCGTTGCGGCACAAGGCCGGGCATGACGACGTGGCTTAAGGTTAGTTGTTGAGCGATAAGCGGACTTGGCGCTGACGGAGTGTCGCCAGGAGTTCCACATAGGGCTCTCTCCGCTCCCGGTGCGCGGCTCTGATCTTGTCCTTGATATGGGCCTTCATGCCCTGATCGGCGCTGCTCCATTCGACCTCGTCCAGGCGGATTTCGCACTCCAGGTCGAGATTGCCGAGCCGATGCAGCACTTCCCGCATCATGGCAGCGCTGCCGGGGGAACGAAGCCGGGTGTTTTTGTGCGGCGGGCACCCAAGGTCGTGCTTGGAAAAGGGCATGTTTCCTCCATTGTTCCCGGCGCGGATTCCGCGAGAGAAACTGCTCGCTCGCGGAGCGCGATCCTATCCGTAGAACCACGGCATCGGCTACGTACCTCGTTGGAGGTAGGAAGGAGCCGCATCTTCACGGATGTCCGAAGAAGATGCCCATCCGTTCACTTTTCCCCTTCCAACCGGCCTGCTTCCTCCCTACATAGGAAAGGCGGGGCTGCGGGGCGCGTTAGGAGTTCATATTCCCCGGGGCCTTATCGATCCTGAAGGGAGCTGTCCCTGACCCGGTCCGTGGACCGGGACATACGGCGCCCACCTACTTTGTAGGTTCCCGGGATCGCTTCTCCGACGGTTTTTGTGGCTCCGCACTTCATGCATTCTCTTACCCCTCCCGCCTGGAAAGAACAGCTTCGCCGCGAGGCGCTGGCCCGGCGCGACGGGCTCGACAGCACCTTCCGCGAGGAAGCGACCCAGGCGATCGCCGAGCGGGCTCAGGACTTCTCCGACCTTCATGACGTCAATCCGGTGGGTGGCTACTGGCCCATCCGCAGCGAGGTCGATCCCCGTCCCCTCATGGAGGCGCTCGTGGAGCGTGGACAGGATGTGGCCCTCTCGCAGATCCTTCATCCCCACCTGAGCTGGCGCCTCTGGCGGCCCGGCGACGTGCTGATCAAGGGTGGCTTCGGCGTGCGCGAACCCGGCCCCGATGCGCCCGAGGTCTTTCCCAAAGCCCTCATCGTGCCCCTCGTCGCCTTCGACCGCGGGGGAGGGCGTATCGGCTACGGCAAGGGGCATTTCGACCGGGCCATCGCGGCGCTCGAAGCGCAACATCCGGTCTTGACCATCGGCTTGGCTTATGCGGTTCAGGAGATCGAGCAGGTCCCCGTCGAGGAGCACGACCGCCTGCTCGACGTTGTGATTACGGAAACCGAGCTCATTCGGACCAAGCCTCTATAAAAGGAAAGCCATGCGTCTTCTCTTCCTCGGCGACATCGTCGGGCGCGCCGGTCGCAATGCCGTGATCGACCGGCTTCCGGGCCTTCGCGAGCAGTGGAACCTCGACTGCGTGGTGATCAACGGCGAGAATTCCGCCGGAGGCTTCGGCATCACCGAGGCGATCTGCGACGAGATCCTGAGCGCGGGCGCCGATGCCGTCACTCTCGGCAATCATACCTGGGACCAGCGGGAAACGCTCGTCTTCATCGAGCGCCAGCCCAGGCTCCTTCGGCCGGCGAACTATCCGCCCGGCACGCCGGGGCGCGGCGCAAACCTCATCGACACCCGTTCAGGCCATCGGGTTCTGGTGGTGAACGTGATGGGGCGCATCTACATGGACGCCCTCGACGATCCCTTCGCGGCCGTCGACCAGGCGCTCGAGGATTGCCCCCTGGGGCAGGTCGCGGACGCCGTCATCGTGGACGTCCATGCGGAGGCCTCCAGCGAGAAGGAGGCCATGGGCCATTACCTCGACGGGCGGGCGACCCTCGTCGTCGGCACCCATACCCATGTGCCCACCGCCGATCACCGGGTTCTGCCCGGCGGCACCGCCTATATGACCGATGCGGGCATGTGCGGCGATTACGATTCCGTGCTCGGGATGCAGAAGGAGGAGCCGATTCGGCGCTTCCTCCAGAAGACCCCCGGCACCCGTCTCGAACCGGCGGCGGGCGAGGGCACGCTCTCGGGGATCGCGGTCGAGACGGACGACCGGACCGGCCTCGCGATCCGCGTGGCGGCCGTACGGATCGGGCCGAACCTGGAGGAAGCCCGGCCTCGGTTCTGGGAATAAGGCTCTCCTTTCCGTCATAGCCATCCTCCGTATGGCGATCCGCGCGTCGGCCCGGGCTCCGCTGCGCGGTGACGATGGGGCAGAGGCCCACCGGAAGGGCGAGAGGCTGCTTCGTGCCTTTACCTCGTCCTGGTCCACCCCCATCTTTGCGCCACGGAGGACACTTTGGACGCCAAGACAGAGCCGGCCGATACCAGAAAACATTCCTGTCACGGAACGGACGACCTGCATCAGGCCTACGAGCATCGTAGCGCCTCGGCCGTGCTGCGGGCCGTGATCGACAATGCCGAGGGGGAGGCGATCTCCATCGGCGACATCATCGGGGCCTTCGGCGAGCGTGCCTTCGGGTTCGTGCTGATCCTGTTCTCCCTGCCCAATTGCGTGCCGAACGTGCCCGGCGTCGCGGGTATCGTGGGGACGCCGGTCCTGATCTTCGGCATTCAGATGATGCTGGGCCACAAGCGGCCCTGGCTTCCGGGCTTCATCCTGCGGCGGACGGTCTCGGTCGCCAAGTTCAAGCGCCTGATCGACATCACCGAGCCCAGGCTCCGGAAGCTGGAGAGCTATTGCCGGCCGAGGCTGCCCTTCCTGTTCGGCCCCCTCGGCGACCGGGTGGTGGGGCTGTTCGCCATCCTGGTGGCCGTCTCGGTGCTCATTCCCTTTCCCGGAACCAACTTCCCGCCCTCCATCGCCCTCGTCATCGCGTCCATCGCGGTGATGGAGGAGGACGGCTACCTGCTGATCGTCGGCTATCTCATCGGCCTTGCGGGCCTGGCCTACACGGCCACGGTGCTGGGGGCCTCCTACCACCTGATCCTGGCCACGATTCACAACCTGCCGTCCTGGCTCGGGTTCTAGTTTTTTCACCAATCCGCCCGGGGGGCTTGGCCTGTGGCCCTCCGCCGCCTTATAAGCCTCTCATCGTCAACATTCACGAGCCTGACGAGCGCCTGTCACCGGGCCGCTGTCGGCGGTGACCACGGAGGCCCGATGGCCGGACATTCGCAATTTAAGAACATCATGCATCGCAAGGGGCGCCAGGATGCGATGCGCTCCAAGCTCTTCTCCAAGCTCGCCCGCGAAATCACCGTGGCGGCCAAGATGGGCACGCCCGACCCGAACATGAACCCGCGCCTGCGCGCCGCGATCATCGCCGCCCGCGCCGAGAACATGCCCAAGGACAACATCCAGCGCGCCATCAACAAGGCGGCGGGCAACGATGGCGAGAACTACGAGGAGATCCGCTACGAGGGCTACGGCCCGGGCGGCGCCGCCATCATCGTCGAGGCCATGACCGACAACCGCAACCGCACGGCATCCGACATCCGCTCCTACTTCACCAAGAGCGGCGGCAACCTTGCCGAGACGGGTGCCGTCTCCTTCATGTTCGACCGGGTAGGCCTCGTGGAGTTCCCGGCCGCCGTCGCCGATGCCGACACCATGCTGGAGGCTGCCATCGAGGCCGGTGCGGAGGACGTGGTCTCCACGGAAGACGGTCACGAGATCTATTGCGACCAGGGATCGCTGAACGAGGTCACCAAGACGCTCGAGGACAAGTTCGGCGAGCCGAAGGCCTCCAAGCTGGTCTGGAAGCCCCAGACTCCCGTCGCGGTCGACGACGAGACCGGCGAGAAGCTCATGAAGCTCATGGAATCGCTCGAAGAGCACGACGACGTTCAGAACGTCTACGGCAATTTCGAACTGTCCGACGCGCTCATGCAGAAGATGGCTGGCTAGAGCAACGGACCCAAAGGTGGAAACCACTTTTGGGGTTGAATCCGATGCTCCCACGATGCGCAAACTGCCGATCACGTCATGCCCGGGCTTGTCCCGGGTATCCACGTCTTCTAACCGTTCGATGCACCCTTCTTGGAAAGGGCGCATCGTGCGAAAAACCGGGGCCACTTTTTCGCACGATGCGCTAGAAGACGTGGATGGCCGCAACGGGTGCGGCCATGACGGTGGAGATGATAGTGTGACCGAACGTGTCCGGATCCTCGGCCTCGATCCCGGCCTGCGCAATACGGGCTGGGGCGTCATCACCATCGAGGGAACGAAGCTCTCCTATGTGGCCTGCGGAGTCGTGACTTCCGACGGGGACCTCGACCTTGCGCTGCGCCTCAAGCAGCTCCATGACCGCATCACGGACGTGATCCGGACCTGGACCCCCGACGAGGTCGCGGTCGAGGAAACCTTCGTGAACAAGGACGCCCAGGCGACCCTCAAGCTCGGTCAGGCCCGCGCCATGTCGCTCCTGGTGCCGGCCCTGCACAACCTGCCCGTGGCGGAATATGGCGCGAACCAGGTGAAGAAGACCGTCGTCGGCGTGGGTCATGCCGAGAAGGATCAGGTGCAGGCCATGGTGAAGATCCTGCTGCCCAAGGCCGAGTTCAAGAAGGCCGACGCCGCTGACGCGCTCGCCATCGCGATCGCTCATGCCCATCACCGGAAAGCGCGGGCTTTGGTGGCCAGCCTATAAGATGTTACAGAGCAGCACTGTCCTTCCGGGCGGCGTAAGCCGGATCCGGAGGCCATACAAACCCGTCGGCTCCAGCGGGCGCCGTCGCTTGGATGGGTCCCCGCCCTCGCGGGGATGACCCAGGAGGGATGAGAACGTGATCGGCAAACTCAAAGGCGTGGTGGATTCCTACGGCGAGGATTTCGTGATCCTCGACGTGCATGGGGTTGGCTATGTGGTCCATTGCTCATCCCGCACGCTCCAGAATCTGCCGCCCACCGGCGAGGCGGCGACCCTCTCGATCGAGACCATGGTCCGCGAGGACATGATCCGCCTCTTCGGTTTCAGGTCGGATTCCGAGCGCGAATGGTTCCGCCTGCTCCAGAGCGTCCAGGGGGTCGGCTCCAGGGTGGCGCTCGGCATCCTGTCCGTGCTCGATCCCGGCGGCCTCGCGACGGCCATCGCCACCGGCGACAAGGCCTCGGTGGCCAGAAGCCCCGGCGTCGGCCCGAAGCTCGCGGGGCGCATCATCTCCGAACTCAAGGACAAGGCTCCCGCCTTCGGGGCCGTCGATCCGGCCCTCATCCGCCTCACCGGCGCGGTGGAGGACCAGAGCGCGCCCGCTCCGGTGGCGGACGCCATCTCGGCCCTGGTCAATCTCGGCTACCCGCAGGTCCAGGCCTCCGCCGCTGTCGCCGCCGCCATGAAGCAGGCCGGCGAGGAGGCCGAGGCGAAGACGCTGATTCGGCTGGGATTGCGGGAGCTGGCGCGATAGGCCGAGTCGGAGCCTAGCCACGTTCCTGTTTTGATCTCGTTAAGAATGGCGTATTAGGGTTCCAGCGCCTATATGAAGCCTTTGGAAGGTAAGTCTCCTTGACCGATTCACGCCGCCTGCTCAGCCCCGAGAAGCGCGAGGACGATGTCGATGCGTCGATCCGGCCGCTGTCGCTGTCCGACTTCACGGGCCAGGCCGCCGCGCGCTCCAACCTCCAGGTCTTCATCAACGCCGCCAAGGCCCGGGGCGATGCGCTCGACCACGTGCTCTTCGTCGGCCCGCCCGGCCTCGGCAAGACCACGCTGGCGCAGATCGTCGCGCGCGAGCTCGGCGTGAACTTCCGCTCGACCTCGGGCCCCGTCATCGCCAAGGCAGGGGACTTGGCCGCTCAGCTCACCAACCTGGAAGAGCGCGACGTGCTCTTCATCGACGAGATTCACCGCCTCAATCCTGCCGTGGAGGAAATCCTCTATCCCGCCATGGAGGATTACCAGCTTGACCTGATCATCGGCGAAGGCCCCGCCGCGCGCTCGGTGAAGATCGAGCTGCCGAAATTTACCCTCGTCGGCGCCACGACCCGCGCGGGTCTGCTCACCACGCCGCTGCGCGACCGTTTCGGCATCCCGATCCGCCTCGAATTCTACACCGTCGAGGAGCTGGAGCTCATCGTGCGGCGCGGCGCGCGCGTGCTCGGCCTCAACATAAGCGAGGAGGGCGCGAACGAGATCGCCCGCCGCGCGCGCGGCACCCCGCGCATCGCGGGCCGTCTCCTGCGCCGCGTGCGCGACTTCGCCATCGTGGAGGGCGTGCAGATCGTCTCCCGCGATCTGGCGGACCGGTCGCTGCGTCTGCTCGACGTGGATCCCATCGGTCTCGACCTGATGGACCGCAAATACCTCACCATGATCGCCGGTTCCTTCGGCGGCGGCCCGGTCGGCATCGAGACGATCGCGGCGGCCCTCTCCGAGCCGCGCGACGCGATCGAGGACATCATCGAGCCCTATCTCATCCAGAAAGGCTTCGTGCAGCGCACGCCGCGCGGCCGCATCCTCACGCCCCATGCCTTCCGGCATCTCGGCATCTCCGAGCCCACCCGCGAGACCGCAGCGCAGTTCGGCCTGTTCAACGGAGACGGGGATGAGTGAGGCAGGTCATTCCTGGCCCCATCTCTCAGGCCGGATGCAGGACGGCGCACATGTCCTGCCGGTGCGCGTCTATTACGAGGATACGGACTTTTCCGCCCGCGTGTATCACGCGAGCTACCTGCGCTTCCTGGAGCGCGGACGCACGGAGATCCTGCGCGCGGTCGAGGTGGCGCAGTCCGACCTCCATGCGGAGATGGGGGGGCTCGCTTTCGTGGTCCGCAAGATGACCATCGATTTTCTCGGCGCGGCCTTGATGGACGACGTGCTCACCGTGGTGACGAAGCCCAAGGAGATGCGCGGCGCCTCCATGACGCTCGCACAGGAGGTGCTCCGGGGCGAGGACGTGCTCGTTCGTGCGGATGTCGTGGTCGCGGCCGTCCGCGACGGCCGCGCCGTGCGCATCCCGGACAATCTTCGCGCGGCGCTCTCGGCAGGCCAGGTCTCGGCAGGCCCAGTCTCGGCAGGACAGGACATCTGATCCTGAGACTCGCCGCTTCGGGGATGAATCAGCATGCCGCAAGGGGAGGGGGCTTGGCTCTGCCCTCAGCGCATGGCAGCCCCGGCGCAGCTTGGCTATACGGCTGATTCCAGAGCTGTTTAGCCTCGTCTAAACCAAGCCTTAACCACACCGGGTGCCTAAAAGATCACACTGGGGAGGTCATTGGTTGCCTGCGAGTCCGCGCCCTTATTTTCGACAGATTCACGGGCGAACGAGCAGGGTAACACAACAAGATTTTCCTAGACCCGACTGCGGTGGGCCCTGGGCTCCTCCCAAGGCTGCTCGAAGAGCGAGGACGAGACTTATGAATCCGGCTGATGTGGCCCAGGCTGCTCCTGTGGTGCACGACCTGTCCTTTTTTAGCCTGTTCTGGCAGGCGCATTTCATCGTCAAGCTCGTGATGATGGGGCTGCTCGCGGCCTCCGTGTGGTGCTGGGCCATCATCATCGACAAGACCCTGCTCTACGCCCGCACGAAGCGGGCCATGAACCGCTTCGAGGACGTGTTCTGGTCCGGCCAGTCCCTGGAGGAGCTGTTCCGCTCGCTTCAGAACCGCCCGGCGACCGGGCTCGCCGCCGTCTTCGTCGCCGCCATGCGCGAGTGGAAGCGCTCCTTCGAGGGTTCGGCCCGCTCGTTCCAGAGCCTCTCCCAGCGCATCGACAAGGTTCTCGACGTCACCATCCAGCGCGAGGTGGAGCGTCTCGATTCCCGCCTCATGATCCTGGCCTCCATCGGCTCGGCAGGCCCCTATATCGGCCTCTTCGGCACGGTCGTCGGCATCATGAACTCCTTCACGTCCATCGCCGCCTCGAAGAACACGAGCCTCGCGGTCGTGGCTCCGGGCATCGCGGAGGCGCTGTTCGCCACCGCGATCGGCCTTTTCGCAGCCATTCCGGCGGTGCTCGCCTACAACAAGCTCCAGTCGGAAGTCAGCAAGCTGCAGTCGCGTCTCGAAGGCTTCGCCGACGAGTTCTCGGCCATCCTGTCGCGCCAGATCGACGAGCGTCTCTCCTCGTCGCGCGCGGCTTGAGGAGGGTTGTGAGCAATGGCCATGATGGCAGCAGGCGGAGCGGGCGGACGCCGCCGAAGGCGGGCGAAGCGCGGTGGCGCGATCAACGAGATCAACATGACGCCGTTCATCGACGTCATGCTGGTGCTGCTCATCATCTTCATGGTGGCGGCCCCGATGATGACCGCCGGCGTGCCGATCGATCTGCCGGAAACGAAGGCGGCGCCCCTCAATTCCGACGCCAAGCCCGTGGCGCTCTCCATCAAGGCGACAGGGCAGGTGTTCTTGGGCGAGGTCGAGCTCACGGACGAGGCCATCGTGGGCAAGCTCGCCGAGGTGTCAAAGGCGGGCTTCGACGAGCGCATCTTCGTGCGCGGCGACAAGAAGGTCGATTACGGGCGTGTCGCCCAGGTCATGGCCATCGTGACAACCGCTGGCTACAAGCGGGTCGCGCTGGTGACGGCAACGGAACAGAACTAGGCGGATCGAGCGCAAGGGGCAGAACGACGTGGCGTTGAAGCTGAAATTCAACACCTCCGAGCCGGGCTTCTGGGTTTCCGGCGGCGTCCACGTGGCGCTGCTGACGGCCGCCCTGATCGGATTGCCCTACGCCACCGAATTTCCCGAAGCGCAGGAAGGCATCCCGGTCGAAGTCATCACCGACAACCAGTTCTCGCAGATCACCAAGGGCGAGACGGATGCCAAGTCGGTGCAGCCCACGCCGAAGCCCCGCGCCGATCGCATCGCGGACAAGACCGAGCAGCGCGCTCCCGGCGAGGAGAAGCTCGATACGCCCGCGCCTCCGAAGCGCCCCGAAGACATGAAGGTCGCCGACGAGGAGGCCGCCGCGGCAGCGGCGGCTGCCGCCAAGGCAGCAGAGCAGAAGGCCGCGCAGGCCAAGGCGGAGGCGGAGAAGAAAGCGGCCGAGAAGGCCGAGGCCGAGGCCATCGAGAAAGCCAAGAGCGAGCAGGCGAAGGCGGAGGCGGAAGCCAAGGCGCGCGCCGAGGCCAAGGCGAAAGCCGAGGCCGAAGCGGAGGCCAAACGCGTCGCCGAGGCAAAAGCCAAGGCGAAGGCCGAAGCCGAAGCGAAGGCCAAGGCTGAGGCCGAGGCGAAGAAGGTCGCGGAGGCGAAAGCCAAGGCCGAGGCGGAAGCGAAGGCGCGCAAGGAAGCGCAGGTCGCCAAGAAGCTCGACATGGGCGATCTCAAGCAGTTCCTCGACAACAAACAGAAGAGCCAATCCAGCGGAGCCACCGGGGCGGAGGTTCAGAAGACCGCGTCTCTCGGCACGGCGACCGGGACGGCCGCGAAGCTCAATCCGAGTCAGCGCGACGCGCTCATGGGTATCCTGCAGGAGCAGATCCAGCGCTGCTACACCGCACCGATCAGCGCGTCGGGAAGCGACGGAACGCCGCCGATGCTCGATATCCGTCTCAATCAGGACGGTTCGCTGGCGAGCGAGCCGACCGTTCTTCGCGCAGGCAGCAGCAGCACGGACCAGGCCGTCGCGAGTGCCGCCTTGCGCGCCGTACGCCGCTGCGCCCCCTACCGCGTGCCTGCCCAGTACATGCAGTTCTATTCGGACTGGAAAGTTCTCAACGTCCAGTTCGACCTTTCCTGATCTTTAAGCCCATTACGCTTGAGACACGACATCATGATCAATCGCCTCGTCTCCCGTCTTCTCCTCGTCCTTTCCATCATCGTCCCGATGGCGGCGCTCGCGCCTGCGGCCCAGGCGCAGCTCACATTCCGGGTCGGTCCCGGCGGCCAGTTCCAGCCCATGCCGATCGCCGTCGCCGATTTCTCGGGCGAGGGGGACCTCGGCCAGCGCGTCTCCGGCATCATCTCCAACAACCTGCAGCGTTCAGGCTATTTCGTGGCGCTCGACAGGTCGCGCTTTCCGGAGCGCCCGTCCTTCGATGCGGCTCCGCGCTTCGACGCATGGAAGATGGCAGGCGCCCAAGCTCTCGTGACGGGCCGTGTCTCGCGCGATCCGTCGGGCCGGCTGCGGGCCGAGTTCCGCCTCTGGGACATCGATTCCGGACAGCAGCTCACCGGTCAGCAATATGTGACCGACGCCAATTTCTGGCGCCGCGTCGGCCACATCATTTCCGATGCGGTCTATACGAAGATCACGGGCTTCGGCGGCTTCTTCGATACGCGCGTCGTCTTCGTCGAGGAATCCGGTCCGAAGGAGAACCGGCACAAGCGTCTGGCCATCATGGATCAGGACGGCGCCAATGTGCGCTACCTGACGCAGGGCGAGAACACCGTCGTGTCGCCGCGCTACTCGCCGGTGAGCCAGGAAATCGCCTATATGTCGCAGGCCGAGGGCCAGCAGCCGCGCGTGCAGGTGATCAACCTGGAAACCGGGTCACGCCAGATCGTCGGCAACTTCCCCGACATGACCTCCAGCCCGCGCTTCGCGCCGGATGGGCAGCGCATCGTCATGAGCCTGCAGCAGGGCGGCAATGCGAATATCTACATGATGAATCTCGGTTCGCAGGCGACCACGCGCCTCACCTCGACCGGCGCCATCGATACCTCGCCCTCGTTTTCTCCGGACGGGTCGCAGATCGTGTTCGAGAGCGACCGTGGCGGCAAGCAGCAGCTCTACGTGATGGGGGTCGACGGTTCCAACCAGCGCCGCATCTCCTTCGGCGACGGTTCCTATTCGCAGCCGGCCTGGTCCCCGCGCGGCGACTACATCGCCTTCACCAAGCAGCATTCCGGCGGCTTCGCCATCGGCATCATGAAGCCCGACGGTTCGGGCGAGCGCATCCTGACGGAAGGCTTCCACAACGAGAGCCCCGTCTGGGCTCCCAACGGCCAGTACATCATGTTCTTCCGCGATCCGGGCGGCCAGTCGGGCGGTAAGCTCTACATGGTGGACATCACCGGTCGCGTGGAGCAGCCCGTGCCGACGCCGTCCTTCGCGTCGGACCCGACCTGGTCTCCGCTGCTCAGCGAGACCCGTCAATGAGAACGAGGAACAAGGGGCGCTCCGGCGCCCCTTTCTCATTCGCTCAGGCGCGCAGCGGCGTGCCCCCGGTCAGATCGTCCTTCCTGCTGCGCAGCCTGAAGGCGAGGACGATGAGCGCGATGCCGAAGACCAGGGCATAGGCCCCGAGCCACCAGGTCAGGACCACTGCGCCGACGAGAGGAGCGACCAGAAGCGCCACGCCGAACAGAACCGACACGAGACCGCTGAAGATCAGCCAGCCGCGCCCGAAGGCCGGATCCAGCTTGAAGGCGGCAACGACCATCAGGATGCCGGTGATCAGGGACCAGACGGCGAGCAGGGCGACGAAGAACACCACGGTCAGGCCGGGCATCAGGAAGGCGACGGCGCCGACGACGATGTCGAGGATGCCTTCCAGAATCAGCAAGCCCCAGCGCTCGTTGCGGGAGGCCGCGCGAATGCCCGACACGATGCCGAACACGCCGTCGACCAGCATATAGGCCGAGAAGAACAGGACGAAGGACAGGAGCGTCGCGCCCGGCCAGAAAAAGGCGATCAGCGCGAAGATGACGGCAAAGACGCCGCGCAGCGCCACCGCCCACCAGTTGCGCGCGAGCAGCGCGCTCATGGATTCGGCACGGTAGAGCGGGTCATAGGAAGGTGAGCTGGAGGTTCCGGTCGCCATCGTCGTCTCCTTCGATCAGGCCTCCTCAAAGGGAGGTATCCTATCAATGCCGAGCTTGGCGGTCGGTTTCCGTCATTCCCCGGCAGAGGCAGCCTCGTCCTTGATTTTACTCAATCGCCTGCGGATTGCGAGCTTGCGCCGCCTCAGGCGCACGCGGCGCTTCAGGTGCAGGGAGCGAATCAGGAGCGCAAGGCCGAACCAGATGAGGCCGATCACGATGGGCGCGATGATCACGACCGGGAAGACCGTGATGGCCACGGCCAGCGCCAGGAGCGCGCAGCCGATGATCGCGATGCTGCTGGTTTCCGTGGCGGTGAGCGAGCGCGACCCCATGGCCTTGCCGATGCTGCTCGAAAGGGCGAGGGCGCCGGCGGCGAGCCTGCGTACGCCGCCTCGCTTGAAGCGGGGGCTCCGTCTGGAGCGCATGTTGCGTGCGCGCCTGCGACGGGAATACGAGCCTGGAACGATCTCGGTGGCGTTGGCGAGGTCCTCCAGATACATGGCCTCCATCTGGCCTGCGAAGTCGGCATCTTCGACGATGACGTCGAGTTCCCAGTTCGTCGCCCAGCTCGCGAGGTTGAGATTGGTGGAGCCCACCCGGGCCCAGCGCCCGTCCACCACGGCGGTCTTGGCGTGCAGCATCGAGCCGTTCCACTCGAAGACCCGGATGCCCGCCTCGATGAGGGAGCGGTAGCCCGCGCGCACGATCGGCTGCAGGGCAGGCACGTCGCTCGAGCCCGGCACGAGCAGGCGCACGTCGACGCCGTCGCGGGCCGCCTCGCCAAGGGCCTGCACATAGGAGGTGGTGGCGACGAAATAGGCGTCGGTGAGCCAGAGATTGCGCTGGGCCGTGGCGGCGATGAACTGGTCGACGCGATAGGTGCGGAACATGCCGGGCTCGCCGCTGATGAGCCGCGCGGCCACGGCGCCCGCATGGGGAATCGCGTCGGCCCGGGGCAGGTCGGATTTCGGAATGGCCCGCATGCCCGCGAGCACCCAGCTCTCGGCAAAGGCCGCGTCGAGATCGGCCACCATCGGGCCTTCCACGGAAATCCCGGTGTCGCGCCAGGGCTCGGCCTCCTTGCCGCCTTCCCAGCTGTCGGAGATGCACAGGCCCGACACGAAGCCGATCCGGCCGTCAACCGTGATCAGCTTGCGGTGGTTGCGCCGGATCCAGAACGGATCCGTCAGGCGGGGCGGGTTGAAGACCCGGGCCTCCACACCGGCTTCGCGCAGCCGCCGCCAGAAGGCCGGGAGGGCGCGAAAGGACGATCCGAGCCAATCGTAGAGAACACGGACCTTCACGCCTGCGCGGGCCCGTTCCATGAGGGCCTCCGCGAACAGGCGGCCCGTTGCGTCGTCCGCAATGATGAAGTTTTCGAAATGAATCACGGCCTGAGCCGACCCGATCGCATCCAGCCAGGCCGGATAGTTCTCCTTGGAGTTCCTGAGCAGCCTGACCGCGTTGCCGTGGCGCAGGTCGCTGTCCGCGATCCGCGAGAAGGCGCGCTCCATGCGGAGTTCGTCCAGGGCAGTGCGATAGGGTTGAGCCGACAGACCGGGCTGGTTCGTCACGAGATGCATGACCTTTCAACGCACAAGATCGGCATTCGGCTCACGAGCCCTCCAGGGAGATCCGGGTCAACCTTCACGATCTGTTAACCTTAAGCGCAAGTTCCACAACTTGGCCATAATTCACCTTAATTCCCGGCTGTCTCCCTTAAGGTTGACGGAACCCTCCCTTAACCATCCGCCCGATATGAAAGACACAACGTTCGGCAAACGTGTGTAAGGAGTATTGCCAATGATGTCGCTGCGCGCCGTCAAATTCGCCGCCGCCGTCGTCCTCGCCCTTGGGGCAGCGGCCTGTTCTTCCAATAAAGATGGCATGGCCGATGGATCCGGCGGCTTCGGCGCCGGTGGTGCCGCGACCCCCGGTAGCGCCCAGGATTTCGTCGTGAATGTCGGCGATCGCGTCTTCTTCGAGACCGATTCGACCGATCTCACCCCTACCGCCGTCGCGACCCTCGACAAGCAGGCCCAGTGGCTGCAGCGTTATCCGAACTACGCCTTCATCGTTGAAGGCCATGCGGACGAGCGCGGCACCCGCGAGTACAACTTCTCGCTGTCCGCCCGCCGCGCTCAGACTGTGCGCGACTATCTGATCTCCCGCGGCATCCCCAGCAACCGCTTCCGCACCGTGTCCTACGGTAAGGAGCGTCCGGTGGCGGTCTGCAACGACATCTCCTGTTGGTCGCAGAACCGCCGCGCGGTCACCGTGCTCGGCGGCGCCAGCTCGTAAGCCCTCGGGGCAGGTTGTGAAACAGCAGAGCGCCGCCACATTATCGCCGTGGCGGCGCTTTTGTGTTATCGGGACTCCTCGCATCCGACCCCATACGGTATCCAGCATGTTACGACGAATCCTTGTCTTTTTCGCTCTGGCTCTGGCCTCGGCAGGTCCTCTGGCCTCGGCAGGTCCTGCCGCCGCGCAGGACGCGGCCGATGCCATCGTGCGCATCAACCGGCTCGAGAACCAGATGCGCCAGATGTCCGGCCAGCTCGAGCAGCTCCAATACGAGAACCGCCAGCTGAAGGATCAGCTGCGGAAGTTCCAGGAGGATGTGGAGTTCCGCTTCCAGGAGAGCGGCGGCCGCGGCGGCTCCAAGGCCTCGCCCTCGGCAGCGCCGGCACCTCGCCCGGCGCAGCCGCAGGCCCAGCCGCAGACGACGCCCCAGCGGCGCAGCGACGTGTTCGATCCGTCGCAGGATCCCTATGCCCCGGGCGCTCCCCGCCCGCTGGGCGCCACGCCCCCCTCCGCGCCCCTGGCCGGCACTGAGATGGGCGGGCAGGGCGAGCAATTCGCCGGGATCGGCGATCTGATCGAGGAGGAGGACCAGACGGCGCCCGGCGGTGCGATCGGCAGCGGGATGCCTCTGCCTCAGGGCGCTCTTCCAGGACGGCCCGGCCCAAGCGTGGCGGCAACCAGCACAGGGGATCCCCGGGCCGATTTCGATGTGGCCTATGCCTCCTTTGCACAGAAGGACTACGACCAAGCCGAGATGGGCTTTCGCCGCTTCCTTCAATCAAACCCGCGCGACGGATTGGTGCCGGAGGCCACGTTCTGGCTCGGCGAAACCTATTTGCAGCGTGGCCGCTATCGGGAGGCCGCCGAGCAGTTTCTGAGCGTTTCCGCGGATCATCCGAGTGCCGCCAAGGCTCCTGATTCGCTGCTTCGCCTCGGCATGGCCCTCAACGGGCTGGGCGCCCGGGACCGGGCCTGCGCCGTTTTCGCCGAGCTCGACCGCAAGTACCCGCAGGCCTCCGCCAATGTGCGCCAGGGCTCCGACCGCGAGCAGAAGCGCAACAAGTGCACCTGATTCAGGCCGACCAGTCGAGCACCCGAACCGTGGCCGCTCCTGCGCCTGACGATCTGCTCCCGATGGACGATCCGGAGCTTCTCTTTTCGAATTTAAGCCACGCCACGGGGATCCTGGCGGCCGTTTCCGGCGGCCCCGATTCCGTGGCCATGATGCATCTGCTCGCCCTCTGGGGCTCCGAGCGGCGCCCTCCCGTCCTCATCGCCACTGTCGATCACGGCCTGCGGCCCGCAGCCGCCGAGGAGGCCGCCTTCGTAGGCCGGGAGGCGGCGGCCTTGGGTTTCCCCCATCGCACCCTCGTCTGGGCGGGCGAGAAGCCGCGAACCGGCCTGCAGGAGGAAGCACGCGAGGCGCGCTACCGCCTGCTCGTCCGGCAGGCCCGCGCGGCGGGCGCGTCCCATCTCGTCACCGCCCATACCCTGGACGACCAAGCCGAGACGATCCTCATGCGCCTCGCCAGGGGGTCCGGCCTGAAAGGCCTCAAGGGCATGCGCCGGGAGCGGGACCTGGACGGGATCGTCCACGCGAGGCCGCTTCTCGATCACCCCAAGGCGGCTTTGCTCGATCTCTGCCGGCGGAATGGCTGGCGATTCGTGACCGATCCGTCCAATGCGGACGAGCGCTTTGCCCGGGTGCGCTGGCGCAAGCTGCTGCCGCTTCTGGCCGGGGAGGGGCTGACGGCCGACCGGCTGGCGCTTCTGGCGCGGCGGGCGGGTCAGGCGGACGAGGCCCTGGACATCAAGGCTCGCCAGGCGCTGGAGACCGCGGATCCGGTCGCGGGCGAGGGCGCAGAGGGCGCATTGTCCTTCCGGGCATCATGCCTTGCTGAGGAGCCGTTCGAGATCGGCCTGCGGATTCTGGAGCTGTCCTTAAGCCGGATCGGGCTCGAGAACTGCCGCCTGCAGCGTCTCGAAACCGGCCTGGAGCGTCTGCGGGCCGCGATCCTGGCCGAGGAGGGGCTGCGCTTCACGCTCGCGGGGGCCCTCCTTCGCCTCGACCAGACGGGACGCTTGAGTCTGAGGCCGGAACCGCCCCGTTCACGGGGCCGTTAGCCAATTCTCTTAGCCAAGAGCTACGGATGATGCCGTATGCGCGCCGCATTCCCTTGGCAAGGGAGAACGGTGTGCCTACATTGAGTTTAGCCGCATGGGGGATTTTGTGTCTTTTCCATGCTTCATCTCCCTCTGGGGCAGAACCTGATCCGATGAATTCAAATTTCCGCAACTTCGCCTTGTGGGTTGTCATTTTCCTGCTGGTGCTGGCGCTCGTCACCCTTTTCCAGAGCCCGGGCCATCGGGGCGGCGGCAGCGACATCGCCTATAGCCAGCTTCTGAACGATGCCGATGCGGGGCGCATCACGAGCGTCATCATCTCCGGCCCGGAGATCAGCGGCACCTATAACGATGGCCGTACGTTCTCGTCCTATGCGCCGAACGATCCCACTCTGGTCTCGAAGCTGCAGCAGAAGGGCGTGCAGATCACGGCTCGTCCGCAATCCGATTCGACCCCCTGGTTCATCGCCGTCCTGATGAACATCTTGCCCATCGCGCTTTTCATCGGAGCGTGGGTCTTCCTGTCGCGCCAGATGCAGAACGGCGCCGGCCGCGCCATGGGCTTCGGCAAGTCGAAGGCGAAGCTGCTGACGGAGGCGCATGGGCGGGTGACGTTTGACGACGTGGCGGGGATCGACGAGGCCAAGGAGGACCTGCAGGAGGTGGTGGAGTTTCTGCGCGATCCGCAGAAGTTCCAGCGTCTGGGCGGGCGGATTCCGCGCGGCGTGCTGCTGGTCGGCCCGCCCGGCACTGGCAAGACCCTGACGGCGCGCGCGGTGGCGGGCGAGGCCAATGTGCCGTTCTTCACGATCTCGGGCTCGGATTTCGTCGAGATGTTCGTCGGCGTCGGCGCGAGCCGGGTGCGCGACATGTTCGAGCAGGCCAAGAAGAACGCGCCGTGCATCATCTTCATCGACGAGATCGACGCGGTCGGGCGCCATCGCGGCGCCGGCCTGGGCGGCGGCAACGACGAGCGCGAGCAGACCCTCAACCAGCTGCTGGTCGAGATGGACGGGTTCGAGGCCAACGAGGGCGTCATCATCATCGCGGCCACCAACCGGCCCGACGTGCTCGATCCGGCGCTGCTGCGGCCGGGCCGCTTCGACCGCCAGATCGTGGTGCCCAACCCGGACGTGACCGGGCGCGAGAAGATCCTGCGGGTGCATGTGCGCAAGGTGCCGCTGGCGCCCGACGTCGACCTGAAGGTGATCGCGCGCGGCACGCCGGGGTTTTCCGGCGCCGATCTGATGAACCTGGTCAACGAGGCGGCGCTGCTGGCGGCGCGGCGCGGCAAGCGCATCGTGACGATGCGCGAGTTCGAGGACGCCAAGGACAAGGTGATGATGGGGGCCGAGCGGCGCACCCTGGTGATGACCGACGACGAGAAGCGGCTGACCGCCTATCACGAGGCCGGGCATGCGATCGTGGCGCTGAACGTGCCGGCGACCGACCCGGTGCACAAGGCGACGATCATTCCGCGCGGGCGGGCCCTGGGCATGGTGATGCAGCTGCCTGAGCGCGACAAGCTGTCGATGAGCTTCGAGCAGATGACCTCGCGGCTGGCGATCATGATGGGCGGGCGGATTGCCGAGGAGATGATCTTCGGCAAGGAGAAGGTGACCTCGGGGGCGCAGTCGGACATCGAGCAGGCGACGCGGCTGGCCCGGATGATGGTGACCAAGTGGGGGTTTTCGCCGGAGCTGGGCACGGTGGCCTATGGCGAGAACCAGGACGAGGTGTTTCTGGGCATGCAGATGGGGCGCCAGCAGAACGTGTCGGAGGCGACCGCGCAGAAGATCGACTCGGAGGTGCGGCGTCTGGTCGAGACCGGGCTCAACGATGCGCGCACGATTTTGACCGAGAAGCAGCAGGATCTCGAGGCGCTGGCGCGCGGGCTGTTGGAGTACGAGACCTTGACCGGCGAGGAGATCCGCAACCTGCTCGACGGGCAGCCGCCGGTGCGCGATGCCGGCGGCGACAGCGCCGCCCCGGCGCGCGGCTCGGCCGTGCCCTCGACCCGCACCGGCCGCCCCAGAGAAAACGACGGGGGCATGGAGCCTCAGCCCCAGGCCTAACTGAACCCGGGCCTAGCCGAAGCTGGCCCTTGCGTATTACCTAGAACGCTCGCCTTACGGCGAGCGTTCTTTTTTGTTTACCTGACCCTTCTACTTTCAATCCGACAAGAGGATCATTCCCTCTTGTAACAATTGCTCATCACTTGTGATGAGGCTTGGCAGGGCGAAGTCTTGACCCGGATTGGAGGGGGGTGCTTTGAAAAATACAAAGCGCACAGCCGCGAAACGAAATGCGGAGACTAAGCCCATGCGGAAGTACTTTGGGACCGATGGCATTCGGGGGCGGGCCAATGGGATCATCACGCCCGATCTGGCCCTGCGGGTGGGCCAGGCGGCGGGCCTTATGTTCAGCCAGACCGGCGATTACCGTCATCGGGTCGTCATCGGCAAGGACACGCGCCTGTCCGGCTACATGATCGAGAATGCCCTGGTGGCGGGTTTCACCTCCGTGGGGATGGACGTGCTGGTCCTGGGGCCCATGCCGACGCCGGCGGTGGCCATGCTCACGCGTTCCATGCGCTGCGATCTCGGCGTCATGATCTCCGCCTCGCACAATCCGTACGAGGACAACGGAATCAAGCTCTTTGGCCCAGACGGCTTCAAGCTCAACGATGATCTCGAAAAGCGGATCGAGGCTCTCATCGATTCGGACCTGACGACGCAGCTCGCAGGCTCCGCCGCCCTGGGACGCGCCAAGCGCCCGGAGAGCATCCATGCCCGCTATATCGAATTCGCCAAGCGCACCCTGCCGCGCCAGGTCGACCTGGAGGGCATGCGGGTCGTCGTCGATTGCGCCAACGGGGCAGCCTATAAGGTCGCGCCCGAAACCCTGTGGGAGCTCGGCGCCGAGGTCGTGAGCATCGGCGTGGAGCCCAACGGCTTCAACATCAATCACGAGGTCGGCTCGACCGCCCCCGAAGCCCTGGTCCATAAGGTGCGCGAGCTGCGCGCCGATGTGGGGATCGCGCTCGACGGCGACGCGGATCGCGTCCTTATCGTGGACGAGAAGGGCCAGAAGGTCGACGGCGACCAGCTCATGGCCGTCGTCGCCCGGTCCTGGAAGGAGGACGGGCGCCTCGCGCAGCCGGGGATCGTTGCGACGATCATGTCCAATCTGGGCCTGGAGCGCTACCTGAACGGGCTCGACCTCAACCTCGTGCGCACCGCCGTGGGTGACCGCTACGTGCTCGAACACATGCGCGCTCACGGCTACAATCTCGGCGGTGAGCAATCCGGCCACATCATCATGTCGGATTACACGACCACCGGCGACGGACTCGTCGCAGCGCTTCAGCTGCTCGCCGTGGTCAAGAACATGGGCAGAACCGTTTCCGAGGTCTGCCACTGCTTCGAGCCGCTTCCGCAGATTCTCAAGAACGTGCGCTACAAGTCCGGCGCGCCTTTGCAGGATGCCTCCGTGATCAAGGCCATCGAGTCCGGCCGCGAGCGGCTCGGAGCCTCCGGCCGCCTCGTCATCCGCCCCTCCGGTACGGAGCCGGTGATTCGCGTGATGGGCGAGGGCGACAATGCGGATCTCGTGACCCAGGTCGTGGACGACGTGGTGGACGCCGTGACCCGGGCCGCCTCCCAGGTCGCCGCCTGAGAGCGAAAGCCACATTTCTGAACCGGTCAGGCATGGATGCGGGCATCCATGCCTTTTCTTTTGTCGCTCCCTGGTCGGTTGCTTCCGACTTGCAGCAGGGATGGACCGCCACCACGGACTTGTCCTGAAAAATTGTGTCGGCAGAGCTAAGAATTAAGCTTAACGCTCTCTTCACGAGGCAGGGCTACGTTCTAACAGATCCGTCGAAGATCTCGGCGGCCTGTGCCTGTTGAGTGACGAAGCGTACCCATGAGCATCATCAAGACCACGGTTCTCGCTGGCCTGATCGGCATGACCGCGTCGGGGACCTTCGCGGCCGACCTCTCCCGCGGGATGCTGCCCCCCGTTCCCGTCCTCGTCGAGTCCACCGAGAACTGGTATTTGCGCGGCGACGTAGGCTACACCCGTTTCACGCGCCCGGAGGCCGATGACACATCGGGTCTCATCGCAGGCAGAATGGCCCGCGAAGGTGTCGGAGACACCGCCGTTCTCGGCGCCGGCATCGGTTACCGCTTCAGCCCTCTGTTTCGCGCCGACGTGACTGTGGATCACCGCTTATCCTCGCGCTTCACGGGCCTCCCGACGGATGCCGGTTTCACGACAGGATCGGTGTTCGACAGAGGACGCTTCCAGTCTTCGACCGCCATGCTCAACGTCTATGTCGATGTCGGCACCTATCGCGACTTCACGCCCTATGTGGGCGCGGGCCTCGGCGTGGCGTACAATGTGTTCGGTCACTATACCCGCACGACGACGGATGCTCTCGGGGCGGTCACTCAGGAGCATCTCTCCGGTGGCGGCGATTGGACCTTCGCCTGGGCCCTCATGGCGGGCATCGGCTACAATCTCTCGGACAGCTTCACTCTCGACCTCGGCTACCGCTATCTGAGCCTGGGCGACGTGAAGACCCGCGGCTATGCCGGCGGGGTAGGGGCCGACGTGGAATCCATTGCCTCGCACGAGGTGAGGCTGGGGGTGCGCTACGCCTTCGACTGATTTTTTGGAAAACGGTTCATCGGCGGGCAGCACAGGTCCGGCGAAAAGAAAAACCCCGGTGACAACACCGGGGTTTTTGCGTGGCGAAGGGGGCTCTCACTCCGCCGGATGGGCTGGCGGCTGCGGGACATGGATGTCCTCGCCGTGCGGGCGCTGGCCGGTCTGGACCCGCAGCTTGTCGAGCATATCGCTCACGTAAGTCGCGGGCTTGGTGTAGCCGCCGATGAGGAGATAGATCGCCGGCACCACGAGCACCGTCATCAGGGTCGACATGGTCACGCCGCCGACGATGACCGTGCCGATGGCGCTGCGGGCTTCCGCGCCCGCGCCCGTGGACCAGGCGAGCGGGATGGCGCCGCCGATCATGGCGATCGACGTCATGAGGATCGGGCGAAGGCGCAGCACGGATGCCTCGATCACCGCATCCCACACGGACAAGCCCCGCTCACGCAGCTGATTGGCGAATTCCACGATGAGAATGCCGTTCTTGGTCATCAGGCCGATGAGCAGGATCATGCCGATCTGGCTGTAGATGTTGAGCGACTGCCCCGTGAGCACGAGCGCCGCCAGGCCGCCCGTGACCGCGAGCGGCACGGTCAGCATGATGATGAAGGGGTTGATCCAGCTCTCGAACTGCGCCGCCAGAACCAGGAACACCACGAGTAGCGCCATGCCGAAGGTGACATAGATCGCGTTCGAGGATTCGAGGAAGTCCTTCGACTGTCCCGAATAGCCGATGCGCGCGTCCGCCGGCAGGTTGTCGCGCACGATCTGCTCAAGGACCGCGAGGCCGTCGCCGATCGAGGTGTTGCCCTGGAGACTGGCATCGATGGTGATCGAGCGCATCCGGTCGAAGCGGTTGAGCATCTGCGGGGCCGCGGATTCCGTTAGCGTCACGAAGGACGAGAGGGGAACGAGCTCGCCGTTCGTGGCGCGCACGAAGGTATTGGCGAGATCGTTCGGCGTCGCGCGGTCTTCCGCGCGGCCCCGCATGATGACGCCGTATTCCTCGCCGCGATTGACGAATGTCGAGATCTCGCGCTCGCCGAACATCAGTTCGAGCGTGCTGCCGATATCCTCCACCGAGACGCCGAGGTCTGCCGCGCGCTGCCGGTCGATCTGCACGCGGATGTCAGGCTGGGATTCCCGGTAGTTGGAATCCATGTTCACGAACAGTCCCGTTTCCTGCGCCTTCTGCATGACGATGTCGCGCCACTCGCGCAGGGTGTTGTAGTCAGGCCCGCCCAGCACGAACTGAATGGGCTTCGACGGGCCACGCTGTCCCAGCGAGCCGGGGCTGATCGGGGCGACGCGCGCGCCGGGGAAGTTCGCGACCTTGCGGTTGATCTCCTGCACCAGATCCTGCTGCTTCATCGTGCGCTGCTCCCACGGCACGAGGCGCACGATGATCAATCCGGAATTGACCGGCGAGGGGCGGGCGTATCCCGGCGCCACCTGGCTGGTGATGGACGAGACGACACCCTGCTTCTGATAGGGCAGAAGGATTCTCTCGACTTCCTTCACGCGCTCCCGGGTGTAGTCGAGGCTCGAGCCTTCGGGGGCTTCGATGCGCACGATGATGGCGCCGCGATCCTCCGTCGGCGCGAAGGTCTTCGGCAGCGTCTGGAACAATCCGTAGGCCGAGAGACACACCATGAAGCCGACCGCGAGAATGACGAGAGGCGCCTTGAGAACCCGCGTCAGGATCTTGCGGTAGACGTTGTTCATGCCCGTGAAGAAGGGCTCGGTCATCGTCTGGATGCGGCCATGGGCGGGCACCATCAGCTTCGAGCACATCATCGGCGTGAGCGTGCGCGCCACGATACCGGAGAAGAAGATCGCGGCCGCGAGCGTGATGCCGAATTCCCGGAAGAGCTGGCCGGTATTGCCGGTCATGAAGGCGAGCGGCACGAACACGGCCATCAGCGTGGCCGTGGTGGCGATGACCGCGAAGCCGATCTCGCGCGCGCCGTCGAAGGAGGCCAGAAGCGGCGGCTGGCCTTCCTCGATGCGGCGGTGGACGTTCTCGATCTCCACGATGGCGTCGTCCACCACGATGCCGATGGCAAGCACCACGGCGAGCAGCGTCAGCACATTGATGGAGGCGTTGAAGTAGGCCATCACCATGCAGGCGGCGATGATCGATACCGGAATCGCCACGATGGCCACGATGGTGGAGCGCCAGTCGCGCAGGAAGATCAGGATCACCAGAACCACGAGGCCGATGCCCTCCATCAGCGTGTGCAGCACGCCTTTGATGGAGGCGCTGATGAACTGGCTCTCGTCATAGGAGATCTGCGCCGTGGTGCCTGGGGGGAGGGAGGATTTCAGGTTCTCCAGCTCCGCGCGCACGCCGTCGGCCACTGCGAGGGTGTTGGCCGTCGATTGGCGCACCACGCCGAGACCCATGGCGACCTTGCCGCCTTCATAGAACTCGAAGCGATTGTCCTCCGGACCGACCTCGACCTTGGCGACCTCGCCCAGGCGCACGAGGTATCCGTTCTTGTTCGAGACGATGAGATGCTCGAAATCCTGCTGGCTGGAGAGGCGGGAATCCGTCTTCACCGTGAATTCGCGCTGCGAGGATTCGATGCGGCCGCCCGGAAGCTCCACGTTCTGCCGCTTGATCGCGGCACTCAGGTCCTGCACGGTCAGCCCGCGCGCCGCCAGGGCAGGGCGGTCGACCCAGATGCGCATGGAATACCGGCGCTCTCCGGCCAGCGAGACGTTGGCGACACCGGGGACGGTCGAGAGACGGTCGACATAGACGCGTTTCAGGAAGTCGCTGAGTTCGAGGGCATCGTAGGTGGAGGAGGTGACGCTGATCCACATGATCGCCGACGCGTCGTCGTCCACTTTGCGGATCACCGGCTGGTCGACCCCGTCCGGCAGGCGGCCGACGACGCGGAACACAGCGTCGCGCACGTCGGAGGTCGCGCCTTCGGGGTCGCGCGACACGTCGAACTCGATCGTGACGGAGGAGCGCTCGTCGCGGCTCTGAGAACGGATCTGCTTGATGCCCTCGATGCCTGCCACGGCGCCTTCGATCACCTCCGTCACGCGGCTCTCGATGACCTCGTTCGAAGCGCCGCGATAGACGGTCGAGATGGACACGACCGGCCGGTCGACGCTTGGATACTCGCGGATCGGCAGGTTCATGAGCGCGGACAGGCCGCCCACGATCAGCAGCAGACTCACCACGACGGCGAAGACGGGACGGCGAATGAAGAGGTCGGAAACCTGCATGGTTCTGGTCGTTCCGGTGAAATCAGACTAACGCGACGGCACACCTCTCCCCTTCGGGCGAGGGGGACAGGAGGGGTGCCCTGAACAAGACATCTACTTCGCTTCGGCCGCCTGCGCCGTGCCGATGGCGTGCGGCATGTTCAGCGAGGAGCGCGAGGGTTGCTGGCGATCGGCGGCCGGGGTTCCCTGCGGCTCGCCGGAGCCCGAGCCGAGCGGGCGTGCGATCACTTCGGCCCCGGGACGCACGCGCTGAACGCCGAGGATCACGATGGTCTCGCCGGCCTGCAGGCCCTCGACAACCTCGGCCTTGCCGCCCTGGCGTTGGCCGAGGGTGATGACGCGGCGCTCCACCTTGTTGTCCTTCACCGGGTAAACCACGTGGCGCAGGCCCTCGCTGACGATGGCCTCTTCCGGCACCACGACGGCCTCGTCGTTGGACGACACTTCGAGCCGGACCGCCAGGAACATGCCGGGCTTGAGGGCCTCGTCCGGATTGTCGAACTCGGCCGTCAGGCGGGCCGTGCGGGTCGCCTGATCGACGCGGGGATCGATTGTGGACACCTTGCCCTTGAACGTGCGGCTCTTGTAGGCGGCGGAAAGGGCCGTCACCGTCTGCCCGGGCTCCAGACGGCCGAGGAGATTTTCCGGCACGGCGAAGTCGAGCCGGACCTTGGAGAGATCGTCGAGGGACGTGATCCGGGTCCCGGGCGCCACATAGGCTCCGAGCGAAACGGAGCGCGTCCCGACGCGACCGTTGAAGGGCGCCCGGATCGTGAGATCCTGCAGCCGCGCTTCGGCGCCCTTGCGCTGCGCCTGGGCCGACGCAATGGCCCCATCGAGAGATTTCAGCTGCGCGGTGAGGTCCTCGACCTGGGCGGTGGTTCCCGCCCCGGTGCGGTTGAGGGCCTGGGCACGCTCGAGCTTGATCGCGACCTCGTTGCGCTGAGCCACGGCACGGTTCGACTCGGCAATGGCCTGATCGATGTCGGCTTGGCGCTCGGCGGCGTCGAGCTGCACCAGCACATCGCCCGCTTTGACCTTCTGGCCTTCCTCGAACCCGATCTGGTCGATGACGCCCGCGACCTTGGCGGTGACCGTAATCGATTCATAGGCGCGCACCGTTCCGACGGCCTCGCGGGTTTCCACGATGCGCCCCGTCTTGACAGTATCCACTTCCACGGCTGCGGGGCCCGATGGCCCGCCGCGATTGCCGCCTCGCCCTCCGGAGGGCCCGCCCTGCTGTTCCGTCGACTGGTTTCCCAAGTATCCGTTCTGATACCCATACCACCCGCCAAACCCTGCTGCCCCCAGCAAGGCGATGACGGCGAGTTGACCGGACACACGCATGCTCGCTCCTTGAACTCTCGGAAGTCTTTTTCAGTTTAGAATGTTTTGATGAGGCCTAACACATCACAGGCCGGGCTTGCCGACTATAACGCACTAAGCACAGGGTTTTGTATTACGATTTCGTAATCTGCCGCCTTCGTCCAACCTGGATTGCCTTCCGGCCAAACGTCCAGCTTGTCGGCGTTCCGATTTTGTTCTGGGAAATGATCCTTATGAGCGTGTGGATCAGGGCGGTCGCCGACGAACTGCCGGTCGATCCGGGCGGCCTAAGGTTCGTCCGACGCGAATGGGCCTGGCTTGCTGCGGCTTGAGGTTGCAATTCAGCACATGAACGGGATGCGGCGGGAGGAGCAGGACCTCCTTCACGAAAGCCCTCGGTCCGACGCGCCCGGCGGCTCGTCCTGAAGTCTGTCCTAAATTGCCTTGACCGTCCTCTGGAGTTCCATCATACCGGTCAGCGGGACACCTCTCCCCACCGAGAGGCGCCCATCTGTAAGGATGGACTCAACATGACAGACCTGCCCAACGCGCGTCCTCGCGCGCCCTTCTTCTCGTCCGGCCCCTGCGCGAAGCGCCCCGGATGGTCCCTGCAAAATCTCAAAACCGAATCCCTGGGCCGTTCGCACCGCGCGAAGCTCGGCAAGGCGCGCCTGAAGCTCGCCATCGACCTCACCCGCGAGGTGCTGGAAGTGCCCGCCGATTATCGCATCGGCATCGTGCCCGCCTCCGATACGGGTGCGGTGGAGATGGTTCTGTGGTCCATGCTGGGCGCCCGGCCCGTCGACATGCTGGCCTGGGAGAGCTTCGGAGAGGGCTGGGTCACCGATGTGGTCAAGCAGCTCAAGCTCGCCGACGCTCGCGTGATCAATGCGTCCTACGGCGAACTGCCCGATCTCTCGCAGGTCGATACCAAGAATCGCGACGTGGTCTTCACCTGGAACGGCACCACCTCCGGCGTGCGCGTGCCGAATGCCGACTGGATCGCGGCGGACCGGGAAGGCCTCACGATCTGTGACGCGACCTCGGCCGCCTTCGCGCAGAAGCTCGACTTCGCCAAGCTCGACGTGGTCACCTTCTCCTGGCAGAAGGTGCTGGGCGGCGAGGCGGCTCACGGCATGCTCATTCTCTCGCCGCGCGCCGTGGAGCGGCTCGAGACCTACAAGCCCGCATGGCCGCTGCCGAAGATCTTCCGCATGACCAAGGGCGGCAAGCTCATCGAGGGTATCTTCCAGGGCGAAACCATCAACACTCCGTCGATGCTCGCGGTCGAGGATTACATCGACGCGCTCGAATGGGCGAAGTCCATCGGCGGTCTGAACGGGCTCGTCGCCAAGGCCGACGCGAACGCGAAGGTCATTCACGATTGGGTCGCCCGGACCCCGTGGATCGCCAATCTCGCGAAGGACCCGGCGACCGCCTCCAACACCAGCGTGTGTCTCGTCGTCGCCGATCCGGACGTGGTCGCCAAGGGGCCCGAGGCCGTGGCTCAGGTCGCCAAGGGCATCACGTCGGCTCTCGAGAAGGAGGGCGTGGCCCTCGATATTGGGGCCTATCGCGATGCGCCTCCCGGCCTCCGCATCTGGTGCGGCGCGACGGTCGAGCGCTCCGACCTCGAAGCCCTGACGCCCTGGCTCGACTGGGCCTTCGCACAGGAAAAGGCGAAGCTCGCGAAAGCAGCCTGACGTTCAAGTCTCTATGAACCGTCATCCCCGGGCCCGTCCCGGGGATCCACGACTTTTCTGGCCACTGAGCTTGTCATCCCGGCGGATATGAATGGCCGGGACGAGCCTGGCCATGACGCCATGAGGTTCATCCCATGCCCGCTCCCCGCGTTCTCATTTCCGACGCTTTGTCTCCCGCCGCCGTGCAGATCTTCAAGGATCGCGGCATCGAGGTCGATTTTCAGCCCGATCTCGGCAAGGACAAAGAGAAGCTCGCCGCCATCATCGGCAATTACGATGGCCTTGCCATCCGGTCCGCCACGAAAGTGACGGCGAAGATCCTCGAACAGGCGAAGAACCTGAAGGTGATCGGCCGCGCCGGCATCGGCGTGGACAATGTCGAGATCCCCGCCGCCACGGCGAAGGGCATCATCGTCATGAACACGCCCTTCGGCAATTCCATCACCACCGCCGAACACGCGATCGCGATGATGTTCGCGCTCGCGCGCCAGATCCCGCAGGCCGATGCCTCCACCCAGGCCGGCAAGTGGGAGAAGAACCGCTTCATGGGCGTCGAGCTGACGGCCAAGGTGCTGGGCGTCATCGGCTGCGGCAATATCGGCTCCATCGTGGCCGACCGCGGCATCGGCCTTCGCATGAAGGTCATCGCCTTCGACCCGTTCCTGTCCCCGGAGCGCGCGGTCGAGCTCGGCGTCGAGAAGGTGGAGCTTGAGGATCTGCTCCGCCGGGCCGACATCATCACGCTGCACGTGCCGATGACCGAGAAGACGAAGAACATTCTCTCGGCCGAGAATATCGCCAAGACGAAAAAGGGCGTACGCATCGTCAATTGCGCCCGCGGCGGCCTCGTCGACGAGGCGGCCCTGCGCGCGGCTCTGGATTCCGGCCATGTGGCGGGGGCGGCCTTCGACGTGTTCGTGGAGGAGCCCGCGCTCACCAATCCGCTCTTCGGCCATCCCAACGTGGTCTGCACGCCGCATCTGGGTGCCGCCACCTCGGAGGCGCAGGAGAACGTGGCGCTGCAGGTCGCCGAGCAGATGTCCGACTACCTGCTCCAGGGCGCGATTCAGAACGCCGTGAACTTCCCCTCCATCACGGCGGAGGAAGCTCCGCGTCTCAAGCCCTTCGTGGCCCTCGCCGAGAAGCTCGGCTCCTTCCTCGGTCAGCTCACGGAAGCCGCAATCAAGGGCATCCGCATCGAGTACGAGGGCGCCGTCGCCGACATGAACACCCGCGCACTGACGTCGGCCGCGGTGACGGGCGTGCTGCGGCCCTTCCTGCAGGACGTCAACATGGTGTCGGCTCCGATCGTCGCCCGTGAGCGCGGCATCACCGTGGAAGAGGTCAAGCGCGAGAGCGCCGCGCGCGATTACGAGAGCTTCATCCGCATCATCGTGAATGCCGACGACATGGCCCGCCATGCCGGCGGCACCGTCTTCCAGGACGGCAAGCCGCGCGTGACGGAGATCCGCGACATTGCGGTGGATGCCGAGTTCGCGCCGCACATGATCTATGTGCGCAACGACGACAAGCCCGGCTTCATCGGCCGCTTCGGAACGCTGCTCGGCGAGTCGGGCGTGAACGTCGCCACCTTCGCGCTCGGCCGCGACAAGCCGGGCGGCGATGCGATCTGTTTCGTGTCGGTCGATGAGCCCGTGTCCGAAGAACTCCTGCGCAAGATCGAAGAGATTCCGCAGGTCAAGCGCGCCCGCGCGGTTCGCTTCTAAAAGGCGCTGTCCGGAGGAGCGGGTGCCGCTTCTCCGGCCATTTCGTAAAAACGTTTAGGTGCAGACATGGCCGTTTCCCCGTCACAACGCTTCGTCCTGACGCTCGCCTGCGCGAACCGTCCCGGCATCGTTGCCGCCGTGGCGGGGCATTTGTCCGATGCGGGCCTCAACATCCTCGATGCCCAGCAATACGACGACATCCAGACCGACCGCTTCTTCATGCGCGTCGTCTTCAACCCGGTGAACGGGCAAGCAGATATCGAGGCGCTCAAGGAGGGCTTCGCGCCGCTGGCCGAGCGTTTCGGCATGGGCTGGGCCCTGCGCGATCAGGGCGAGCGCCGGCGCATCATGCTCATGGTGTCCAAGTTCGATCACTGCCTTGCGGACCTGCTCTATCGCTGGCGCATCGGTGAACTCGATTTCGAGCCCGTCGGCGTCATCGCCAACCATCCCGTCGAGGCCTACAGCCATGTGGATCTGGGCGGCGTTCCGTTCCACTACCTGCCGGTCACGAGGGACACGAAGCTCGAGCAGGAGGCGAAAATCTGGTCGCTCATTCGCGATTCACAGGCCGATCTCGTGGTGCTCGCCCGTTACATGCAGGTTCTGTCCGACGGGCTCGCGGCGAAGCTTTCGGGCCGCTGCATCAACATCCATCACTCGTTCCTCCCGAGCTTCAAGGGCGCCAAGCCCTACCACCAGGCTCATGCCCGCGGCGTGAAGCTGATCGGGGCGACCGCCCATTACGTCACGTCCGACCTCGACGAGGGGCCGATCATCGCGCAGGATGTGGAGCCGATCACCCATCGCGACAGCGCGGAGGACCTGGTGCGCAAGGGCCGCGACATCGAGCGGCGCGTCCTCGCCCGCGCGGTGCGCGACCACCTGGAAGATCGCATCCTCCTCAACGGCCGCAAGACCGTGGTGTTCGCGGATTAGCGCATCGTGCGAAAAAGTGGATCCGGTTTTGGCTGACGCGGCCCTTCGGGTCCGCCCGAACGATGCTCTCATTCAAGGTGAAAGCATCGGATGGGTCCCAAACGTGCAGGTCCACTTTTCACGTCCGATGCTGTAGGCTCTACGCGAATGGCCGGGCTCGACCCGGCCATGACGGAAAGGCCCGAGAACGAGGAGCGCAGCTCTCACTTCCGCTCAGCAAGCCAGATGCCGCCAAGCACCAGGAACAGGCCGAGCGCGTGATAGAAGGCGAAGGGTTCGCCGAGCAGCAGCACGGCGAGCAGCGCGCCGAAGACCGGCACCAGGTTGACGAACAATCCCGCCCGCGCCGGGCCGATCAGCTCGACGCCGCGGATGAAGAAGATCTGCGAGATGAGCGACGGGCAAAAGCCGATATAGAGAAGGATCAGCCATCCCTTCCAGGTTGGCCACTGCATGGCGCCTTGCGCGATTTCCATGGCGAGCAGGGGCAGCGAGGATAGAAACGCCACGCCGGCGAGAGCCGTGAAGAAGACGAGGCCGGATACGGGCGGGCGACGGCGCAGGCCCAGCGTATAACCCGCATAGAAGACGCAGGCGATCAGCATCCAGACATCGCCGATATTGAGCGCGAGCGCCTTGAGAACCTCGAGATCCGCCTTCACCGAGACCAGGACGACGCCGAGGAGCGTCACGATCATGCCGAGGATCTGCAGCGGGATCACGCGCGAGCCGAAGAACAGGATCGTGCCGATCAGCACGAGCACCGGGATGGCGCCCTGGAAGATCGTGAGATTCATCGCGCTCGTGTGGTAGGCTGCGGCATAGAACAGGGCGTTGAAGGCGGTGAAGCCCGACGAGCCCATGAGGACGAAGAAGGGCCAGCGCGCTCCTATCTGCGGCCATTCGGCCATGACCTGCCGCCCCACGAGCGGACCCAGGATGGCGGCCACGATGGCCCAGCGGATGCAGGTGAGCAGCATCGGCGAGACCTGGCCGACGGCAAGGCGTCCGGCAATGGCGTTGCCGCCCCACATGAGCGCGGTGAGGATCAGGAGCAGATAGGCCCTGTCCCAAAGTCCCTTGCCGAGCGATCGCGGGATTTTCATGGACGGCCGGACCTCATGACGCTTGCCGCCGCGCACAGTTTCGATAAACCAGCGCTCAACGAAGCGGGTGACGGTTATGGCCTTAAGGTTTCTGGTGGTCGAGGGCAATACGCGCGGTGCAAGGGAGGCCCACAAGGCGGCCTATGGCCAAATGCTGTCGGAGTCCTATGCGCAGGTGATCCATGCCATCGCGCGGGACGCCGTCTGCGACATCGCCTTTCCGACGGACGAGGGCGCGAACCTGCCCGATCGGGCGGGGCTCGCGTCCTATGACGGGATCGTGCTGACCGGCTCGCATCTGAACATCTACGACCGGACACCCGAGATCCTGCGCCAGGTCGACCTGATGCGGGCGATCTACGCCTCGGGCACCCCATCCTTCGGGTCCTGCTGGGGGCTGCAGGTGGCGGCCGTCGCGGCGGACGGGGACGTGCAGAAGAACCCGCTCGGCCGCGAGGTGGGCTTCGCCCGGCGCCTGCGGCCGACGGAGGAGGGGAGAGGCCATCCCATGCTGGCAGGGCGGCCTGAGGTCTACGACGCCCCTGCCATTCATCTCGACATGGTCACGGCGCTGCCCGACGACGCCACGGTGATTGCGACCAATCCGGTCTCGGCGGTTCAAGCGGCGGAGATCCGGCGGGACGGAGGCGTGTTCTGGGGCGTGCAGTATCATCCGGAATTCAGCCTGACGGAGTTGGCCACGATCATGCGCCAGCGCACGGACCTGTTGATCCGCGAGGGCTTCTGCCGGACGCCCGAGGAGGTCGTGTCCTACACGGACGACCTGACGATCCTCGACAAGGATCCGTCCCGCTTCGATCTCTCCTGGCGGCATGGGGTCGATGCCGAGGTTCTGGATCCGGCCTGCCGCACCCGCGAGATCCGCAACTTCATCGAGCACCGGGTCAAGGCCGAGAAAAGCGCGCGGGGGCGGGCCTGATCCCCGACGGCTTTCCGAACCTCAGAGCACATTCACGATGACGCGCTCGGAGACCGGAGTGGCGGGGGAGGGCGCGCTGACCACGAAGCCCCGGCATTTGGTGGTGACCGGGTAGATCGGCGTATGGTGCCGATCGGCCCCGACCAGATAATTGACCGTGTAATATTCGTAGCCGCCGACGAACGCCGTCTCCTTGGTCTCGAATACGTATCCCACCTCGGTCGGGCTGATGCGGTAGGTCGCCTGGGGCGGCCCGAGAGCCGCGATGCGCTCCGAGATCGGCCTGCCGATAAAGTCCGCGCATGAAAGCTGAGTGGCCTCATAGGCCGCCGGTACGCAGCCCGCCGCGCCGAGCGCGATGCCAACAACGACGATAACTCTTTTCACGACAGCCCCCAGAGATGCACCAATCGCTCTCCCAAGGGGATCTAGATAACCATGCGCCGTTGGGAAAGATGTCGGCGCTTCCCATGGCTCCATACCCGTACCTTCCCTCGCGCTGTCAGCCCCGCCTGGCGGCAGCCCCGGCTGTGGATGTAGCGGCCGGCCTCGGAGATCATCCCGCATGGCTTCGCCCGTCCCTTGAAAAGCTGGAGACATGGGACATCTGGCGCACATCAGGGCGGAGTATGATGCATGGGACAAGGCTCATTCCGGCTTGACCTGAGACGCGCGATCCACCAAGAGGGTTTGCAAGGTTTTTACCCAACCCTGGCCTTGCGCCGGGGTTTTTTCATGTGAGGCTTGAGCGATGGCGAACGTAGTTGTCGTGGGCGCCCAGTGGGGCGACGAAGGCAAGGGCAAGATCGTCGACTGGCTGTCTGAACAGGCAGACGTGGTCGTGCGGTTCCAGGGCGGGCACAATGCCGGCCATACCCTCGTGATCGGCGACAAGGTCTACAAGCTGTCGCTGCTGCCTTCCGGCGTCGTGCGCCCCAACAAGCTCTCCGTCATCGGCAACGGCGTGGTCCTCGATCCGCACGCCCTCGCGGCGGAGGTCGAGCGGCTGTCCGAGCAGGGCGTGTCGATCTCCCGCGACAACCTGCGCGTGGCCGAGAACGCGACGCTCATCCTCTCGATCCATCGCGAGCTCGACGCTCTGCGCGAGAGCGGCAGCGCGGGCACGAAGATCGGCACCACCAAGCGCGGCATCGGGCCCGCCTATGAGGACAAGGTGGGCCGCCGCGCCATCCGCCTCATGGATCTCGCCGACCTTCCCTCGCTGCGCGACAAGATCGAGCGGCTGCTCACGCACCACAATGCCTTGCGCCGCGGCTTCGGCCTCGACGAGTTCAAGCCCGAGGAGATCTATGAGGAATTGTCCTCGGTCGCCCCGAAGGTGCTCCCCTACATGGACGCCGTGTGGCGCCTCCTCGACGAGGAGCGCCGGGCCGGCAAGCGCATTCTGTTCGAGGGAGCGCAAGGCGCGCTGCTCGATGTCGATCACGGCACCTATCCCTTCGTCACTTCCTCGAACACGGTGGCGGGCCAAGCCGCGACCGGATCGGGTCTCGGCCCGGGCGGCGTCGGCTATGTCCTGGGCATCGCCAAGGCCTATACCACCCGCGTGGGCGAGGGGCCGTTCCCGACGGAGCTCCACGACGAGACCGGCGAGCTGATCGGCCAGAAGGGCAAGGAGTTCGGCGTGGTGACGGGCCGCAAGCGCCGCTGCGGCTGGTTCGATGCCACCCTGGTGCGCCAGACGGTGCGCACGTCCGGAATCGACGGCATCGCGCTCACCAAGCTCGACATCCTGGATGGGTTCGACACCATCAAGATCGGTGTCGGCTACAAGCTCGACGGACAGACGATCGACTATTTCCCGGCGAGCCAGGGGGCTCAGGCGCGGGTGGAGCCGATCTACGAGGAGTTCGAGGGCTGGAGCGGTTCGACGGCCGGCGCGCGGTCCTGGGCGGATCTGCCGGCCCAGGCCGTCAAATATGTCCGTCGTATCGAGGAATTGATCGGTGCGCCCGTGGCGGTCTTGTCCACATCGCCCGAACGCGACGATACAATCCTCATGAAGAACCCCTTTGAGGGTTGACGGCGGAGCTTCTGCGGGTCATTCCCAAGGAAATGGCAGATTATTACCCTCTCATTGTACGGGCCGTCGAAGGCCTGACAGAGCAGACGTCCGTCGCGCGGCGCGCCGTTTACGAGCGCGCCCGAACGGCGTTGGTGGCTCAGCTGCGCTCCCTCAATCCGCCTCTGTCCGAGGCGGACATCCAGCGGGAGCGCGCGTCCCTCGATGATGCGATCACGCGCGTCGAAGCGGATTACACGCCACCTCCGGCCGGCTTCGATCCGAATGCCTTCGCCGAGATGCTGGTCGAGGATCAGGCGCCTCAGACACCGGCGGAGCGGCTGCGCAGCGTGATGACGCCGAGGCAGGCCCCGCCGCGGACAACCTCTCAGGGAGAGCCGCAGCCTGCACCGCAGCCTGTGCCGGCTCCCCGAACCGTCGAGGAGGCGGCTCCGCCTGCCCGTCCGCGGGTCGACAGCCGGCCGCATCCGGCTATGCAGAGCAACCGGCAGATGCGCTCGGTCATGCTCGGCGGGGCGATCCTTCTCGTGCTCCTCCTCATCGGAGGGCTGGCCTGGTGGCAGAGCCGCTCGGACAGCCCCATTCCCGAGACGCCGGTCGCCCAAGCTTCTCAGGAAGCACCGGCCAGCCAGGAATCGCCAAAAATCGAAGAGCGCGTCGGCGGACAGGCCCCCGCCGGCTCCCCGAACGCGGGGCAGGCCATCGGAGTGGCGCATCGCGCCGTCTTCTACGAGGAGGACGCCACCAATCCGCAGACGCCCAAGGCCTATGTGGGGCGCGTGGTCTGGCGGCTCGAAGACGTGAACCCCGGCCAGGGGCAGCCGCTCGAGAAGGCGGTCACGGCGAATATCGAAATTCCCGATGCGGGGGTGACCATGAAAATGGTGCTACGCCGTAACCTGGATTCGACTCTTCCCGCGTCTCATACGGTCGAGCTCACGTTCACCACCCGTGCGGGCGACAGCGGCCGGGTGATCCGCGACGTCGGCCTCCTCCAGTTCAAGAACGAAGAGGCCGCGCGCGGCACGCCGATCGCGGGTCTTCCGGTGCCGGTGCGCGAGAACCTGTTCCTGATCGGTCTGTCCAACCTGCAGGGCGATGTCGAGCGCAACACGGAGCTCTTCGTGCGCCGGAACTGGATCGATCTGCCCGTCCGCATGGCTTCGGGCCAGCGCGCTATTCTCAGCTTCGAGAAGGGTGCTTCCGGAGAGCAGGTTCTGAACAGCGCCTTCAGCCAGTGGCAGTAAGGCAGCGCGCTACAGGGCAATCAAAAAGCCGCGCCTGGAGGCGCGGCTTTTTCATGAGGGCTTGCAGGGTTACATCATCGGACGTGCAATCGAACTCACGTCCGATGATGTAACATTTTGATTGCGAGCATCTTTCCACGCAAAACCGGTTCCCGCTTTTGCATTCGATGCTCCCTTCTTGGATGAGCGCATCGTTTGAGCGGACCCGAAGGGCCGCGTCAGCGAATACAGGATCCACTTTTCGCTCGCGCGGCCCGCTGGGTCCGCATGATGCTTTAGACCGAGTGGGATCAGACCGGGGCCTCGGCCGAGGGCGTGCTCTCGATCTGGGTGAGGTTCTTCTTCACCGCCTCCTGGATCTTCTCGAAGGCGCGGACCTCGATCTGGCGGACGCGCTCACGGGAGACCCCGAACTCGGTCGAAAGCTCCTCCAGCGTGATGGGGTCGTCCGAGAGACGGCGGGCCTCGAAGATCCGGCGCTCGCGCGGATTCAGGACGGTCAGGGCATTGCGGAGCGCAGTCAGCCGGTTCTGGCCTTCCTCTTCCTCCACGAGCACCTGCTCCTGGCTTTCGCTCTGGTCGACGAGCCAATCCTGCCACTCGCCTCCGCCTTCGCCCTCGTCGCGCAGGGGCGCATTGAGGGAGGCGTCGCCGCCGAGGCGGCGGTTCATGTCCACCACGTCCTGCTCCGTCACGCCGAGCTGGGTGGCGATCTGCTTCACCTGATCGGGACGCAGGTCGCCTTCGTCCAGCGCGGAGATGCGGCCCTTGGCCTTGCGCAGGTTGAAGAACAGCTTCTTCTGGTTCGCGGTGGTGCCCATCTTCACGAGGGACCAGGATCGCAGGATGTATTCTTGAATCGCCGCCTTGATCCACCACATGGCATATGTGGCGAGGCGGAAGCCCTTGTCGGGCTCGAAGCGCTTGACGGCCTGCATGAGGCCGACATTGCCTTCTGAGACCACCTCGCTGATCGGCAGGCCATAGCCACGGTAACCCATGGCGATCTTGGCGACGAGGCGCAGGTGGGATGTCACGAGCTTATGGGCGGCCTCGCGGTCTCCATACTCCCGCCAGCTTTTGGCGAGCATATATTCCTCATGCGGCTCGAGCATGGGGAAGCGACGGATTTCGTCGAGATAGCGGGACAGGCCCCCTTCATTGGCAAGCACTGGAAGCGCTGCAGCCATATCTTCTCCTCCTTTGGCTCCCTCTTTCCGTGAGGCAAGCCTGAGGCAGCCCCCTCAATGGCCGGCCGCCCAACTTCCTTATATAAGCGGTTCAACCGTGTCCGGATAGAGGCGCCGGACTTCAAGACCTGGTGAACGCTTCAGCAACGCAAGGGTGCCAGCGTGGCTGAATTTTGCGACGCATTGACGCTTGCTCCCTCAAGCTTTCAAAGCCTGCAGCAACCTTGCCAGATCCGCCGGAATGGGGCTTTCGAACCGCAGGAACTCGCCTGTCCTGGGATGCTCGAAGCCCAGGACCGCCGCATGCAGCGCCTGCCGGTTCAGCGCCGTGAGCGCCTCCTTCTGGTCCGGGGCAAGGCGGTTCGCCTTGGTCTTGAACCCCGATCCGTAAACGGAATCGCCGAGGAGGGGATGGCCGATATGGGCCATATGGACACGGATCTGGTGCGTGCGTCCCGTCTCCAGTTCGCATTGCACGAGAGCGGCGACCGGCGCGGTCGGGGGCAAAGCTTCGACAACCTCGTAATGGGTGATGGCATAACGGCCACGCTCGTTGTCGTCGGACACGATCGCGATCTTCTCCCGGTTGTGCTGGCTGCGGGCGAGCGCTGCCTCCACGGTGCCGCGCCTGCGCTCCGGAACGCCCCAGACAAGAGCGAGATAAAGTCTTTCGAGCGGGCCCGTGCGGCCGTGATCGGCGAACTGCTCCGCGAGGCCCTGATGGGCCAGATCGTTCTTGGCCACGACGAGAAGGCCGGAGGTATCCTTGTCGAGCCGGTGCACGATGCCGGGGCGCTTCACGCCGCCGATGCCCGAGAGGCTCTCGCCGCAATGGGCGATGAGCGCATTGACCAGGGTGCCCGATTCGTGTCCGGCCGCCGGATGGACCACCAATCCCGCCGGCTTGTCGATCACGATCAGATCGTCGTCCTCATAGACGATGGACAAGTCCATGGCCTCGCCTTGGGGCTCCGCCGCAATGGGGGGAGGCACCTGCAGGACGATCCGTGCGCCTGCGCCCACCTTGCGGCCCGGATCGAGCGCGGGCGCGCCGTCGACTGTCACCTGGCCGTCTCGGATGAGGGCCTGCAGACGGCTGCGCGACATGTCGCTGGCCAGGCGCGCCAGCACGCGATCCAGCCGCTCCGTCGCCGTTTCTTCACTCAGGGTCCATTCCTGCTGGGTCGTATCGTCCACCACATCCTCATTTTGACGTCGCCCTCTCTTTTTTGAGAGAAAGGGCTTGAAGCGATTCATGATGGTGGTTATACGAGCGGCCACCACCTTGCTAGCTCCCTTCGTCTAGCGGTCTAGGACGTCGCCCTCTCACGGCGAAAACAGGGGTTCGAGTCCCCTAGGGAGCGCCAAAGGTTCAAAGGCTTAGCCCCGCCCATGCGGGGCTTTTGCGTTTTCGTTGCCAAAGTCGTTGCTTCGAACCTGCGTTGCGTCTTGCTGCGGCCCGCGAGGCTGACGCTCGAGCCCGTGAGCAGGTCGACTGTTTCGCGTTTGCTGATCTGCCTCTTTCGGCGTTCGGGCCGTTCGTGCCGCTCATCTCGGCCCGATCCTGCTTCGAGACGTGATGAACAGGGCGCCGTTGTGGTGTCCTTATAAGCTGCCTGCACCCAAGGCTGTTCTCCAGCAGACTGCGCGGTTGAGCGTTTCCATACTACGTCTGAAGATGCGCGCATACTTCTTGCTACAATGTGGCATATTCAGCACATGCCTCGACTAACTCCAACAGCCATTCTTTGAAACCTTGACTTGGTATCGTCACGTCAGGGAGGGTTCTTCGAAGATCCGGACGGAGGTTTCTGAACGCCGAGGCCTCGATACCCGGTGAACCAACCGGTGTCCTGGCTCCTCATGCTCTTCAATTCGTTTGCGTTCCTGCTCGTCTTCCTTCCCGCATCCCTGATGCTCCATTGGGTTGTCGAGCAATTCAGGCCGCAATGGCGGCTTCCTCTCCTGCTCCTGCTTTCGTTCCTGTTCTATAGCTACTGGGACTGGCGCTTCACGCCACTTCTCGCAGTCTCGATCCTGGTGAACTGGTTCGTCGCCCAAGCCTTTTTGCGAACGCGGCAAGGCGTGCTGATCACGTTGGCTCTTGTTGGCAATCTGATCGTTCTCGGAGTCTTCAAATACTTCAACTTCTTCACGGGTTGGGCCGATCTCATTCCTGGTATCGCCATTCCGAAATGGGACATCGGCTTGCCGCTCGGCATTTCGTTCTTCACATTCCACCACGTGATGTATCTCGTCGATCTCAAAGCCGGACGCGCGCCACGCTACGGCCTTGTCCGCTACGCGCTGTACATCGCCTTCTTCCCTCAGGTGCTCGCCGGCCCGCTCGTGCGCTGGAGCGAAATCATGCACCAGTTTGAAGAAAGGCCGTACAAGCGCCCGGATGCGGCGGAGCGTTTCGGGCGCGGTCTCATGTTGCTCACGTTCGGCTTGGTCAAGAAGGTGTTCATCAGCGACCCTCTGGCGGAGTACGTCAACCCGATCTTCGAACAAGCCTCCCGCGGGAGTGTCTCGGTCGCTGAGGCCTGGCAGGGGACACTCGGCTTCACGTTCCAGATCTATTTCGACTTCTCCGGCTATACGGACATGGCTCTCGGCATGGCCCTGATGCTCGGGATCGTCCTGCCGCCCAACTTCGACAGGCCCTATAACGCCACGTCCCTGCAGGACTTCTGGCGGCGCTGGCACATGACGCTGTCCCGCTTCCTGCGCGATTATCTGTATATCCCTCTCGGCGGCAGCCGAAATGGCATGGCCGTCCAGCTCTGCGCACTCCTCGCGACCATGGCGCTGGGTGGTCTCTGGCACGGGGCCGGCCTGACCTTCGTCGCATGGGGCATGGCACATGGGCTCGGGCTCGCGACGGGTGCCATCTGGCGCCGGGCAGGGCTGCGCATGCCGGCTGCTGCAGGCTGGGTGTTGACGATGCTGTTCGTCATGTTCGCCTGGGTGCTGTTCCGGGCCCCGAACTTCGATGCGGCACTGAGAATTTACGAGGGATTGTTCGGCCTTGCACCGCTGGGTACGGCGTTCAAGTGGCGCGCAATTGCCATAGCGGCAGCCGTCGCCTGCCTTGGCCCAACGGCGTGGGCTGTTGCCAAGCTGATGCCGCCCCGGCGCTCGATCGCCGTCGGTTTTGCCGTGGTTCTCCTCGCTGTCCTGTTCCAGATCGGGGACGCGGCCAATTACGAATTCATCTACTTCCAGTTTTGACGGGCGGAAGATCCAATGATCGCAGAAGCACAACATCAGGCCTGGAGCCGGTTCGTATCGTGGGCGGTCTGCTCCATTGTTGGTTTGTTCCTGGCGCTCTTGGGCGGTCTCTATCTGATCGATCCTTATGACACGGGGCGATCGCCGTTCTCGGGTGAGCCCAATCTCTACGGACAGAAGGATGTCAATGCGACAGCCAGCGTCGGCCGCAGCCCGAAATTCAAGGCGGCGGTCATCGGCAACTCGACAATCGCTCTCATCAAGCCGTCGCGGCTGACCGAGCTCACAGGGCTTCCCTTCGCGCAGCTCTCCGTGCCTGGATCTCAGATTCCCGAGCAGCTCACGGTCATCGATTGGTTCATGAAGCATCATGATCGCGCCGCAAAAGCTCTGGTGATCAGCGTCAATCGGGACACATGGTGCACGCGCGATCCTCAGCGAGCAGGCGAGAATCCCTTCCCGTTCTGGCGTTTCAGGGACTCCTCCGTCGAATACCTCTCCGGTCTGCTCAGCGTCAGCAGCCTCGAGCAGGCCGGGCGACGTCTGGGCCTCGTTCGAAGCGCGAAGGCGCAATCGGCGATGGACGGCTATTGGGACTATGAGCCGTTCTATGCCGAACTCCTTGCGGATCCACGGCGCTGGCGCGAGGGCTTGTTCAGGCAAGGAAACGATCAGCGAGGTTATCCGGACGGATCGTTTCCGGCGGTCCAGGTGCTGGAGCGGAAACTCGCGACCTTACCGGCCGATCTTTCCGTCGTTCTGGTGTTCCCACCGGTATTTTCCGCAAAGCAGCCGAAGCCCGAAACCCCGCGCTACACATCCGAACAAGCCTGCCGGCAAGCCTTCACCGAACTGGCGGCGAGGCGGCCCAACACGGCTGTGGTCGATTGGTGGCATGATCGCCCGGACCTGAAGAGAACCGAGCTCTTCATCGACCAGATCCATTATCGTCACCCCATCGCGCGTAAGATTGAAGACGACATCGCCGCGGCGCTACGACATCTTCGGGAGAGGGCATCCATGGAGCTTTCGCCCCGCACGCGCGCCTAGCGCCTCGTGCGAAAAAGTGGACCCGGTTTTTCGCAAGAACGATGCGCTGTTCTATCGTGGGAACATCGGATTCATTCCCAAAAGTGGGAACTGGTCTTGCATGGAAAGATGCTCAAGCAAGGAGAGCATCGTGCGAAAAAGCGGACCCGGCTTGGCGTGAAGAGATGCTCAAAACAGAGACCCGATGCATCGGATGGGGGCGATGTCACGTCCGATGCTGTGGGAATGGTGGGCGCGGCTGGGATTGAACCAGCGACCCCTACGATGTCAACGTAGTGCTCTCCCACTGAGCTACGCGCCCAGAACCCATACGAAGATTCTGCCGGGTGGGACGATGAGGAATTAAACCTCCAGGACCTTGAGATCTTCCGTTCTGATGGGAAGCATTTGAACTGCCGCCAATATACTGCCAAGTCTCGTCGAGACGAAGGCTCTCAGAGGGTCGATCCAAAAAGGTATAGAACCTTCAAGGAGATCGATGGTGCTGCCAGAGAGGATCGAACTCTCGACCTCTCCCTTACCAAGGGAGTGCTCTACCACTGAGCTACGGCAGCCCGCCAACGAGGAGGGCCGCTTAGTGCCACAGCACGGCCCTCTGTGCAAGATTGAAATCGATCTTTTATTCGGCGGCCTGCACTTTTTGGCTCAAGGGGAGTTTCAGGGCGCCCCAGACCTCCACAAGGGCGGCACCCAGGGCGTTGACATGCGCGTCGGTGTGGAACGGTCCGGGCGTGATGCGCAGGCGCTCCGTGCCTCGTGGCACGGTGGGATAGTTGATCGGCTGGATATAGATTCCGTGCTTTTCCAGCAGGCGGTCCGAGGCGGCCTTACAGGCCTCCGCGTTTCCGACCATGACGGGAACGATGTGGGTCACGGTATCCATGATCGGCAGGCCGAGGCCGCTGAGGACCTGCTTCGTGCGGGCCACCTGCCGCTGCTGCATTTGCCGCTCCTTGGAGGAGGCCTTCAGGTGCCGAATCGACGCGGTGGCGGCCGCTGCCACGGCCGGGGGGAGGGCGGTCGTGAAGATGAAGCCCGGGGCAAAGCTGCGCACGGCATCCATCACGGCCTTCGTGCCGGTCAGGTAGCCGCCCATCACGCCGAAGGCCTTGCCGAGGGTGCCTTCAATCACGTCGACCCGGTGCATCGCGCCGTCGCGCTCGGCGATGCCTCCGCCGCGGGGGCCGTACATGCCCACCGCATGGACCTCGTCGAGATAGGTCATGGCGTTGTAGCGCTCGGCCAGATCGCAGATGGCGTGAATCGGGGAGATGTCCCCATCCATGGAATACACGCTCTCGAACACGATGAGCTTCGGCCGGTCGCCGGCGGCCTGGAGAAGCTCCTCCAGATGCTCGAGATCGTTATGGCGGAAAATCGCCTTGTCGCACCCCGACTGGCGCACGCCCTCGATCATGGAGTTGTGGTTCAGGGCGTCCGACAGGATCAGGCAGCCGGGAATCAGCTTCGCGAGCGTCGAGATGCCGGTCTGATTCGAGACGTAGCCCGAGGTGAAGACCAGGGCGGCTTCCTTGCCGTGCAGGTCGGCGAGCTCGGCCTCGAGCGCGACGATCGGATGGCTGTTGCCGGAAATGTTGCGGGTGCCGCCGGCGCCGGTGCCCAGCCGCCAGGCGGCCTCCACCATGGCGCGGGTCACGTCCCGGTTCTGGCCCATGCCGAGATAATCGTTCGAGCACCAGACCGTGATGGGGCGCGGGCCCTCGGGGCTGTGCCAGGTAGCGTGGGGAAAGCGGCCCGCCTGCCGCTCGATCTCGGCGAATACACGATAGCGACGCTCTGCCTGGAGGCGGTCGAGGGCTGACGTAAAATAGGTCTGATAATCCATCATCTCACCGGGTGGGCAACGCAATGCCCGGGGATTGTGCGCGCGTATTATGCCAGATGGCATTGATCCTGGTCAAAGGTCGAAACTTCGATATTGCGGTTGAGGGCCGCTTGCGAAGCCTTTATTGGACGAGGCGACGATGGGTCGCGTGAACCATGACTGACGGGAAATCGCAAGACAAGGCTGAGCGGCTTAAGGCGGCTTTAAAGGAAAACCTGAGAAAACGTAAGGCGCAGGCGCGCGGACGCCAGCAGGCGGCCAAGGCTGCCTCGACCGATGCGGAACGCTCCGATGTTGCGCCTGAACGCGACAAGCCGTCCGACTAGCCTATAATGTCAAGGACGCGCATAGCGTCGGCACTGACCAGTTCAAAAGGGGATAAGATTTCATGGATCGCATTCGCATCCGGGGCGGCGCGCCTCTCAACGGGTTGATTCCGATCTCCGGCGCCAAGAATGCGGCCCTGCCCCTCATGATCGCGAGCCTGCTCACCGAGGAGACCCTGGAACTCGGCAACGTTCCGAGACTTGCGGATATCTCCTCCCTCCTGCGGATCATGAGCAATTTCGGCCTCGACCATTCCATCGCGGGCCGCCGGCCCGGCCAGTCCTCGGAGACCGGGCAGACCATCCGTTTGTCGGCCAAGACGATCATCGACACCTGCGCGCCCTACGAGCTGGTCTCCACCATGCGGGCCAGCTTCTGGGTCATCGCCCCGCTGGTCGCCCGATTCGGCCATGCCAAGGTCTCCATGCCGGGCGGATGCGCCATCGGCACCCGTCCGGTGGACCTTCTCATCATGGCTCTCGCCAAGCTTGGCGCGGCCATCGAGATCGAGGCGGGCTACGTGGTCGCGACCGCTCCCAAGGGCCTCCACGGCGCCGAGATCGACTTCCCGAAGGTGACGGTGGGCGGCACGCATGTGGCCCTGATGGCGGCGACGCTCGCCAAGGGCACCACCGTGATCCGCAATGCCGCCCGCGAGCCCGAGGTGGTGGATCTCGCCGAATGCCTCGTCAAGATGGGCGCGAAGATCACGGGGGCCGGGACCTCCGAGATCGTGGTCGAGGGCGTCACCAGCCTCCACGGGACGTCCCATGACGTGATGCCCGACCGCATCGAGACCGGCACCTATGCCATGGCGGTGGCCATGACGGGCGGCGATCTGGTGCTGGAAAACACCCGTCCCGACTATCTGCAGGCCGCCCTCGACGTCCTCGGCCAGGCCGGGGCCGAAGTCTCCTCCACCCATAGCGGCATCCGTATCCGCCGCAACGGCAACGGCATTCAGGCCGTGGATGTGACGACCGATCCCTTCCCCGGCTTCCCGACGGACCTGCAGGCGCAGTTCATGGCTCTCATGACCCGGGCCAACGGCACGTCGCGGATCCGGGAGACGATTTTCGAGAACCGGTTCATGCATGTGCAGGAACTGGCCCGCCTGGGAGCCCAAATCCGCCTCGACGGCGACAGCGCCTATGTGGACGGCGTTCCGGGTCTGAAGGGAGCGCCCGTGATGGCGACGGACCTGCGTGCCTCCGTATCCCTCGTGATCGCCGGGCTGGTGGCCGATGGCGAGACCACCATCAACCGCGTCTATCACCTCGACCGTGGTTTCGAGGCCCTGGAGGCCAAGCTCGCCCGGTGCGGAGCCGCGATCGAGCGCCTGCGAGGCTGACGAGCGGGAGGCATGCGGTCTAGCGCATCGTGCGAAAAAGTGGATCCGGTTTTTCGCAAGAACGATGCGCTCTTTCCAAGGAGGGAGCATCGGATTCGATCCCAAAAGTGGAGTCCACTTCCCGCGTCCGATGTTCTAGCCGCCGCGCTTGCGGCCGCATGGCTTTTCTCCGTCGTGTCCATCCTCTTCGGCATCCCCGCGCGGGCGGGGATGCCTATCCGCTGACGATTTAGCAACGAGCGCAGCGGCGACCATGCACCTCATTCTTCATCGTCAGCGGTGATGAATCCCGGGCTCGCCTGCGGCGCCCCGGAACAATCCCTTTCGCCGTGAGGCCGTCGCGGTCGGCCAAGCGCGCCTCTCAGGCCGAAAGACCCAACCAGGGCACCGGACCACAGGTTGCGCGGAGGGCAGGGGCTCTCTACCTAAACATCAAAGTTCAACATAGGTTTAGAGCCCAACATAGGTTAAGAGCCATGGACCTTCTGAGACTCGTTGCGTTAGACCCGGACGATCTGGCTGTCATCTCGACTCACCTGCAGGATTCGCTCCTCCGGGTCGGGGATATCGTCTACCTGCCCAAGGAGCGCCGGTTCGCGATCCAGACGCGCCGGTACGATTGGGAGGCCGACACACCCCAGCGCCGGCTGACCTGCATGCATTTCGAGCATGTGAAGGCGGTGCGCGTGCGCGGGATCGATCAGACCGACAAGGACGCCGTTCTTAACCTTCTTGCGATCGCATTCGAGGAGCGGGACTCTCCTTCCGGCACAGCCACCTTGATCTTTGCCGACGGTGGGGCCATCCAGGTGGACCTGGAGTGCATCGAAATGCAGATGAAAGACACCGGTCCGGTCTGGGCCGCCGAAAGCCGTCCCCAGCACGAAGACCTGCAACAGGCGGAGCGCCTGTGATGGCTCTGCGGCTCGATACGCGGAATGCTTCGTTCCCGAGGGAATTCGCGGCCCTGCTTTCAGCCAAGCGCGAGGTGTCCGAGGACGTGGATCAGGCCGTCCGCGCCATCATCGACGACGTGATCGCCGGGGGCGACGAGGCGCTCATCGACTACACCTATCGCTTCGATGGTCTGGCGCTGCAGCCGGAAACGCTGCGGATTTCCGAAGAGGAAATCAACGCGGCCGAGGGCCAGTGCTCGCAGGAGGCCCTCGACGCGCTCGCCCTCGCGAAGGAGCGCATCGAGACCTATCATCTGGCCCAGCGCCCCCAGGACAGCCAGACGACGGACGCTCTCGGGGTCACCCTCGGATGGCGCTGGACGGCGATCGAGTCGGTGGGGCTCTACGTTCCCGGCGGCCGCGCGAGCTATCCGTCCTCCGTTCTGATGAATGCCGTGCCGGCCAAGGTCGCGGGCGTTCCCCGCATCGCCATGGTGGTGCCGACGCCACGGGGCGAGACGAACCCGCTCGTGCTGGCGGCGGCGCGCCTGGCCGGCGTGGACGAGGTCTTCCGCATCGGCGGCGCGCAGGCCGTCGCGGCCTTGGCTTACGGTACGGAATCCGTGACGCCGGTCGCCAAGATCGTCGGACCCGGCAACGCTTATGTGGCCGCCGCCAAGCGGCGCGTGTTCGGCCAGGTCGGCATCGACATGATCGCGGGCCCGTCCGAGGTGCTCATTCTCGCGGACGGACATGCCAATCCCGATTGGATCGCCGCCGACCTGCTGGCTCAGGCCGAGCACGATCCCGCGGCACAATCGATCCTCGTGACGGACAGCCCCTCCCTGGCGGATGCCGTCGAGCGGGCGGTCGCGCGTCAGCTCCAGACCCTGCCGAAAGCGGAGATCGCCGGTGCGAGCTGGCGCGATTACGGGGCGATCATTCTCATCGACACCCTCGAAAACGCGATCCCGCTCGTCGACCGCCTCGCCCCCGAGCATCTGGAGATCGAGACCGAGAATGCGGAGGAGCTGGCAGGCCGGGTTCGCAATGCGGGCTCGATCTTTCTCGGCAGCCATACGCCCGAAGCCATCGGCGATTACGTGGGCGGCCCCAATCATGTTCTCCCGACGGCGCGTTCCGCACGATTCTCCTCCGGTCTCGGGGTGCTTGACTTCATGAAGCGATCCTCGATCCTGAAGTGCGATCCCGCTGCCTTGCGTGCGCTCGGCCCTGCAGCCATCGCTCTCGGGCGCGCCGAGGGGTTGGAGGGGCACGCCCGGTCCGTGGCGATCCGCCTGAACCTGTGAGGCCTGCGGAGGGGGGATGTCGAGCACAACGAAGGAGAGGTGCCGCCTCGTGGCGGTCATCCTCGACGAGGCCTCCATCGGCCGCGGCAATCCCGATCAGGAGCATGAACGGGCCATCGCCATCTACGACATTCTCGAGGAGAATTCCTTCTCCCTGCCGAACTACGAGGGTGGTCCTTACGTCCTGCGCATCTCCCTGATCGAGAAGAAGCTCTGCTTCGAGGTTTCGGCTCAGGACGGCGCGCATCTCGTGTCCCACCACCTGTCGCTCACGCCTTTCCGTAAGGTCATTCGCGATTACGAGATGGTCTGCGAGAGCTACTATCAGGCCATCCGCTCCGCATCGCCCGCGCAGATCGAGGCCATCGACATGGGGCGCCGGGGGCTGCACAACGAGGCCGCCGAGCTGCTGCGGCAGCGCCTCGACGGCAAGCTCGATGTGGATTTCGACACCGCACGGCGTCTGTTCACGCTGATCTTCGCGCTTCACTGGAAAGGCTGACGCTTGGAGGAAACGCCCCAGAAGCGGATCCACTCGGTGCTGTTCGTGTGCGCGATGAACGCTGTCCGCTCTCCCATGGCCGAAGCGATCGCCCGTCACTATTTCGGCCGCTCCATCTATGTGCAGTCCGCCGGCGTGCGCAAAGGCGAGACCGATGGCTTCATGGTGTCCACCCTTTCGGAAATCGGCATCGATGCATCCAAGCACAGGCCGCGCACTTTGGGGGAGCTGGAGGAATGGGAGGGGCTCAATTTCGACCTCATCATCTCGCTCTCGCCGGAGGCCCATCACGCCGCGCTCGAATTGACGCGCACCATCGCGGCGGATGTGGAGTATTGGCCGACGCCCGATCCCGCGATCGTGCAGGGCTCGCGCGACCATGTGCTCGACGCCTATCGCGACATTCGCGACGGGCTGATGTATCGCATTCGCACCCGGCTCAAGGGATCACAGAAAAGCCCTGATGACGGAAAGGGCGCCTAGGCCTGCGGCCAGGCCGAGAATGTCGACGCGCGTGGTCGCCATGACGGCGACGGCGGCGCCCAAGGCCGCGAAGGCGGGCCAGCCGCTGTCGAGGGCCGCCGGCAGGATCGTCGCGACGATGATGGAGCCCGGAAGCGCGCGAAGCCCGCGTTCGATCCGCGGAGTGATCCGCACATGGCTCATCAGCACGAGGCCGCCGATGCGGCACAGGAACGTGATGAGCGCCATGGCCGCGATGGCGAGAGCCGAGCCCCAGGGACTCGCGATGAAGGCGCTAAACCCGCTCATTCGATCAGCATCCCGGCGATGACGCCGGCCAGGGCGCCGGCGACGATGTAGCCGTATCCCGGCACGAGGGCATGGGTCACGAAGGACACGGCGCCCGCCACGAGCCAGGGGAGGGCGGGGCGCGCGCCCTTCCAGAGGGGAACCAGCATGACGCTGAAGAAGATCGGCATCACGAAGTCGAGCCCGAACGCCTTCGGCTCGGGCACGAGCGCCCCGGCGAAGAAGCCGACGATCGTCGCGATCTGCCACACGATCCAGAGGATGAGCGCGGCGCCGAGAAGCACGCCGACGTCGCGCCCGCCCTCGTTGTAGTAGCGCGTGCCGACGAGCCAGCCCGCTTCCGTGATGAGGAAGAGATTGAGCGCGTTGCGGGCCATCGGCTCATGGCGCAGCCAGGGCTGGACCGTCGCGCCGAGCAGGATCATGCGCGCGTTCACGACGGCCGTGACGGTCATGATGGTGAGAATGGTGGTGGGCGTCCAGACCTTCTGCCAGACCTCGAGCCCGACCATCTGGGAGGCGCCCGCATACACGAAGGCGGAGAGGCCCATCGCCTCGGCGAGGGAAAGCCCTTTCTGAGCCGCCGCCGTGCCGAACGCGGCGGAGAACATGATGAAGCCGGGGAAGGCGGGCAACGCGGCGCGCGCGCCATGGCGAAGGCCTGCCTGGGAAAAGAAAGGGCGGAGAGAGGAGTGCATGAGGGTTAAGCTCTCTGCCCTCCCGTCTCTCCGCCGTCAATCGACACGAAGGTCGAGTCCGGTGTTTCTTAGCGCATCGTGCGGACCAGGCGGGCCGCGCTAGCGAAAAGTGGATCCGGTTTTCCGCTCAAACGATGCGCTCATCTAAGAAGGGAGCATCGGATGGAACCCCAAAAGTGGATTCCACTTTTCACGTCCGATGCTCTAGCCGGCCATGGCGTTCACGTACGGATAGATCTCGTGGAAGCCTTCATAGATCATCTTGAGGGCCACGTAGAGGATGATCGCCAGACCCGCATAGGCGATCCAGCGGTAACGCTGGAGCAGACGGGCGATGTAGGAGGCGGCAATGCCCATCAGGGCGATGGAGAGGAGCAGTCCGAAGGCCAGGATGTAGGGATGCTCGCGCGCGGCTCCCGCCACGGCGAGCACGTTGTCGAGGGACATCGAGACGTCGGCGATCACGATCTGCCAGGCCGCCTGGGCGAAGGTCTTGCGCGGCGCGCCACCGGCAACGGTGCCGTCCCGGTTCAGGTCCTTGCCTTCGAGCGCCTCTCCGGCGGATTCCTGGTCCGCGTGGCTGGTGCGCAGCTCGCGCCACATCTTCCAGCAGACCCACAGCAGCAGAATGCCGCCGGCGAGGAGCAGGCCGACGATCTGCAGGAGCTGCGTCGTCACGAGCGCGAAGATGATGCGCAGGACGGTGGCGGCGATGACGCCGAGCAGGATGGCCTTGTTGCGCTGCTCCTTCGGCAGGCCCGCCGCGGCGAGGCCGATGACGATGGCATTGTCTCCGGCCAGAGCCAGGTCGATGCCAATCACCATCAGAAAGGCGATTATCTCGGGGGAGAGATAGTTTGAGAGTTCGAACATGCGTTGCCTCATTGTCGGTTGAAGGGCAGCGCGTACGATTCTCTCGCGGAGACGATTGTCCCACACCGTATAGCCGGTTGGATCGGCCTCGGGCTCAGGTGCGGGCGCTCCCGTCTTCTTGAACGAATCCAGGCTGCCCTGGTTCATCCAGTCCGACATCGCCGCCCAAAGTATGAGCGACCAGAGGGGCCCGGCCTGGCTATAACGGCATTCATCTAGACAACATGGCGCGGCCGATCAAGCCGTCCCGTCCATGCGTTCAAGGGGTGCCTGTGCCGTATAAGGATCTTCATCCGGCTTCGTTCCAAGGGGCCAGTTCTGGAAAATCCCGTGAAACCGTCGAGAAAGCTTGGGGTCCCGGACGCTCCAAGCTTGATCCGGGCCGAGGCCTTGGGCACAACTCAAGCGGAACAATGAGGGCGGGTTAAGCGCCCGTCGGAGGTCAATCATGTCAGCTTCTCACGAAGGCTCCGGCGTGGCCGGACGCCAGGGCGCGGTTCGCGCACCGCAGGGAATAGCCGGCGGCATTCTGCTGATCGCTCTCGCCGCCCTCGCGCTCTGGCTCACGCGGGATCTCGATCAGGGTACGCTCAACGCCATGGGGCCCGCGATGCTGCCGCGCTGGCTCGCTGTCGGGGTCGGCCTGTCCGGCTTGGCCCTGATCGCCTATGGGTTCATTCGGGTCGGGGAACCGCTGGAGCGCTGGAGCCTGCGCGGTCCCTTCTTCATCATCCTGTCCATCCTGGCCTTCGCCGTGACGATCCGGCCGTTCTCGTTCGGCCCCCTGGCGCTGCCCGGCCTTGGCCTGGTGGTGGCGGGGCCGCTCGGGATCATCCTGGGCGGATACGCCACGCCCGAGGCCCGTTTCAGGGAACTCCTGATCCTCAGCCTGAGCCTGACGCCGTTCTGCATGCTGCTCTTCGGCGATCTGCTCAACCTGCCGATTCCGGTCTTCCCGCAGGAGCTCGCCGGCCTCTTTCCCGCCGGATGGTCTCAGAAGGCGATCATGCGGGCCACCGCGTCCGTCCTGATCGTGGCCGGGATCGCGGTCTTCTTCGCGACGAAGGGGTCCCGAAACAAGACAATCGACGTCGCCGACCATAGCGGGAGGATCTGATGGGTGACTTTCTGTCCAATCTGAGCCTCGGCTTCGGCGTCGCGTTGAGCCTGCAGAACCTTCTCCTCGCCTTTCTCGGCTGCCTCGTCGGCACTCTGATCGGCGTTCTGCCCGGCGTCGGCCCCATCGCCACCATCGCCATGCTGCTGCCCATCACCTTCGGGTTCGATCCGACCGGCGCCCTCATCATGCTGGCCGGCATCTATTACGGCGCGCAATACGGCGGCTCGACCACGGCGATCCTGGTCAACATTCCGGGCGAGGCGACCTCCGTGGTGACCGCTCTCGACGGCCACCAGATGGCGCGCCAGGGTCGGGCCGGCGTGGCGCTCGGCATCGCGGCGATCGGATCCTTCTTCGCGGGAACGGTCGCGACCCTGGTGATCGCGGCGCTCGGCGCGCCGCTCACGGGCCTGGCCCTGATCTTCGGCCCGACCGAATATTTCTCGCTGATGGTCATGGGCCTGGTCTTCGCCGTGGTTCTGGCCCGCGGCTCCATCCTGAAGGCCATCGCCATGATCCTGGTCGGCGTTCTGCTCTCCACGGTGGGGCTCGACCTCGAGACGGGCGAGGAGCGCATGACCTTCGGGCTGGCCTTCCTGTCCGACGGCATCGATTTCGCCGTGCTGGCTATGGGCATCTTCGGCATCGCCGAGATCATGCGCAACCTCGATCACACCGAGCACCGCGACGTGGTGCGCCAGGCCATCGGCCGTCTGCTGCCGAACCGGGAGGATTTCAGGCAATCCTACAAGCCCGTCATCCGCGGCACGCTCATCGGGGCGATCCTCGGCATTCTGCCGGGCAACGGCGCGGTGCTGGGTCCGTTCGCGTCCTATACGCTCGAGAAGAAGATCGCGAAGGATCCGCGCCGCTTCGGCCGCGGCGCCATCGAGGGGGTCGCCGGCCCTGAATCGGCCAACAACGCCGGTGCCCAGACCTCGTTCATCCCGCTCCTGACGCTCGGCATCCCGCCGAATGCCGTGATGGCCCTCATGGTCGGCGCCATGACCATCCACGGCATCATTCCCGGGCCGCAGGTCATGACCAAGAACCCGAGCCTGTTCTGGGGCATGATCGCCTCCATGTGGGTGGGCAACCTGATGCTGCTCGTGATCAACCTGCCGATGGTGGGAATGTGGGTGCGCCTGCTGAAGGTGCCCTACAGGATGCTGTTCCCGGCCATCCTGATGTTCTGCTCCATCGGCATCTACTCGATCAACTCGCTGCCGACCGACGTGATGTTCATCGCTCTCTTCGGCCTCGTGGGCTACACGCTGATCAAGCTGGGCTTCGAGCCTGCGCCGATGCTGCTCGGCTTCGTGCTGGGCAAGCTGATGGAGGAGAACCTGCGCCGCGCCCTCATCCTGTCGCGCGGATCGCTCTCGACCTTCATCGATCATCCGGTCAGCGCGGGCCTCCTCGCCGTGGCGGTCATCCTGCTCGTCATCGCACTCCTGCCATCCATCCGAAAGGGCAGAGACGAGGTGTTCACGGAGTAGCTTGCCTTCGGGGCTGCCGTGCCCACAATGTAAACTCATAACCATCCAAAGGGAGGAACTTGATGAAGAAGATCGCGCTGACCCTCGCGGCCGTGGCGGGCCTCGCCGTAACGGGCGCACAGGCTCAGGACTACCCGAGCCGTCCGATCACCATGATCGTGCCCTTCGCGGCCGGCGGGCCGACCGACGTCGTGGCCCGTATCGTGAGCGACCACATGTCCCGCACCCTCGGCCAGCAGATCGTGATCGAGAACGTGGCCGGGGCCGGCGGCACCACCGGCATCACCCGCGGGGCCCAGGCGCAAGCGGACGGCTACACGGTCATGATGGGCCACATGGGCACCCACGGCGCCGCGCCCGCGCTCTATCCCAATCTGAAATACGATCCCGCCAAGGATTTCGCGCCCATCGGCCTCGCGGCCGGCACCCCCATCGTCATCGTGGCCAAGAAGGACTTTCCGGCCAACGACCTGAAGGGCTTCCTCGACTACATGAAGACCAACGGCGACAAGGTGAACATGGCCCATGCGGGCGTGGGCTCCGTGTCGCATTCGACCGGCATCTTCTTCAACTCGGTCATCAAGGCCAAGCCCACCATGGTGGCCTATCGCGGGACCGGCCCGGCCCTGAACGATCTTATGGCCAACACGGTCGATTACATGACCGACCAGATCGTCAACGTGGCGCCGCAGATCCAGGGCGGCAACATCAAGGCCTTCGCCATCGCCACGCCCGAGCGCTCCCCGGTCCTGCCGAACGTGCCCACCACGAAGGAAGCGGGCCTCGACGGCTACGAGGTCAGCGCCTGGAACGCCGTGTTCGCGCCCAAGGGCACGCCAGCGGAGATCGTCAAGAAGCTCAACGACGCGCTCGCGAAGTCCCTCGACGACGAGAACACGAAGAAGCGTCTGCTGGAGCTCGGCGGGGTCATCCCGACGGCGGCGGAACGGACTCCGGAATCCCTCCAGAAGCTCGTGGAGAGCGAAGTGGCGCGTTGGACCCCGGTCCTCAAAGCCGCCGGAGCTTCCGCAGAGTAAAGTTTTGGCTGGCTAATCCTTTGAAGCGGCGGGCGAATTCGCCCGCCGTTGTCATTTCTGGGCCTGCGACCGCAAAGAAGCCTTGAAATTGATCGCGGGCGCGATTACACCCTGCCTCACGTGCAGCCGTAGCTCAGTTGGTTAGAGCACCAGATTGTGGATCTGGGGGTCCCCCGTTCGAGCCGGGGCGGCTGTACCATCAGAATCAAGGGCTTAGCGGTCGTAGGTTCTAAGGCTGCTTCCCAGAAAGCTCCATTGGGAAGCATCCGGGAAGCCCCATAAGGGCATCTAGCCTCATCGATAGACAGCCTCCCGATCTGCTGGCGCGTTGTCTCCAACAGGGAGAAGCGCCATGGTTCGTCGCATTGTTGCTACTGTCTGCTTGCCAATATTCTGTGCGCCAGCGCTCGCGGTTGACGCCCCGGCCGTCTGGCGTGACCCGGAGACCGGATGCACCTATGTGGTTACGCCGCAGGGTGGGATAACGCCGCGCTTTCGTCGGGATGGCGTGCCGGATTGCCCTGATGCTGGCGCGGGCACGCGCCTGGTCGATGATACGGCGCGCGGGATCGCACGCGGGCTCGAGGCCTTGCAGCGTGAGGTCGAGCGACTGCGCGAGCGTTTCCGGGAGCGGGATCCAGCCGAACGGCTCAACGGGAAGGGCTAAGCTCCCTGTCGCTGGAACTCGGCTTGTGCCAGAGCTCCGAGCAACTCCCGGACATGCTCGACCGCATTGGAGACGGGGTCCTCTACCTCGCGCTGATAAAGCGGCAGTGCGGTCACCACAATTGGCAGACGGCTTACCCCTTCCGAGCCGGACCCAAACGGTCACGCTTCCGGCATCATCCGTGATGGCAATGATTCTGGAGGCTCGCCGATGCCCGCGAACGACAACGCACCGATCCCACGGACCATCCTGGTTTCACGGCCCGTCTATCCTTCAAAGCCGCGCCGCTGAAAGTCAGTCGCCACATCCAATGGTTGATGGGTCCGTTCATCAGGCTGTGCAGGGTCGAGAAGGGCATCATCGGCTCATTCTTCCTCTGTCGGACCGGCCCACTCTGGAACGGTGGCCCGGCGAGGCCGAACGAGCCACTGCAGGTCTTGCGGTAGCCCATCCGTGAAAGGCCAACGGGGGTCCCCGTCGGGCGATCCCACTCGGCGTGCTATGCCATTCGTGTCGCTAGAGCATCGGACGCAAAAGTGGGAACCGGTTTTGCGTGAAAAGATGCTCAACACCGTAGACGGACAGCATCGGATGTGGGTTCGATGACACGTCCGATGCTGTAGCACGAATAGCTCTCCGGCCTTTCTGCCCAGGTTTCGAAGCCCGTTAAGCAGGCATTCCAGCCGGTCCTAACGCCTCGGTCAGCCTCGCAAGAATGAGCGCCTCTTCTCGGATCGCAGGCGGCGCTTTCATTGGGGTTCTGTCCCAAACAGCATAAGCCAATGCAACTCGCTCGGCAGCCAGGATATAGAGGTTGGGGATTTCACACTCGCCCCACTCGAACGCCTGGTATTTGCGAGTGTTCAACTCAAGAAGGTTGGCCATGGCGTTTTGTGAGAATCCGAGGCCCTGCCGGATCTCAATCAGTTTGTTGGCTCGGTCCAAGTCGCTCATCGTCGCCCCGAAGTCAGTTCAGACGATAGGATGCGTGGGAGAGAGCGGTGTCCATTAGGCCAAACGGTCTAATGAGGGGTCTCATTCGACTCATGATGAAGAACACAAGACTGTGCCGCTCTGCCGGATCGGATCGCTGGTCGAGCGTAGTGCGGAAGCTGTACCATCAGCTTCCGGAGCACGGGCATACCCACACTCTTCTTTCTTCCTCCGACCAGCCTGTGCGGCTAATCCGTTCGCGGCTGCCCAACCCTCTGTGCATCCCACGCTGAAAGCAGCCGCGGCACCTGCGATGCGGATAGCGGCCTGGAATAGAGATAACCTTGCGCGTAGTCACAGCCCAACTCCCGAAGGCGCCGTGCTTGCCCCCGGGTCTCGACGCCCTCCGCAGTCACCTGGATGTTCAACTTCCGGCACAGTCCAATGACGGCCTCGATGATGGCCTCATCTCCAACATCGTGTTCCACGCCTGCGATGAAACTCCGATCGATTTTGATGTGATCGACCGGAAACTGCTTGAGGTGGGTTAGCGAAGCATAGCCGGTTCCGAAGTCGTCGAGAGCAATTCGCACACCCTGCCGATGAAGCTGTGTCAGTATGACAGAGGCATGCTCCGAGCCTTTGCCGAGGAAAACCGTTTCGGTGACCTCGACCTCGAAGTGCTCGAATGGGATAGACGTGCGTTCCAGGCGTCCAAGGAGTTCATCGGCGAGCTCCGGCTCATCGAAGGCTGACGATGACAGGTTTACCGCCACGCGCCCGAAATTAAGGCCGGAATCCAGCCAATCGCGCATATCGGAAGCGGCCTTGGTGCCGATCTGCCTGCCGATGGCCTGTGCAAGTTCAGGATCATGGAAGGCCGCCCCAAACACGTCCGGCGAAACAAGCCCTTTGCTGGGATGGCGCCAGCGGGCGAGGGCCTCGAACCCGACAATCCGGCCAGTCGCAAGGCACACCTTCGGCTGGTAATAGGGGTCGAACTGATTGTTGGAAACCGCTTCGTGGACGGCCCGCCCCAGGGCAACCCGCTGCGCACTGGCGAGGCGCAGCTTGGACGAGTAGGTGACGATGCTCTCCCGCCCCTGCGCCTTCGCATGACGGAGCGCGAAGTCGGTATTCGTCATCAACTCGGTTGGCGTAGACGCATGGTCGGGGAAAGCAGCCACGCCGATGTTGGCTCTGCCGGTGAGCCGCCGTCCCGCATGAGTGAAGGGCATGCGCAGTGTCGCGATCACGTGATCCGCGAAACGAGTTGCGTGCTCCAGGGTCAGGGGCTCCACAATCATGACCATGAACTGATCGCCGCCAAAGCGGGCCACGGTGTCGCAATCCCGGATCATGCCTGAGAGCCGTACGGCCGTTTCCTTCAGCAGGGCATCACCTGCTTCGTGGCCGAGGGCGTCGTTGACCTCCTGAAAATCGTCCAGATCGATCAGCAGCAGGCTGACGCTGGTGCCGCTCTGTTCGGCCTCTTCGAGAGCCTGCTTCAGTCGGTGCTGGAACAGGGCCCGGTTGGGTAGGCCCGTGAGAGGGTCGTGATTGGAGGAGCGCCATGCCTCTTCTTCAGCCATCTTGCGGTCGGTGATGTCAAACGTGATGCCGATCAGACGGTCGGGACCAGCGCGTTCCGCCCGCACCGCCAGCCACATCATTCGGCCGCTTGGCGGGACGTACCGGAACTCCACCGTCTCAGGTGTCCGGTGATCCGGCCGGCGGATGAACGACTCGGCCCGGTGGCGATCCTCAGGGTGAACCCTCTGGAGAAAGTCCGACAACGGCCCAGACCCGACACCGAGCAACTCACGAGCGTTGGCTGAGCGGGCCACATGCTCCGTTGTCAGATCGCGCTCCCAAGCCACCATGCGACCTGCCTGGAGGGCCAGCTTCAGCCGCTCTTCGCCCGCCCGCAGCGCATTCTCCATCCGCTTGTGGTCGGTCACGTCCTGAATGGTTCCGATCTTCCGAACCGGCCGTCCAGCCTTGTCGAGGAGCGTCCGGCCGCTCGTGGCGACCCAGCGTTCCTGCCCGTTGTCGGCCCGGATGATGCGATAGGTGCCGCCATAGCTCGGCCCGCTGGCGGGCCACTCGGCGAAGAATTTGCCCTCCACCTCGTCTCGATCATCCGGGTGGACGCAATTCAGAAAACTCTCCCGCGTGACCGGAGCATTGGCGCCGATACCGAGGATGCATCGCGCCTCGGCTGTCCATTGCCGGCGCCCGGTCACAAGGTCGGCATCCCAAATGCCCGTGGATGTCGTTTCCAGCGCGAGCCGCAGGCGCTCCTCACTGGTCCGGAGCGTCTCTTCGGCCTGCTTGCGCTCATGAATGTCGGAGATCGCTCCAACCCATTCCTCGATACTGCCCTCTTCGTTCTTGAGGGGCACACCGCGATCCGCCACCCACCGATACGCGCCGCTGACATGTCGGATGCGGAACTCGCAGCTATAGGGCTCACCAGACCGCAAGGCCTTGTGCCAAGCGGTAGATACAGTCTCGCGGTCGTCAGGGTGAACTGTGCGGAACCACCAATCCGGCTGCTCCTTTTCGACGGTCACGCCGCAAAATGCATCCCACCCTTCACCTTCAAGGGAAGAGCCGTCCGGGGTGACGCGCCAGATGATGGCAGCATTGGCCTCTGCTATCGCTCGATGCCGCAGCCGCGTTCTGTCACCCTCTCGCTTCGGCTCCGACTGTGCCGTTACATCGCGCGAGACGGACAGCAGACACGTTGTCGGTCCGGCCCTGGTCCGAACGGGAGTGACAATGACATCCCACCGCTTGCGCACGCCACGGGCCGCCGGACGCTCCCCCTGAAACCGTCCGATCTGCCCGGCTCTTGCAGTCCGGACGGCAGCCCGTGCCGCGTCCTGGTCGGCCCAGCACTGAACCCAGGAGCCTCCCACAAGGGAATGAGGATCGCCCATCCCCATGACGCGAAGACCGCCCCTGTTCATCAGAATCAGGCGCGCATCCCGGTCGAGCAACTCGATGCAATCGATGCTGCTGTCGAGAATTCCATCGAGCAGATCTTCGGCGGTCACCACGTGCCTTTGCTACTGCCTTGTTCTGTTGGCCGACGTGACCATGCGTACCAGAGGCACGCCAGTCAGTCCCGCCAGCGAGCCTGCTACGACAACAATGAGAAGAATCGTCACGGGAGGCCTTTTTCGGTTGCTGCTCTCGCTTGTACCAGGGACGGAAGAGGCATCAGCCAAGGAAGCTGTATCCGGCGTGCCGCTGTGCCTGGATCGGATCGTAGCCAAGGCCCTTGCGCAGCTTCTTGCGCAACTTGCTGACGTGCCCTTCGACCACACTCGTCTCCAGTTCATCTGAGGCATCGTAGATCGTGTGGAATATCTGCGCTTTGCTGAGCCAGCGGCCGCGATGCCGCACCAGGTGCGCCAGGATGTCCCGCTCCCGGCGCGGCAGGGACAGGCTGATGCCGTCGATCTCGGGGTCTCGCCCGTCGAAGTAGACCTTGAGACGCGCCTGTCCGGTCGCCGTCGCCTGGCCATCATTGACGCGACGCCAGATGGCTTCCGAGCGAGCCAGGATCTCGCGGACATGTATGGGCTGGCGCACCACGTCGTCGAATTGGGCTGAGAACAGGTCGAGGGTCTGCTCCAGGGAGCGGGCCTCGCACAATGCGATGACGGGTGCCTGGGATCGGTGGCGGATCATGGCCGCCATGACGGCGCGGCCCTCGCACTCGCCGAGCAGAAAGCCCTGGACCTTGTCCAAGGCACTGCGGGCGCTCGCTTCAAGCCATCTGGAAAACTCTCGGGAGGGAAATCCCAATGCCGGGACGCCTTCCTGACCAAAGCTCGCGACGTATCCGGCAGTGATCGACTGCCGTTCATCGACAACAATATGCATGGTGCTGTGCCCCCACAGACGCTTTCGAAGATCACAGGACCGCTGTGCCGATCGGCACTTGGAGTTGTTCGGCAAAGGACTTGGGCACCGGAATACGCAATGCAGGTGAGGGCTTATACAAAGCCTCTTTCAACGGTGGCCCGAACGTTCGCGAATCAAACGATACTATGACTTTTGTCCTTGCTAGGGCGTGGCGTGACCCAGGTCCATTAGACCAGATGGTCTAGTTTCGCCTGTCCTGCAGATGGTTAGATTGTTCGGTACAGGGGGAAGCCCGTGCGCGAATCTGGGCCTGGCTGGGGCGACCAAATCCATAAGATCGAAGAGGCCGAACTCCGCCTCGTCCGGCATGAGAAGCGGACCCGGCTCGTTCTTATCCTGCTCTTCGTTCTCAACGCGATCCTGCTCGCGCTCGTCGTGGGCTATTTGTGGGGTCATCCGTGGGTGCAGGAAAGCATCCAGGAGTTTGCTCCATAGTGTCGCTTCTATGAACCTGACTCCTCCGATCTTGCAGCTCTCGTCAGAGGCACGATAAGACCGCCAAAATGGAATTGAGTCACATCACGGCTATGCAAGGCGCGATCTGCGGCGCGATCGTTCACCGGCTTTGAACTGAGCAGCCCGGGGCCTTGGCTTGCTTCGAACGAGCATCGAAGCATCGCCTCTGCTCTCGAATTAACGTCGCCTTGAGAGGGATTCGGCCCAGACTCGGGTCAACCACCAAGGGCGTGGAATGACTGTTGTAGCTCTGGCAGGAGTGGAGGGACTCGAACCCCCAACCCCCGGTTTTGGAGACCGGTGCTCTAGCCGATTGAGCTACACTCCTGCGCGGTCAGCCGGTCAGGGCCAACCAGAGGCCGAGCGTTATCTGTCAAACGCCGCCCGACCGTCAAGCGCGCAATCAGACTTTATCGGAAGGGCTGATCAAACCACCTTTGAGGAATGCGTAAAACCGATAAGCAGGAATCACCGCTGCAGCCGAGGCGAGCAGAACGAGAAAGATGACCTGGGGAGCGTGCAGATCCCCATAGTCCAGAGGCTTGTTGAGGCCCGCCTGCAAAGATGCGGAGTGCTGGATAAGGTAGTCGCCAGCACCCTGCTCGCCAACAAAGGCAGCAATCACCCCTGACAGAAGAGTCAAAGGCACAATGGCGGCGATGAAAGGATTGTGTCCGGCAAAGGATATCACTCGCCGGGCGAGAGTAGAGGATACTTGTCTCACTGAAATGCCCCATAACTATTGATCTGATTATTGGGCCTTCAATAGTCCTCCACGAGTAGGGCTGGCAAGCAGGCGGCGCAATTGATGCGCTCTGACGTGAGTGATCTGAGCCCGCAAAACTGGATCGTTTTTGGCGAGAGCTTTCCGCGCGAGGATCCCGGGCTGCTCGTCATCGACGACAACGCCAATGGCCGTGTCGATGGCGCGGTCGAGCTGTTCGGCTCGGCCACCCAGGACGGCTTCGCGGTGCTGGAGACCCTCGACGGCAACCGCGACGGCGTCATCGACGCGCAGGATGCGGCCTTCGCCAAGCTGCGGGTGTGGCGCGATCTCAACCGGAACGGGGCGTTGGATGAAGGCGAGCTGCAGACGCTGGCGCAGGCCGGCATCGCGGCGATCTCGCTCGCCCGCACGGATCTGCCCGGCACCAACCAGGGCCACACCGTCGGCTACGGCTCGACCTTCACCCGCACGGACGGCTCGACCGGGGCGGCGCAGACGATCTATTTCCAGACCGACCGGCAGGACACGCAGGACAACACCCCGCCGTTCACGCCCGCCGAGGGCGTCGATGCCTTGCCGCTCCTGCCCGGCTCGGGAAACATCCACAGCATCGCCTACGCGCTGACCTTCGATGCGGCCTTCAGGGCCGCGTGGACGCAACTGACGGATGAGGCGGCCGGTCTCGATCCGAGCGTCCTGCATGCCCGGTTCGAGGCGCTGCTCCTGCGATGGGCGGGCGTGGACGGGGTCAATCCCTACAGCCGCGGCGAGCTGGTGGATGCCCGCCATCTCGCCTTCGTGGAGGCGTTCTTCGGGGACAGCTATCGCGAGATCGTCCGGGGCGAAGAGGCGCGGACCTATCCCAGCCGGGCCTCGACAGCCGGGGCCGTCGAGGCGAGTTTTCAGCAGATCGTCAGCGTCCTCGAGACCCTGTTCCTGGCGCAAACCGCCAGGAGCCTGCTGGTGCGGGGAGGGGATATCGGAGGGGCTCTCGAGAGCCCCTTTTTCTTTTATGCGCTCTTGCAGTTCAGCGACGCGGAGGGAAATCCCGCTCCCGCAAGCCCCGAGAACGTGCAGATGGTGGTGAGCCTCATCGCGCAATTCGCGCCGACGGCTCCCGGCGCCGCGACAAGCTATCTGACGAAAGCGCTCCTCGGGCTCGAAGGCATGGTTTCCATCGCCTTCGATGGGGACAGGTCCGCCTACGCCGAAGCGGCAGGCCCAGGTCTGGACAGCATCGCCGATCCAGTGCTGCATCGCATCGCCGAGCAGATTGTGGACGGTCGAGCGCGGCTCGGATCGACCGCGGCGGAAGGAATCCGCGGCACGAGCGGGGACGACGTCTTCATCGCCGGCGGCGGAGGCGACTTCATCGATGGCCGCGAGGGCAGTGACATCGTCGTCTACAACAAGCGCGACGGCAATCTGTGGATCCGCGACGACGAGGGATCCGCCGCCGAGAGGGACAAGCTCGTCCTGACCGACCTGAACGCATCGGAAGTCGATCTGACCCGGGTCGGCGACAATCTTTTGATCAAGGTGATCGCGACCGGAAAGACGATCACCGTCGAGGATTTCTTCTGGCACTACGCGGACAAGGCTTACGGGACAGATAGCATCCGGTTCCGCGACGGCACGGAGTGGGATCGCGCCGCGATCCAGGAGCACGCGGTCTATCGCGGCGATTCCGGCCGCAACACGATCATCGATTCCGCGCTCGACGACGTGGTGCGCGGTGGCCGGGGCGACGACTTCGTCAAGATCGGACAAGGCTCCGACACGGTGATCTATGGCCGCGGCGACGGCAGCGACGTGATCGATCACAGCTCTTCGTCCTCAACGGAGCGCGATCAGCTCATCCTCGCCGACCTCAACCCGGATGACGTCGTATTCTCGCGCGTGGGGGATGATATCCTCATCACGATCAAGGAGACGGGAGAGTTCATTCGGGATCAGAAATTCTTCTTCAATTCGAGCACGGTCACGGGCTGGCGGCAGTACAGCTACGGTTTCGAGAGCGTGCAGTTCGCGGACGGCACGGTCTGGGAGCGGGACCGGATCCAGAGCGCGGCATGGCTGCGGGGAGACGCCAACGCCAACACCCTCTCCGGCTCCGGCTTGAGCGAGACGTTCGTCGGCGGGCAGGGCGACGATGTGATGGTGGGTTCGCATGGGAGCGATACCTATTTCTGGAAGACGGGCGATGGTGACGATCGCATCGGCGATTTCAGCAACAATGCGACCGATACCGATACCCTCGTGCTTCAGGACGTTCAATCCGACGAGGTCAGCCTGGCCTATCAGGGCGGGAACGTTCTCCTGACCATCGAGGCGACCGGAGAAGTCCTCCAGCTCGACGATTTGGTGCTGGGAGTCGACAATCTGGTGACGGATTGGAACCAGTATCGGTATGGCATCGACGTCATCAAATTCGCCGACGGCGTGACCTGGGACCGGCAGAGGATCTATCAGCAGATCGGGGCGGACTTCATCGGAAAGAAGACTTACTACCGCTACGTGTTTGTTGAGACCGTTCTTGTCAACGCCTACTGGTATGACGAGTTCGGCCATATCGGCGATATCTCCGAAGTGTTCGAGAACGGGCCAAACGACAGGTTCAATGGCGGCTCCGGCAACGATGTGATGAACGGAACCGTTGGGCATGATGTGCTCAGCGGCTACGGAGGAAACGACATCATTGCCGGCTACGGCGGCCACGATGTTCTGTACGGCCATGATGGCAGCGATACGATCTTCGGCGGGGACGGCTACGACTTTCTCCGGGGCGACGAGCACAACGATTTTCTCGATGGGGGCGATGGCTCCGACCGGCTCGATGGAGGCAATGGCGACGACGAACTCCGCGGCGGCGACGGCAAGGATTATCTGAGCGGCAGCTACGGAAACGACACGATCATCGGCGGCCGTGGCGATGATGTCATTGCCTCGTTCGACAACGGCGGCACGGCAACCGGCAGCGATACCTTCGTTTACGCTCTGGGCGATGGCAATGACAGCATTCTGGACGAGACCTTTGCCGATCATCATGCCGGCCAAAGCGATATCCTGCTCCTGGGCGATCTCAATGCCTTGGATCTAAGGTTCTCGCACAGCGGGGCAGACCTCCTGATCCACGTGTCGAGCACGGGGGAAACGATCCGGATCGTGGATCAATTCCATCAGATGCCCAATGCGGCGGGCAGAGGCCTGGAACTCATTCGCTTCGCAAACGGGGAGGAATGGAACCGCCAGCGGATCAACCAGGAGGCTTGGTACCGTGGCACGGCTGGGAAGGACACCATCGGCAGCTCCTCCAGCGATGACAATACGATCTCCGGCGGATTGGGCGACGATTACATCGTGTCGGATAGAGGCGGGGGCTTTGAGACCGGGAGTGACACGTTCCTCTATGCGAGGGGCGACGGCAACGATGTGATTGTCGATACGACGCAATCCGCTTTGGGCCTGAATGAGAACGACACACTGCTGCTGTCCGACCTCGATGCCTCGGATCTGGAGTTTTCTCGCAGTGGAGCCGATCTTCTCATCAGCGTCTTGAACACAGGCGAAACGATCCGGATCGTGGACCAGTTCTCAGAAGCCTGGAATGCGGCAGGCCGCGGAATTGAGGTCATCCGCTTCGCCGATGGGGAGGAATGGGCGCGTCAGCGGATTTACCAGGAAGCATGGTACCGCGGTACGGACGGCAGGGATATCATCATCAGCAACGGTGTCGGCGACAATACCTTCCTCGGCGGTCTCGGCAACGACACGATCACATCCGGCTCCGGCGCTGGCTCCGCAACCGGGAGCGATACATACATTTATGCGAGGGGTGACGGGAACGATGTGATCGGTGACACGACACAGTCCCTTTATCACGCCAATGAGAGTGACCTCCTCCTGCTTCGCAACCTCAATCGAACGGATCTGCAGTTCCTCCGCAGCGGGAACGATCTTCTGATCAATATCCCGAGTACCGGCCAGGCGGTTCGTGTCGTGGACCAGTTCTCCGAATCCGCCAATGCGCCGGGCCGCGGAATCGAGGTCATTCGCTTCGCGGATGGGGACGAGTGGAGCCGCCAGACGATCTACGGGGCCGCGACGGCCGGCAGCGGGTTTATCGTCGGGTCGAGGTTTCTCAATGACCCATTGATTGGCGGTGACGGCCAGCAGAACATCTACGGCGAGGCGGGTGATGACACGCTCGACGGCAGAGCAGGCAGCGACCTGCTTTACGGTGGTCTTGGCAACGATATACTTCTGATCAGTCAGAGCGCGGCAGGCGAGATCGACACCCTTGACGGTGGTGCGGGGATCGACACTGTGAGCTTTGCCAGCTTCTCGGCCGCGGTATGGGTTGATCTCGTCACGACCGGCTCCGAAGCCCGTACGAGAGATCGCGCCGATCTGGGGGCCGGTACTTGGCGCGGCATTGCCGAAATCAGCACGGTCGAGAACATTACCGGCACCGCCTTCGCGGACCAGCTCTTCGGCGATGCAGGCGCAAACGTGCTGATTGGCAACGCCGGAGCGGATGCACTGGATGGACGCTCAGGGAACGACACCCTCAACGGCGGTGCAGGGAACGACTCTCTGACGGGCGGACTGAACTCGGATACATTCGTCTTCGATGTCGATTTTGGGGTCGATGTGATCACCGATTTCAAGGCCGGCGCGAATACAGACGACGTCATCCAGTTCTCGACGGCCGTGTTCTCCGATTATGCAGCCGTGCTCGCAGCCTCTAGCCAGTCAGGCAGCAATGTCGTGATCACGGCCGGCACCGGTAATACGATCACCCTGAAGGACGTCCAGCGCGCGAACCTCCACGCCGATGATTTTCAATTTGCTTAAGTCCGAACACCATGAGCGGTCGGGGAAGATATCCAGGACGATATCCAATTGGGGCAGTGCAATCCTCGTAGGAGATGGTGCATTCGCGACCACAAGAACGTCGTGATCCGTCGCCCGTCCAAGCTGGACCGATCCCACGGGCTCTCGTTGCCCCGGTCGCTCTGCCAAGCCGCTCCCGCTGAGTAACGACAACGGAAGAATTGCACCCCCTTTCGAGGTGTGCAACGATGTTTCTCAACTCAGAGAGGAGCTTTCCGGATCCTGGTGGAAATCGCGCGGACGCGGTTCTCAGCGGGCGGCCGTCTGGCCTGCTGCCGCAGGCACGGGGCTCTTGGTCAGCACCATCCTGCCGGAGCGGCTGCAGGACACGGTGACGAAGCCGTCGGAGGCATTGATCCGGACCGTCGTCTCATCATCGTTGCTGACGGTTTGAACCGGAGCTTCGCCGGTTTCCTGCGCTGTTTCGGTGATGATCGAAAGGCAATCCGAATAAGGCATGGCCGCAACGCGCGTGTTCGCCTCCTCGGCGTGCGCAGCGGCACCGAGTGAAGCCATTCCAAAGATGCCAAGCAGGGATGTCACCGCCAAGGCTCGCATCGACTTGTCCTCCTGACCTCTGGAAAATAACCACGCTCAAGATCGTGCCGCCGTGCCGAAACGCACACCGAGGCAACGTCTCCGGTTCAGGGCCGTTCCTGGTGTCGATGTCGCAGGAGGACGGGCGCCTTTCCGGCGTCGCGAGCTTAACCGCGCGATCCTTTCAGGCAGGCTAACGACCGTCGCGGCCACGCTTCCAGGTTCGCTTCGGGGGGCACTTCGGGGTAACCGGCGAAGGCTGAAGCGGATCGGGGAGTTCAGGCCGCGCCATTCCAAATGAGCTTGGCCATGCGACATCATGATCCTTGCGCGCATGTCGCGAATGTAATTCCATCCGGGCATCGAGTCGTGCATCGACGCCGGTTCGTATCTGCCGACCGGGACCTGTGCCCTGGTTGGCGCAATTCGTTCTTCGTCCGCCTTGCCTCCGGCCCTGCCGGGTCATTTTCCAATCATTGCGTTCACCCGCGATTCATCCCGAAAGCGTCAGGGGGTGGTCTCATGAAAACTTGCAGTCCCAATCTTTTGCAGGATGCCCTCGAACTGAGAGCGCATGTCAGGGGCCTCAAGGCCCTGCTCGAGTTTCAGCAGTGGCAGATCGAAGTGATGAACGACCGCCTCTATGCCTCGGAATCAGGGGGAAAGGCCGCCCGGCGATTGCTCGCGCTCAAGCAGAGCGAGGCAGAGCGCACGGGCCGGCGAAGGTCGTCGGATTTCTGACGGCCCCGCGCATCGAGCGGGGAGAGACAGCCTTGCGTCGTGGGGTTGCTGCTCTCCTTCCTGAAGAGCGCATCGTTGTGTGTGGACCCTACAGCATCGGGCGTAAAATCGAATTCACGTCCGACGCTATAAGTCTATGGTCTTGAGCATCTTTTCACGCAAAACCGGTTCCCACTTTTGCGTCCGATGCTCTAGGGCCTCTGCTTCCTGTCCTTCAGGACATAATCGTCCAATGCGGCAAGGTTGAACTCACCCGCATTCCAGCCGGCCACCAGGTCGGGGATGAGCTTGCTGGGGCTTGCCATGCCGAAGAGAAATCCCTGGCCGAGATCGCAGCCCTGGCTGCGCAGAAAGGCGGCCTGAACGGCCGTTTCGACGCCTTCCGCGACAGTCGTGATCCCGAGGCTCTTGCCCAGACTGACGACGGCCTGAAGAATGGCCGGATCATCGGGGTTGCTGGCCAGATCGTGCACGAAGGAGCGGTCGATCTTGATGATGTCCACCGGGAACTGCTTGAGGTGCGAGAGCGAGGCATAGCCCGTTCCGAAATCGTCGAGCGCGATCTTCACACCCTCGGCGCTGAGAGTCCGCAGGGTCTTTTCGATGAATTCCGCGCCTCGCCCGAGAAAGACCGTCTCGGTCACCTCGATCTCGAGGCAGTGGTTCGGAATATTTCCGCTCCGCAGGCGCTCGAGAATCCGTTCGGCGAAATCCATGCCCCTGAACTCGGCAGCGGATGCGTTGATGGCGACATGGCCGAACGGAATGCCTGATTGCAGCCAGCGGCGCATGTCGTCGAAGACCATGTCGTGCATCTGCTTGCTCAGCGCGACGGCAAGATGGGGGTCGTCGAAGGCGGCCTGGATGCTTGCGGGCAGTTCGATGCCGGCGCGCGGATTGCGCCAACGGAGGAGGGCCTCGAAGCCCGCGAGCTCGCCGGAGCTCAGATGCACCTTCGGCTGATAGAACGGCTCGATACTGCGCGTATCGATGGCTCCGCGCGCGTTGTTGCGCATCTCGGCTTTCTGCTGCGCCTCGGTGCGCATGGAGGGTTCGAAGACCATGACCTTGTCCCGTCCTGTGGCCTTGGCGGTGTAGAGTGCAATATCCGCCTGCTTCAGAAGATCGGCGGATTCCTTGGCGTGATCCGGCCAGATGCTGGCACCGATGCTGGCGCGGCAATCGAGCGTGCGCCCGGAAAAGGGAAGGGGCTTTTGCAACTGTTCCTGGATGGGCGCGATGAGGGTCCTGATATCCTGCTCGCTCTCGATCTCGGGAAAGATGATGGCGAACTCGTCGCCGCCGTTGCGGGCGACGGTGTCGATGGGACGCACGGCGGCGCAGAGGCGGTTGGCGACCGCCTGCAGAACGGCGTCTCCCGCGTCATGGCCGAGAGTGTCGTTGATTTCCTTCAGATGATCCACGTCGAGGATCACCAGACCGAGCTTGCGGTTGCGGCCGGCGGACAGCTCGAGAGCCTTGCTCAGCCTGATCTGGAAAAGGGCGCGGTTGGGCAGGCGCGTCAGGTGATCATGGTGGGCCGCCCAGAGGATCTTCTCCTCGGCCTCCTTCTGGCTCGTGACGTCGCTGATGATCCCTTCCAGGAATAGGGGTTCTCCCGATGGGCTGTAGATGCATCGGCCACGATCGACCATCCAGCGGATGTCGCCCGACTTGGTCCTGATGCGGTAGACGATGTCGAAGACCTGCCGGCTCATGATGCTGGCGAGAACCGCATCCTCGACCGTTTGGAGATCGTCGGGATGGACGATCTCTCCCCATCTGACTTTTCCCTGTAGGAATTCGCTCGCGGTATACTCGGTCAGGGTCTCGGCGCCTTCGCTGATCAAGGTGAAGCGCCACGGCGCGGCGATGTCGCCCTGATAGACGATCCCCGGCAGGTTATCGATAAAGCTCGCCAGCTGACGCTGGCTTTCGTGCGCCTTCTCCTCCGCCGTCTTGCGGGCGTGGATGTCTTCGGCGACCGCAATGGAAGAAACGGGTTTTCCCGCGTCGTCGCGGACGAAGGACACGTTGACCGCGCACCAGACCGCAGTGCCGTCGGGGCGCATATAGCGCTTTTCGACCTGGAAGGGCGTGGCGCTCTCGAGGTGCTTCCGGAATTGGGCCGCGTTCGACGCGACATCGTCCGGATGCGTGAAGGCGCTCATCGGGAGGCCGTCCAGTTCCTCCCCGCTGCGGCCCACCATGTCGCAGAAGCGCTGATTGACCATCAGCACCCGCTCGTTCAGGTCCCGGTGCAGGATGCCCACCATGGTCTGGCCGAAGACGGTGGCGAGTTGCTGCTCCCTCTCCTGGAAGGCCTCGGCCACGGCGCGCCGATCGTTGATGTTGCGGAAGATGACCATCAGATCGTCCCCCACAGGCGTGGCGTGAACCTCGTACCAGGAGGACAACGCCTCGAAATAGGCTTCGAAGATCCGCGTCGAGCGTTCGGCCACGGCGCGGCGATAGTTGTCCTCGAAGATCGTGCCGACGAGTTGGGGGAATCTGTCCCAGATGCAGGCGCCGAGGATATCGGCGTTCGCCGCCAGTTCCGTCGCGGCGCGGGCATTGCAGAACGTGAAGCGCCAGTTGCGGTCGAGAAAGAAGACGCAATCGGTCGTCATCTCCACGAAGGAGCGGGCATAACTCGAGATTCGGAGCGAGGGGAGCGGCGATTCATCTTGAGTCCGGGATCGCGCGAGACCGCCGGAGAACCGCTGGCGCAGCCATGATTGGCCCCAAAAACGCATAGCTGCACTCTTAATGTCTGCCAGCCGCCGGATCGCCGGCGGCCACAGGTTCTGTCTCGGACTTCATCCGCCGGTCGGACGGGATGAGCAATCGTCGTGGATGCGCCGAATTATGACGTCGTCTTCGGACGGGAGGCAAGTCTTAAAAGAGGCGTGATTGTGTTTGTGTAACCTATTGCCTTGCGACCCGTCCGTTCGCCCGCCCGGAGCGCAAAGACGAGAAGGGCCCGATGCTCGCATCGGGCCCTTCCTGCCGATTCGATCCGGTCCGCTTAGAGCATCGTGCGGAAAAGTGGAATCCACTTTTGGGTCCGATGCTGTAGAACAGCGCATCGTTCGAGCGGATCCGAAGGGCCACGTTCGTGACCCGAAGGGCCGCGTCAGCGAAAACCAGGTCCACTTTTCACGAGCGCGGGCCGCCCCGGGTCCGCACGATGCGCTAGTTGAACTTGTAGTTCAGGCCGGCGCGGAACACGCCGAATTCCGTGTCGCGGCGGATGTTGATGCGGTTGGCGAGAGCATAGCTGTCGCTCGTGTCGAGGTTCACGTAGAGGCCTTCGACCTTCGCGGTGAAATTGTCCGTCACGGCATATTCGACGCCGCCACCCATGGTCCAGCCGCCGCTCACGCTGCTGTCGCGGCGGTAGCCGAGCGCCGCGTCGAGGCCCTTGTTGCCGCCGATGTTGCCATAGGCGAAGCCGAGCGTGCCGAACACGAGAGCGCGATCGAGGGCAAGACCCGCACGGGCGCGGACCGTGCCGAAGTAGCCGTCGTCCTCGCCCCGGTAATTGATGCCGCGATAGGTTGCGCTCTTGTCGCCGATGGCAGCGTATTGAAGGTCGGCTTCGGCGCCGACCACGAACATGCCGAGCTGGTAGTTGTAGCCGCCCTGGATACCGCCCAGGAAGCCGCTCTTGCGTCCGCCGCCGGTGACGTTGAAGGCCTCGTCATAGTACTGGCTGGCGCCCGTGCTGCGGCCGTAGCCGAGGTTCACGCCGGCGTAAAAACCGCTCCAGGTGAAGACCGGCAGGGCATTGTAGGCAGGGGCCGGGGAGTAGCGGGACGGCAGGTCGGCGGCCTGGGCGCTGGACGCGATGCCGATGGCGGCTGCGGCGGCGAGGAGATTGAGAGAGAGGGTACGCATCACTGTCATTCCGTTCCAAACACGAAGCAGGGTAGGCATTAATTGCCTGTCCCGGGTGTCATAAGCCGGAGGGGGTACCTCTGCAATATGATTGCCTGTATTCGCTGGCAATATGCTTGATGATTTATGAATCTTTACTTTTCATAAACCATGAGAGCTTGGAGTCGTTGCTGTCGTGGTGTTCCCGTTGCACAAGGGCGCTCGGATTAAATTTGCCGAACCAAAGTTTAGAGACAAACTTCGCCCCGCTTCCAAGGCGGGGCTTTTTCTTGTCCGATGCTCCTTCTCGGAAGGAGCGCATCGTTCTTGCGAAAAACCGGGGCCGCTTCTTCGCACGATGCGCCGAAGCATCGGACGTGAAAAGTGGAATCCACTTTTGGGATTGAATCCGATGCCCCCTTCTTTGGTGAGCGCATCGTCCTTGCGAAAAACCGGGACCACTTTTTCGCACGAAGCGCGAGGAGGATCAGAGGCCACCCACCTGTCGGGACATGGCTTCGGCCTGCCGGGCGATCACGTCCACGTCCGCACTCATGGGCAGCGTTGCGGGATCGAGCTCGGACAGAGAAAACCAGCGCGCGTCGAGCGCGTCGTCGCCGGCCAGGGGAGCGCCCGAAAGCCAGCGGCACCGGACGGCGATCAGGACATAGTGCTGGCGGATGCTCCCGTCGTCGCCGGGCACCAGGACGTCCAGGGTGGCGATGACCTCCTGCGCCTCACCGACGATGCCGGTCTCCTCCCGGAGTTCCCGGATCGCGGCATCCGCGACCGTCTCGCCGAAATCGATCTTGCCGCCCGGGAAGCCCCAGCGTCCCGCGTCGGGCGGATTGGCTCTGCGCACGAGAAGGGCGCGTCCCTCGTGAACGACGACGGCGATGACCGCCGGAACGGGGACGCGCGAATGAGGAAAGGCTTGGCCGGTCATGGCCAAGCCTTAAGGCATGAGGCGGGCGTCCGATAGCGGGCAATCAGCGGGTCGGCCGCAGAAAGGCCGATTGCAGCGGCTCTACGCTCCGGGCCATCCAGCGGGCCGTTGCCTCGGCGACGTCCTTCCACGGGGCGGTGGCCGCCTCGAAGGCCTGCCGGGCAGCGCCGGTCTGAGCCTTGAAGCCTTCCGGCCCGCGGGAATTGTCGAGCGCCGTGCGCCACAGGTCGATGGCCGCGTGACCCTGGATCTGCAGGGCCTCGATGACCTTTTCGTTCACCTCGAGAGCACCCTTGGCGGAGGCGGCGACCGTTTCGCGCATCGCCCGGCGGATGACCTCGCCCTGATCGCGCAGGGACAAGGCGAAGGGCTCGCTCTCCGGCTCTGCGGCGGACACGAAGGCCTTCGGGGCGGGCGCGGGTTCCGGGGCCTGCATCGCCTCCGTCGCTTCGGCAGCGGGCTTCGCGGCCAGCTCGATGAGATCGGCCTTCGGCGCGCTCTTGGCGGTGCGGGTCCTGGTCTTCCTGGTTTCCGTCATCGGGACGTCCTCGCGAGATTTCTGAGAAGGCGCTTACTTCTTCGAGCCCGGCTGCTTCATCGCCGACTGGGCGAGCGAGCCGAATTCCTTCATCTGGCTCTGCATGGCCTCGAACTGGGTGCGCACGAACTCGGCCTGGATCTGCATGGCTTCCTGCATGTCCTTGGCGCGCACCATGCGCTGAGCGAGATCGAACGCGGCCGAAAGGTTCTGCTCGGCATAGGTGAAGGTCTTGCGGGTGGCATCCTTCGCGCTGGCCTGGACCGTGTTGGCCGAGCCTTCGAAGGTGTCGACCGTCTTCTGGGCCGCGTTCATGAAGCCGTCGATGGCCTTGCGGGCCTGCTCGACGCTCTTTTCCGCGAAGTCCCGCATTTCGGCGGGGATTTCGTAAGGCTGGTTCGGGTTCGTCGCCATGGATCGCTCCTCTTTCAGATATTTGTGCAGTGCAATATCACATTGTGCGGTGCAAAATCAACCGTCTTCGGGCCTGAAGTATTAAGGTTACCTGAAAGTAAATGGATTCAAGAGCCCGGACCTGCTGCCACCTTGCCAACAATCGTCTAAAACCTTTTCCATAAGGTTCTTCTATTTAGGGGTAGGATCGAGGCCACCATGGACGGGGCTCCCAACCAATACGAAGCGCTGGTCGCACGGCTTTCCGCCGAACCGGATCTTGGCCTGATGACCCGGCCCGGAGCGCCCGTTCTCGTCTGGGACCGTGCCGTCGAACGGCTTCTCTGGGCCTCGCCCGCCGCCGAAGGGCTGCGGGAAGCCTTTGCCGACGGAGCCGGGAGGCTCGTTTCCGACCTTCGCGCCCGTGACCGCCTGAGGGTCCTGGCCGGAGGGGCGGCTCCCCGCAGGGGAGCGCGCCTGGAGCGGCTTCGCCTCAATCCGATCCGCCCGTGGCAACCCATCCCGTGCGCCTGCCGCCTGGCCGCTCTCGAGACAGGGGAGGAAGTCCTCGTGACGGCCCTGTTGGGGCCGGTCCCTCACGGCTTCGAGCGTCGGGACGCGACGGCCGTTTCGCGGGAGGATCGGAGTGCGGTTTCCGGGCCTGCGAGCGCGGCTTCGGAGGAGGCCCCGGCGCCGCAGGGCAAGCCGCCCGGCTCCATCCGTTTCCTCTGGCAGGCCGATGCCCAGGGACGTTTCACCCAAGTGTCGCCGGCCCTCGCCGCAGCGGTCGGCCGGCAGGCCGGGACGATCGTGGGACGGACATGGGACGACCTGGCCGCGACGGTCGTGTCCGATCCCGAAGGTGAGATCTCCGGTCGCTTCGCCCGCCGTGAGACCTGGAGCGCACGGACCGTCTATTGGGCCATGGACGACCGGGCCACGGAGGTGCCGGTCGATCTGGGCGGCATGCCGGTCTTCGGAGTCGGCCGCGAGCTCATCGGGTTCCGCGGATTCGGTCTGCTGCGCATGAGCGAGATGCGCGAGAGGGACGCGGCGATCCACCCTGGCGCCGAGGCCGAGACCTATCTCACGGATGCCGCCTTGCCTTTCCCTCCGCCCGAAGAGACGCAACCGGAAGAGCCGGAGGTCACGGAGGGCGCACCCCGAGAGGACGAGAACTGGTTCGCCCACTTGCGCGACCGGGTGGCGGAAGCGCTCTCGGGCCCCAAGCCCGCCGGCCGATCCTCACCGGCCGATGAGAGCCCGCAACAGGGCGGCGTCGGCGAAACCGCGCGTCCGGGGCCCACCTCGAGCCTGTCGTCCGCAGAGCGCAGCGCCTTTCGCGAAATTGCCCGCGCCCTGGGGGCGCGACTTGAGGAAAAGAGCTCCGAAACCTTAGCCTCTCCCGAAGAGGCGAGTCCGCGCGAAGAGGCTGCCAGCGACCTCGCAGGCCTCGCCGAGAGCGCGCCGGTAGGGTCTTCCGGATCCTCCGACAGTTCCGAGAGGATTCTCGACCGTCTTCCGGTCGGCATCATCGTTCATCGCGACGAGACCATTCTGTTCGCCAACCGCTTCTTCCTCGATCTGACCGGTTATCCGACGACCGACGAGATCATGGGCGAGGGCGGTCTCGTGCAGCTGTTTCGCGGCTCTCCCGCCCTGAATCCGTCCGCAGAGGACGATACGCGGCTCTCGCTCACGACGCGCGACGGCGCGACCATCGCGGTCGCCGTGCGGGGATCGGAGAGCGAGTGGAACGGCGGGCCGGCGCAACTCATGCTCATCCGCAGGTCCTTCGGACGGGATCAGGCATCGGGCGCGCAGGACAGCCGCGTGCAGGAGCTGGAATCGATTCTCGACACGGCCACCGACGGCGTCATCCTGTTCGACGAGACCGGCCGGATCCTGACCCTGAACCGCTCGGCCGAGGCGCTGTTCGGCTATCATCAGCGGGAGGTCGCCGGCAGCGCGATCACGGTTCTGCTCGCGCCCGAAAGCCACAAGGAAGCGCTCGAATACCTCGACGGCCTGCGTTCGCCCGGAGTTGCGAGCCTGCTGAACGACGGTCGCGAAGTGCTGGGCCGCGAGCGGCAGGGCGGCACCATCCCGCTCTTCATGACTATGGGGCAGGTGGGGGCCGCTGCGGAAGAGGGCGCGGACCGCAAGTTCTGCGCCGTGCTGCGCGACATGACCACCTTCAAGAAGGCGGAGGGCGAGCTCGTCGGCGCCAGGCGCGCGGCGGAGGAGGCGAGCGCTCAGAAATCCGATCTTCTCGCCAAGATCAGCCATGAAATCCGCACGCCGCTCAACGCGATCATCGGCTTTGCCGAGGTGATGCTGGAGGAGCGCTTCGGTCCGATCGGGAACGAGCGCTACAAAGAATACCTGCGCGATGTTCACGCATCGGGATCGCATGTGATCAGTCTCGTGAACGACCTGCTCGATCTGGCGAAGGTCGAAGCGGGCCGTCTCGAGCTGTCGTTTACCGGCGTCAATCTCAACGACCTCGTGTCGGGCTGCGTGACCCTGCTTCAGCCGCAGGCCATGCGGGACCGGATCGTCGTGCGCACGAGCTTCGCGTCCAGGATTCCGCAGGTGGTGGCGGACGAGCGCTCCATGCGCCAGATCGCACTCAATCTCGTGTCCAATGCCATCAAATTCACGGATGCGGGCGGGCAGGTGATCGTCTCGACCGCCATGACGGACCGGGGCGAGGTGGCGTTCCGTGTGCGGGATACGGGCATCGGCATGACACCGGAGGAGGTCGAGGCGGCGCTCGAACCGTTCCGCCAGATCGCAACCTCCCGCAGGCCCGGTGGAACGGGCCTCGGGCTTCCGCTCACCAAGGCCCTCGTCGAGGCCAATCGCGGCGCCATGCAGATCACGAGCAGTCCCAAGGAGGGCACGCTCGTGGAGGTGATCTTCCCGCCGACCCGGGTGCTGGCGGAGTAGCCTCTGCGCCGTCGCCGGAATTGATCCACCGCATTTGACCCTTGGGTCTCGGACATTACAGTATCGGACGTGAAATCGAACCTACATCCGATGCTGTAAGTTTATGTTTTTGAGCATCTTTTCACGCAAAACCGGTACCCACTTTTGCGTCCGATGCTCTAGGTTCGGGGAGCCGCATCGGAGCATCGCACCGGCGCGCGGACCTCCGGTCCCGCACGATGCGCCAAGGTTCCCGCGAGACGAAGGATCGCCTCATGTCCACCTATCGCCTCGACACTCTGTTCTCCCCCCGGTCGATCGCTGTCGTCGGGGCGAGCCCGCGCCCCCGCTCTCTCGGGCTGACCTTCCTGAGGAACCTGATCCAGGGCGGGTTCGCGGGCGCGCTCTATCCTGTCAACCCGCATCATGACGAGGTCGAGGGCAGGCCCTGCTATCCCTCCATCGCCAGGCTTCCCGAAACGCCCGACCTCGTCGTCGTCGCAGTGCCGCCCCACAGCGTGCTGGGCGTGATCGAGGATGCAGGAAAGAGAGGGGTCGCCGCCGCCATTATCGCGACGACCGGTCTCGGTTACGGCGCGGATTCCCTGTCGCAGCAGGTGAGACTCGCCGCGCGGCGCTACGGCCTGCGCATCGTGGGCCCGAATTGCATCGGCATTCTGTCGCCGCGCGCGCGCATGAACGCGAGCTTCGCCGCGCATGACGCGAAGCCCGGGGATCTCGCCCTCATCTCGCAATCGGGTGCCGTGGCGGTCGGTCTGGTGGAATGGGCTGCGAAGCGGCAGGTCGGCTTTTCCGCCATCGTGTCCCTGGGCGACAAGATGGACGTCGATTTCAGCGATTGCCTCGATTTCTTCTCCGCCGATGCGGGCACGCGCGCGATCCTTCTCTACATCGAGTCCATCGACAACGCGAAGAAGTTCATGTCGGCGGCGCGCGCCGCGGCGCGCATCAAGCCCGTCGTGGTGATCAAGGCGGGCCGCCATGTGCAGGGGGCGAAGGCGGCCGCGACCCATACCGGCGCCCTGGCCGGTTCCGATGCGGTTTACGACGCCGCGTTCCGCCGGGCCGGCCTGCTGCGGGTGCTGGATCTCGACCAGCTCTTCGCGGCGGCCGAGACGCTCGGGCGGCAGAAGCCGTTTCCCGGCAATCGCCTCGCGCTTCTCACCAACGGCGGCGGCGTCGGCGTTCTCGCGACCGACCGTCTCATCGACATGGGCGGGGTGCTTGCCGAGCTTTCGCCCCAGACGTTTGCCCAGTTGAACGCCATCCTCCCGCCGACATGGTCGCAGTCGAACCCCGTCGATATCATCGGCGACGCGGATCCCGCCCGCTATTCCGGCGCGCTCGAAGCGCTGCTCGCCGATCCGGCGAACGACGCCGTCCTCATCCTGAACGTGCCGACAGCCGTCGCGGGCGCGGCCGATGTGGCGCGCGCCGTGACGGAGGTCATCAGGCGCCACCGCGCAAAGGGGTACCGGCAGAAGCCGGTCTTCGCGGCCTGGATCGGCGAGGATCCGGATTCTGCGCGGGTTTTCGAGTCGGCGCGGATTCCTCATTACGCGACCGAGGCCGACGCGGTGCGAGGCTTCATTCAGCTCGTGCGCTATCGCGAGGCGCAGACGGAGCTGATGGAGACACCCGATAACCTGCCGCATGATTTCTCCCCGGACCCGGAGGCTGCGCGCGCGATCGTCGCTCAGGTGCTGGCGGAGAACCGCCGCTGGCTCAATCCCCTCGAAGTCGATGCGCTTCTCCGGGCCTACGATATTCCCACGGCTCCGGTGATGCTGGCGAGGACGCCCGACGAGGCGGTCGAAGCCGCGCGCCCCATCCTGGCCGAGGGCGGTCGCGTCGCGGTGAAAGTGCTCTCGCCCGATATCGTGCACAAGTCCGATATCGGGGGCGTGCAGCTCGACCTCACCACGGAGGAATCGGTGTGCAAGGCGGCGGCCGATATCTTCGAGCGCGCCGCGCGCCTGCGGCCGGATGCGGCGATCACCGGCGTCATGGTTCAGCCGATGGTGCGCCGGGCCAAGGCGCGCGAGCTGATCGCGGGCCTCGCCGACGATCCGGCCTTCGGCCCGGTCGTGCTGTTCGGGCGCGGCGGAACGGCCGTGGAGGTCATCAACGACAGGGCGCTGGCCCTGCCACCGCTCGATCTGAAGCTCGCGGACGATCTCATCGCCCACACCCGCGTCGCGCGCCGTCTCAAGGCCTATCGCGACGTGCCTGCCGCCGACGAGCGCGCGATCGCGCTCACTCTCGTGAAGATCGCGCAGCTCGCCGCCGACGTGCCGGAGGTGCGGGAGCTCGACATCAATCCGCTGCTGGCCGATCACACGGGTGTCATCGCGGTCGATGCCCGCGTGCTCGTTGCCCCGGAGGTCAGGAAAGGGAGCGGCCATTCGCGCTTCGCCGTCAGGCCCTATCCGACGGAGTGGGAGCGCATGGTCACCCTGCGCAACGGACGCAAGGCTTTCGTGCGTCCCGTCAGGCCCGAGGACGAGGAGGCGTTCAAGCATTTCTTCGAGAAGATCACGCCCGAGGATCTGCGCCTTCGATTCTTCGCGCCCGTCCGCGACTTCAGCCACACCTTCCTGGCGCGCCTGACACAGCTCGACTACGCCCGCGCCATCGCGTTCGTGGCCTTCGATGAAGCGACCGGCGAGATGATGGGCGCCGTGCGCGTGCATGCGGACGCAAACCATGAAACGGGCGAGTACGGCATTCTCCTGCGCTCCGATCTCAAGGGGATGGGCCTCGGGTGGATTCTCATGCGCCAGATGATCGAATGGGCGAAGGCGGAGGGACTTCGCGAGGTCGAGGGACAGGTCCTGCGCGAGAACAGCACGATGCTCGACATGTGCCGCAACCTCGGCTTTTCCGTGCGGGCCGATCCCGACGACCCGGAGCTGCGCCTCGTGACGCTTCCCATCGCGTCCATCGAGGAGCCCGGGAAGCTGGCGGATGCTCCTTAGCGCATCGTGCGCAAAAGTGGCTCCGGTTTTTCGCAGCCAACGATGCGCTGTTCCAGGAGTGAGAATCGTGCGGACCCGGCAGGCCGCGCGATGCGCAAGGCCGGTCCGCAGCCCCTGCGAAAAAGGGCGGTGACGTGCCTCGGCACGTCACCGCCCTTTGTCAATGGTCTTGCGAGGCCGGTGTTCTTGCGAGGCTGGTCTCAGTGGTCGTCCTTGAGGCCGCCGATATGCTTCTGGGCGTAGAGCTCGACGCCGACCTGTTCGACGAGGGTGAGCTGGGTCTCGAGGAAGTCGATATGGCCTTCCTCGTCGGCCATCAGTTCTTCGAAGAGGTTCTTGGACACCCGGTCGCCGATGCTGTCGCAATAGGCGGCCGCCTCCCCGTAGAGATTGCGGGCGTCGTACTCGGCCGCGAGGTCGGATTCGAGAATTTCCTGGATGTTCTGGCCGATGCGGAGCGGATCGAGCACCTGAAGATTGGCGAAGCCTTCGAGGAAGATGATGCGTTCGATGAAGCGATCCGCGTGGTGCATCTCCTCGATGGATTCCTTGCGCCAGGTCTTGGCGAGTTCCTTGTAGCCCCAGTCGTCCAGGAGCCGGTAATGCAGCCAATACTGATTGACCGCCGTCAGCTCGCTGCGCAGGCCGCGATTGAGATACTCGATAACCTTAGGATCACCCTTCATCCTACCCTCTCATCAAAACAGCGCCCGGCAGGGCCGGGCTCTTCTTAGATGATTTATGAACTAGGGTGAAACTCTCATTGTTCAAAGGTGGGGTTCGGCGGCCACTTTTTCGGGCGCGGCAGGGCAGCAGCCCCGCTGGCAGGCGGCGATCGGAGCGGCTCCCGCCTCGGCGAGCGCCTTGTCCATGATGTCACGGATCGTTCGGGCGCAGCGTCCGCAATTGGGGCTGCAGCCAAGGCATCGATAGACCTGTGCAGGAGAACGCGGGCAATCGGGCCCGGGCTTCATGCAGGCTTTCACATCGCCGTCGGAGAGAATGTTGCAGGAGCAGACGATCATTTGTTTTTCTAGTTTAGAACTATTAAAAACTATCTGTGATTTCAAACACTTAGCCGAAATCTCGGCCGGACGCCAGGGCTCAGGGGCGCGCCGAGTTGTCACGCTGGAGCATCGGACCCAAAAGTGGAATCCACTTTTGGGATCGAATCCGATGCTCCTTTCTTAGAGGAGCGCATCGTTCTCGCGAAAAACCGGGGCTACTGTTTCGCACGATGCGCTGGCCGAAAGTCGGTCAGTCCAGGCGCCGAAACAAGCCAGGATAATCCCGTACGAATCCGTCCTCATCGACTGGCAGATCGGCGGTGAAACCGCTCTCCAGGCTCTCGAAGCGGTAGAGTGAGCCGGGCTTAAGGGCGGTATAGCGCTGGGTGCGGGCCGACACGCTCAGTTCCGGAACGGCGATATAGCAGAGGCAGATCTCGGTGCTCTGTCCGGCCGCCCATTCAAGCCGGCGGATCGGCAGGGTGTTGGTCAGGGGCGTGGCCTGGATGTCGACGTCGATGCAGCCCTGAAGCTCGGGCCGGGGCTTGCCGTTCTCGGTCCAGCTGCCTTGCCCGTTGCTCTCCAGGTCCAGGGTGCGACCGGAGGTGGTCTGGAGATGGACCGTTTTGGTCCGCCAGGCGGAATCCACCCTCAGCCGGTAGTGCAGGGCGAATGTCGTGCCGTCCTCCCGGCCGGTCACGACGCCGGAGATCGTAAGACCGCCATCGGCCGGGCGGATATCGGTGTGTTCGAGGCCCGCGTCGCTCCCGTCCCAGGCGGACCAGCGAAGCGTACGGAAGATCAGGGGGCGGGACGACATGGGGTGGGGCGACATGGCGGCCTCCAAGCTGCGCAGGACAAGAATACGCGCCCGCGCAGCCTTGGCGAGTCCGCCTTTTTATTCCCGCACCACCACCACATGCACCCGACGGGGACCGTGGGCGCCGAGCAGCAAGGTCTGCTCGATGTCGCCGGAGCGGGACGGGCCGGTGATCCAGTTCACCGTTCGCGGCATGCCGCCCTTGCCGAAGGAGAAACGCACCCGGTTCCACACGGATTCATAGTCGCTCGCGATGTCCCTGGCCGAGACCACGACGATGTGGTTGTCCGGCAGGAAATTGAGCGTGGAGGGGTTCTCCGGCCCCGAGATGAGGGCGAGCGTCCCGGTTTCGGCCACGCCGCCGAAGGCATGGCTGACGGCGTTGAGATCGCCGCCCTGGCTCGGGCCGTGCGAGATCTCCAGCGTCGTGTCCCCCCAGGGCATCGCCTTCAGGCGCGGATCCTCGCCCATGCGCAGGGTCGCCGGGAGATTGTGACCGCGCAGAAACAGCGCGATGGATTGCGGCACCTCCGCGGGAGAGGCGACTTCCGTCACGGTGGCGAGGGAGGCCTCGGCCATCGTCTTGAACAGCGCGATGCGCTCCTCGCCGGAGACCTGCCCTCGGGCGGGAATCACGCCCTTCGGCGACCGTTCCAGCCGATCCTGGACGATCTGCCTGCGGATCGTCTCGTTGCCGTTCACGCCCAGGGAGCGGCGGATACCGGCGAAAATCTCGTCACGGGCGCTCATGCGGTTCGTCCTTTGCGCTCACGCTTCCAGCGCGCCTGGAACGTCTCGCCCTGGGGCGCCGGGAAATCACGGTACTTCGTCCAGCCCTTCGCGAGCGGGAGCCAGGAGAAGCGGCCGCGCTGGCGTCCCGCGAGGCCGAGCATCGCCATGGCGGCGCGCGTCGCGAGGCGGTAGAGGGCGGGGCGCCTCGCGAAGAAGCCCCAGAGGCTCAGGCCCGAGCGCACGGAGGCGGGCGAAAGATGCCGCTCGAATTCCCGCTCGCGCCAGTGGCGCATGAGCTTGGGCAGCGGAATGCGCACGGGGCACACGCTCTCGCAGCGTCCGCAGAAGGTGGAGGCGTTGGGCAGGTGGCCCGCCTTGTCGACCCCGATGAGCGACGGGGTGAGGACCGCGCCCATGGGACCGGGATAAACCCAGCCATAGGCATGCCCGCCGACCGCATGATAGACCGGGCAATGGTTCATGCAGGCGCCGCAGCGGATGCAGCGCAGCATCTCCTCGAAGCTCGTGCCGAGCATGGAAGAGCGCCCGTTGTCGATGAGCACCACGTGATAGTTCTCGGGGCCGTCCGCATCGCCGGGGCGGCGAGGGCCCGTCGAGAACGTGGTGTAGACAGACATCTCCTGGCCCGTGGCCGAGCGTGCGAGAACGCGCAGCAGCTGGCTCGCGTCTTCCAGCGTCGGCACCAGTTTCTCGATGGACGCGAGAACGACATGCGTCTTCGGCAGGATCTGCGTGAGATCGCCGTTTCCTTCGTTGGTGACGATGATCGACGTGCCGGTCTCCGCCACCAGGAAGTTCGCTCCCGTGATCCCGACATCCGCCGAAAGGAAGCGCTCGCGCAGCACGGCGCGCGCTTCGGTCAGCAGCTGCACGGGCTCGGAGAGGTCGCGCTCGGCGTCGAGATGAGTGTGGACGCGGCGGAAATCCTGCTCCACCTGGGTGGCGTTGAGGTGCACGGCAGGAGCGATGATGTGGCTCGGCAGCTCGTTGCGCAGCTGGATGATGTACTCGCCCAAATCGGTCTCGACGGGCCTGATGCCGTTGGCTTCCAGGTAGTGATTGATCCCGATTTCCTCGGAGATCATCGACTTGCCCTTGGTGACCGTCTTCGCGCCCGCGTCGCGGCAGATTCTCAAGATGATGTCGCGCGCTTCGTCCGCGTTGCGGGCGAAATGCACATGGCCGCCGGACGACTTCACCTTCGTCTCGTAGGCCTCGAGATAAAGGTCGAGATGCGCGAGCGTGTGGTTCTTGATGTCGCGGGCGGAATCGCGCAGGGCCTCGAATTCGGGGAGTTTGTCGGCGGCGGCCTGGCGCTTGTCGATGAAGCCCTGCTTCACGTTGCCCAGCGCTTTCTGGAGCTGGGCATCGTGCAGCGCCCGGGCTGCGTTCTGCTTGAACTGGGGGGACGTGGTTTGAACGTTCATGGCTGATATTACTTGAGCGCCGCATCCTTGGCGAGGCCGATGGCCGGTTCGTCCGTCATGCCGGCGAGGACTTCGGCCACGTGCCGCACCTGGACCGGCTTGCCGTCCCGGCTGAGCTTGCCCGCCATGTTCATGAGGCAGCCGAGATCCCCTGCGAGCAGGGTCGGCGCATGGGTCTCTTCCACGTTCCTGGCCTTGGCGTCGACGATGGCGCCGGAGATGTCGCTGTATTTGACCGCGAAGGTGCCTCCGAAGCCGCAGCACACGTCGCTGTCTTCCATCTCGACGAGGGTCAGCCCCCTGACGCTGGATAGGAGCATGCGCGGCTGGGTCTTCACACCGAGTTCCCGAAGGCCGGAGCAGGAATCGTGATAGGTCACGGCGCCATGATGGGACGCGTCGACCTGCGTGACGCCGAGGACGTCCACGAGAAAGCTCGTCAGCTCATGGGTCTTGGCCGCCAGCGCGTTGGCCTTCGTACGCCAGTTCGGGTCTTCCTCGAACAGTTCGGGATAATGTTTCCGGATCATCCCGGCGCAGGATCCCGAGGGAGCGACCACGTAGTCGAAAGCCTGAAAGGTCTCGATGATCCGCATGGCCAGGTCCCGGGTGGTGCCCCGATCGCCCGAGTTGTAGGCGGGTTGGCCGCAGCAGGTCTGAGCGGGCACTTCGACGGTGCAGCCCGCGTCCTCCAGGAGCTTCACGGCGGCAAAGCCCACGGAGGGGCGCATCAGGTCGACGAGGCAGGTCACGAAAAGGCCGACCCGGGGTTTCCCGGACCGGCTGGAGGGCAGGACGCTCATTGCGTGACCTTTTGCCCCTGCGCGTCGAACTGCTTCAGATAGGCGACGAGATCGTTGATCTTCTGCTCGTCCTTGAGACCCGCATAGATCATCTTGGTGCCGGGGACCTTCGCCCTGGGATTCTGGATGTATTCGCGGAACGTCGCCTCGTCCCAGGTCAGGCCCGAGTTCTTGTTGGCCGGCGAATAGTTATAACCTTCGACCGATCCGGAGTGCCGACCGATGACGCCGTTCAGCTCGGGACCGACGGCGTTCTTGGCGTTCGGCCCGATCTGGTGACAGGCGCGGCACTGGGCGAAAACCTTTTCGCCGGCGGCGGCGTCCTGCGCCTGGGCCTGAGCGAGGCCGGCGAGCAGGATGGCGGCTGAGAGAACCAAGGAACGCATCAAAAACTCCTTTTCTGGACCGATGTCCCACCTTAGAGGAGCTCTACATTATTGGAAAAATCCCTCAAGGCCAGCTACCTTGTGGAGAAGGGCAGCTATGCCGTGACAGCAGCCTGACAACGCCAAGGAGGGTGTCATGACCATCGCATTTCCCAAGCCGGACGAAGCGATTCTGGCTCGTCGCAAGGAGATCATCGAGGGATTGGGGCGCCTTGTCGCGTCGGAGGCCCTCATCGTGTCGGAGGACGAGCGCCGGGCCTTCGAGACCGACGGCCTGACCGCCTATCGCCAGATGCCGCTCGCCGTGGTGCTGCCGTCCTCGACGGAGGAGGTGTCCGCCGTCATGCGCTTCTGCCACGAGCATGGCGTGAAGGTGGTGCCGCGCGGGGCGGGAACCTCGCTGTGCGGCGGCGCGATCCCTCAACCTGACGCCATCGTGCTCGGTGTCGCCAAGATGAACCGCGTGATCGACGTCGATTTCGAGGGCCGGACGGCAAGGGTGCAATCCGGCATCACCAATCTCGGCATCAGCCAGGCCGTCGCCTACGAGGGATTCTTCTACGCTCCCGACCCGTCGAGTCAGCTGGCCTGCACGATTGCCGGCAACATCGCCATGAATTCCGGCGGGGCGCATTGCCTCAAATACGGTGTGACCACCAACAACCTGCTCGGCGTCACCATGGTGATGCTCGATGGCACGGTGGTGGAGATCGGCGGCGAGCATCTCGACAGCCCCGGCTACGATCTGCTCGGCCTGATCTGCGGCTCGGAGGGGCAGCTCGGCGTCGTCACCGAGGCCGTCGTGCGCATCCTTCGCGCCGCGGAGGGCGCGCGTCCTGCGCTGTTCGGCTTCGGGTCGGTGGAGGATGCTGGCGCCTGCGTGGCCGCGATCATCGGCGCCGGCATCATTCCGGTGGCGCTGGAATACATGGACAAACCCGCCATCCAGATCTGCGAGGCCTTCGCTCACGCGGGCTATCCGCTCGACGTGGAGGCCATGCTCATCGTGGAGGTCGAGGGCTCCGATCAGGAGATCGACGACATGCTCCGGCGCATCGTCGCGATCGCGGAACCCTTCAGGCCGAAGACCATCAAGGTCTCGCAATCGGAGGCCGAAAGCGCCGCGATCTGGAAGGGCCGCAAGTCGGCCTTCGGGGCGACGGGCCGCGTGGCCGATTACATCTGCATGGACGGCACGATCCCCACGGGCCAGCTGCCCTATGTGCTCCGGCGCATCGACGAAATCGCCAAATCCTACGGCCTCGGCGTCGCCAACGTGTTCCACGCGGGCGACGGCAATCTGCATCCGCTCGTCATGTTCAACACGAATGTGCCGGGCGAGATGGAAAAGGCCGAGAAGGCGGGCGAGGACATTCTCAGGCTCTGCGTCGAAGTCGGCGGCTGCCTCACCGGCGAGCACGGCGTCGGCATCGAGAAGCGCGACCTCATGACCTGCCAGTTCAACGAGATCGATCTCGCCCAGCAGATGCGCGTGCGCGGCGTGTTCGATCCGCGCTGGCTGCTCAATCCCGCCAAAGTGTTTCCTCTGGAAGGAAGGCTCGCTGCGTGACCACCCATCTCCCCCGTGACGAGCAGGACGCCTCCGCGATCATCCGAGGCGCTTCCGAAAAGGGCATTCTGCTCAGCCTCTCCGGCCAGAGCACGAAAGCCGAGATGGGCCGTCCCAATCAGACGGATTCTTCGATCTCGTCGGGTGCGATGACCGGCATCACGCTCTATGAGCCCGCCGAAATGGTCATCTCCGCGAAGAGCGGCACGCCCGTCTCCGAGGTGACGCGAATGCTGGCCGAAAAGGGACAGGAGCTGCCCTTCGAGCCGATGGATTACCGTCCTCTGCTCGGCACGAAGGCGGAGCCCACCATCGGCGCGGTCGCAGCCATGAACATCTCGGGCCCGCGCCGCATCATGGCGGGAGCGGCCCGCGACAGCCTCATCGGCGTGCGCTTCGTCAACGGGCGCGGCGAGGTGGTGAAATCGGGCGGCCGCGTGATGAAGAACGTCACCGGCCTCGATCTCGTCAAGCTCATGGCCGGCTCCTGGGGCACGCTGGGCTTTCTCACGGAGGTGACCTTCAAGGTGCTCCCCAAACAGGAGCGCATGGCGACGCTGGTGCTGCGCGGCCTCAAGGACGCGCAGGCCGTGGAGGCGCTCTCGGCGGCGCTCGGATCGCCCTTCGACGTGACGGGCGCGGCGCATATCCCGGCCCGCGACAGGCAGGGGGCGGGCACGCTGATCCGGCTCGAGGGCTTTTCCGTCTCGGTCGATTACCGCCTCGGCGAGCTGCGCCGTCTGCTCAAGCGCTTCGGCGGCTCCACGGACATCCTGGAGGGCCGGGGGGCCGAGGCCGTCTGGCAGTCCCTGCGCGACGCCACCGTGCTGACCGATGGCGCGGACCGCGCGATCTGGCGTGTCTCGACGGCGCCCGCGAAGGGGCCTGAATTCACGAAGCGCATCGCGCAGTCGATGGATGCGCAATGGTTCTACGATTGGGGCGGCGGCCTCATCTGGATCTCGACGCCCGTCAACGACGATGCGGGCGCTTTTGTCCTGCGGGAGGCGACGCGCGCTCTCGGCGGCCATGCGACTCTCGTGCGCGCCCCGGCCGAGACGCGCTCGGCCGTCGATGTGTTCGAGCCGCAGAACGAGACTGTGATGACGCTCACGAAAGGCATCAAGGCCTCCTTCGATCCGGCGGGGATTCTCAATCCGGGGCGGATGTATGCAGGCGTCTGAGATGGCTGTCGCCGCTCCGAAGAGTCCCTCGAGGCCCGCCGCCGTTGCCGCTCTGGCCGTCGGGCTCGTCGCGGTGACCGCCGCGATCCTCCTCGCGATGGGCCGCACGCCGATCTGCAAATGCGGATACGTGGAGCTCTGGCACGGGGTCGTGCGCGATTCCGGCAACTCTCAGCACCTCACGGATTGGTACACGCCCTCGCATGTCATCCACGGCTTCCTGTTCTATTTCGGAACGTGGCTCATCGGTCGCCTGCGCGGAAAGCGGCTGCCGCTCGGGGTGGCGTTTCTCCTCGCGCTCGGGCTGGAGGCGGCGTGGGAGATCGTCGAGAACACCAACATGGTGATCGACCGCTACCGTGCGACGAATATCGCTCTCGACTATTACGGCGACAGCGTCATCAATTCGCTGTCGGACATATCCTTCATGGCCCTCGGATTCTTCCTGGCCCGAACCTTTCCGGTCTGGCTGACGGTCGCCGCAGCCGTCCTGATGGAGCTGTTCGTCGGATACTGGATCCGGGACAATCTCGCCCTGAATATCATCATGCTGATCTACCCGGTCGAGGCCATCAACCGGTGGCAATCGGCGATTTGAGATAAAGCGATGCAAACGAATTTCACGCCCGAGCAGCTCAAGGACCCCGCGACGGCCTCGTCGGAGAAAATTCTCCGCACCTGCGTCCATTGCGGCTTCTGCACGGCGACCTGTCCGACCTACCTGCTTCTCGGCGACGAACTCGATTCGCCGCGCGGGCGCATCTATCTCATCAAGGACATGCTGGAGAGCGGCAAGCCCGCCTCGGCGGAAGTCGTCAAGCATATCGACCGCTGCCTCTCGTGCCTGTCGTGCATGACGACCTGCCCGTCCGGGGTGCATTACATGCATCTCGTCGATCATGCGCGTTCCTATATCGAAGCCACCTATACCCGGCCCGGGCACGACCGGTTCCTGCGCGGATTGCTCGCGCGCATTCTGCCCTATCCGAGCCGTTTCCGGGCCGCCCTCGGGGCGGCGCTCCTGGCGAAGCCCTTCAAGGGGCTGATCGGCGCGTTGCCCTTCTTCGGAACTCGTCTGCGAGCGATGATCGAACTGGCTCCGGCCAGGGTGCCGGCCCGTTCCCCCCTGGATCGGCCCGGCACGTTCAAGGCCGAAGGCGAGCGGCGCGGGCGCGTCGCGATCCTCGCCGGCTGCGCCCAGCCCGTGCTCAAGCCCGGCTTCAACCAGGCCGCCATCCGGCTGCTCAACCGGCACGGCGTGGACGTGGTTCAGCCGAAGGGGGAGGGCTGCTGCGGCGCGCTCGTCCATCACATGGGGCGCGAAGCGCAGGGTCATGAATTCGCCAAGCGCAATATCGACGCCTGGATCGCCGAAATGGACGGAGAGGGGCTCGACGCCATCATCATCACGGCCTCCGGCTGCGGCACTACGATCAAGGATTACGGCTTCATGTTCCGGAACGATCCGGCCTATGCCGAAAAGGCGGCCCGGGTCTCGGCGATCGCCAAGGACATCACCGAATTCGCCATGTCGCTCGAACTCGCGGAGCCGGTGCGGGAAACCGACCTTGTCGTCGCCTATCACTCCGCCTGCTCCATGCAGCACGGCCAGTCCATCCGCACGGAGCCCAAGACTCTCCTGAAGAAGGCGGGCTTTACCGTGAAGGATGTGCCGGAAGGCCATATCTGCTGCGGCTCGGCCGGCACCTACAACCTGCTCCAGCCCGAGATCGCCGGCCAGCTCAGGGCCCGGAAGGTCGCCAATATCGAGCGCACGAAACCCGACCTGATCGCCACCGGCAATATCGGCTGCATGACCCAGATCGGCCAGGGAACCGAGATCCCGATCGTCCATACGGTCGAGCTTCTCGACTGGGCGACCGGCGGGCCTATGCCGGAAACCCTGGAAAAGGCAGGCTTTCAGAACCGTCTGTCGCGGCCCTTGGCCGTTGCGGCCGAGTGAATCCGCCGCAGTCTTGTGAAACGAAATTTCGTTTCCAATCGGGGTGACTCTGGGTTAAAAGGTGCCGTAGTGTGACGGTGAGGCGTGAAGGGGCGGCACCATGTCTTCGGGTTGGACGTCTTTCAGGAACCGGTTCGGCAGCAGGAAGCCGCAGGACGAAGCCGTCGATGGTCTGCCCGCCCAGCATGACGTTACGACATCGGCAGGCTCCACGGCGGCCGTTGCGCCGCAGGAGAGGGCCGAGCCGATCGCCGTCCGCCCCAATGGGGCTCTCGATTCCGTGGGGCAGAAGAACGAGCTGATCCGCGTCCGCTTCGCCAACATGATCGACCGGCTCGAGGAGATCCGCAGCCTCAAGGAGGATTTCGCGCTCCTGAGCGAGCCGGTGAGCGATCTCATCCGCAGCTATCCGCAGCTCCAGTCCCGCCTCTTGGAGACGGAGGCCGTGCTCAGGCAGGAGACCGACACCACCGCGTCGCTCCGCCGCGAACTGCACGATCTCAACACGCTCCATGCTCGCGCCATGGACGATCTCGCTGCCACGGTGTCGCAACTGCGCAAGGCCGAGACCAGAACCCGCGAGCAGGAATCCCATATCGAGGACCTGCGCCTCGGGGTGAAGGACAAGGAGGCGATGGTCGTCGATCTCGAGAACCAGCTCGCCATCGAGACCGAGCGCGCCCGCAACATCACGGAAGAGAACCAGGCCCTGCGACTGGAGGCGCAGGAGGCCGACCAGGCCGTCGCCCGCGCCGAGCGCGAGCTCATCGAGATCCGCGAGCGCAACGGCCTTCTCGATCACGAGGTGAAGCGCCTGCAGAAGGTGGCCGAAGAGCAGAACTACCGTCTTTCGAGCCTCACGAACCGCTATGGCGAGCTGGAGACCCAGCTCGAGTCCACCCGCCAGCGCGCTTCCGAGCTCGAAACCAAGCTCATGGCCGAGCAGGTGCTGCGCCAGCGCCTCGAAACCCAGCTCGATTCCGAACGCTCCTCGCATCAGACCGATCTTTCGGCGCTCGACATGAAGATCGAGGGGCTCACCTCGCGCCTTGCGGCCACGGACAAGATCCTGGCCCATACCCGCGACCAGCTGCGCGACAAGAACGAGGCGCTTCGCGGCGTCGAGCGCAATTTCAAAGAGACCACCATCGAGAAGAATACCCTCGACCGCCGCCTGGAGGCGACCCAGCAGGAGGTCGAGCGTCAGGTGGCCATGGTCAACGAGCTTCAGCGCTCGCGCATCGAGCTTCAGGAGCGCGTCGAAATGCTCAACAAGGCCATTGCCGCCAAGGACTTCCAGATCGAGAGCTCGGACAACAAGCTCGCGAGCCTCAGCGAGCGCATCGATCAGCTCACCAAGCGCTTCGAGCAGGAGCGCAACACCCTCGAGGCAGCCAACCGCCGTCTCACGGAAGAGCTGCAGAACGAAAAGGCCGAGCGGTCCCTCGTGCAGGGCGCCCTCGAAATCGCCCGCGAGAGCCGTATCAAGATCCAGAAGAAGTACATTGCGCTTCGGAAAAAAACCCGCCTCGACTCCCAGGAGGAGAATGCCGGCCTCGGCGACGAGGAAGAGGTCGAGACGAATGTCCGTCCGCTGAAATCCGCGGATGGCGATTAGAGCTTTTTTGGCGAAGTGGATCCGGGACGTGGATCCGGCTCGCCGCCGAGAATGCGCCCGAGCCAAAGAAAAGAGAGGCTCTGATGAGCCGGACGGCCCCGCTCCGGCGGGGTTTTCTGTTGAGCCGTCGTCTCATCGCCTCATGGGTGGTTGCGCGAATTGCGGCGTGTTCTATCTCGCTTCATCGTCGTGAGGCCTCGGCATTGTCGCCGAGGCCCCGGCCGTCATGCGAGAAGGAATCGGAACGATGGCCCAGCATCCCGCGATCGCCCCGAACCGCGTCGCCGTCGTCACCGGAGCGGCGAGCGGCATCGGCCTCGCCTCTGCCAGGCGTTTTGCCGAGCTTGGCATGAAGGTTTGCCTCGCGGACCTGCCCGGTGAGGCGCTGGAGCGCGCCGCCGAAGAGGTGGCCGGGATCGGCGGCTCTTCGAACGTGCTCGCGGTTCCGACCGATGTCGGCCGTCGTGAAGATGTGGAGAGGCTGAGGGACAAGGCGATGGCCGCCTTCGGCGAAGTCGTCGTGCTGATGAACAATGCGGGCACGGAAGGCGGCGGACAGCTCTTCGGCGACCCGCAGCGCTGGCAGGCCATCCTCCAGGCCAATCTCTGGGGCGTCATCAACGGCGTGCAGGTCTTCGCCCCCGCCATGGCCGGCCAGGACACCCCCTGCGCCATCATCAATACGGGCTCGAAACAGGGCATCACCACCCCACCCGGGGACACGGCCTACAATGTCTCCAAGGCCGGCGTGAAGGTGGTGACGGAGGCGCTGGCCCATGATCTGCGCAACCGGCCGGGTTGCAAGGTGACGGCGCATCTGCTCATTCCCGGCTTCGTCTTCACCGGTCTGACCCGGGCGAGGGGCGTCACGGAGAAGCCCGCCGGAGCCTGGAGCCCCGAGCAAGTCGTCGATTTCCTGCTTCCGGCCCTGGAGCGGGGCGATTTCTACGTGCTCTGCCCGGACAACGAGACGACCCGCGCGATGGACGAGGTGCGGATTCGCTGGGCTGCCGAGGACCTCATCGAGAACCGTCCCGCCCTGTCCCGGTGGCATCCCGATTTCAAGGACGCCTTCGCGAAGGCGATGGAAGGCCAATGAGCGGCGCATTCGATCCATCCGCGTTCTGCGCCCGGATCGGGGCGCTTCTCGACCGCCATGTCCGCACCTTCGGCAGCGCGGCCGAGCGGCATGCCGTGCTGCGCCGGCAGATTGCGAGCGGCGATGCCATTCACAGCCGGTCCACATTCCCCGGCCATGTCACCGCGTCGGCGTTCATCCTCGACCCGGCGGGCCGGAGGGTGCTGCTGATCCATCACCGTTCCCTGGGCCGATGGCTGCAGCCGGGCGGTCATTACGAGGCGCCCGAAAGCCTGGAGGAAGCAGCCCTGCGCGAAGCCGCCGAGGAGACCGGCGTGCCGGAGCTGGCGCTCGATCCCTGGCACGGCGCCTCGGGCCTGCCGATCGACATCGACAGCCATCTCATTCCCGCTCACCCGCAAAAGGGGGAGCCGGAGCACTGGCACCATGACGTCCGCTACGTCCTGCGGGCAAAAGAGGGCGGCCTGCGCCCCGATCCGTCCGAGGTGCATGGCGCAGAATGGCGCGACGTGGCGGAGCTGGACGGCATCGCACCCGAGGCTCTGCGGAATATGTGCAAGCTCGGCTTGGCCCGCCCCTAACAAAACCCGGGGCCGCCCTTACATGAAAATCTCATGATCCATGCGCGAAGGAGGTTTGCCATGAACGATCAGGAGCGCGAGATCATTGCCGATATCTTCCGACGGCTCGAACAGGTGGCGAATCAGCCGCGCGATCCGGAGGCGGAGCGGTTCATCGCCGACAGGCTGCGCCAGCAGCCTTATGCACCATACGCCATGGCGCAGGCGATCTTCGTGCAGGAGCAGGCTCTGGCGAGGCTCCAGGCCGAGAACGACCAGTTGCGCGCCGAGCTCGATCACCTCAGCCGGCAGCCGCAGCAGGGCGGCATTCTGTCGGGAATCTTCGGGGGCGGCGCCCGCCCGCCGGAGCCGGCCTACAACTCGCCGCCGATGCGCCGCGCCTCGCCCTGGGGCTCTCCCCAGCCGATGCCGCAGCAGCCCTACGGCATGCCGCCTCAAACGCAGGGGCCACCGCAGGGGCCCTCGCAGGGGCCTTGGGGCGGCATGGCGCAGCCGCGCGGAGGTGGATTTCTGCAGGGCGCGCTTTCCACGGCCGCGGGCGTCGCAGGCGGCATGATGATCGCCAACGCGCTGTCGCATGCCTTCCGCGGCGAGGAGAACGCGGCGGGCGGGCAATCCTCGCTCGCAGATCTCGGCAACGACCAGAGCGGCAACGATCAAGGCGGGAACCAGGATTTCGCCGGCATCACGGATTCCCTTTACGAGAATCCGTCGCAGAACCACGACGACTTCTCCGATTTCGGCGGTGATTCCGGAGACGACGGCGACTGGACCTGATCGCGGAGCCTTAAACGCTCTGCTCTCGTCATCCCCGGGCCAAGCCCGGAGATCCCCGTCTTCGCGCAGCAGAGCCTTGAAACGTGAATGGCCGGGACGAACCCGGCCATGACGATCGTTCAGGGGGGCGCCGTTTAGATCACGATGACGGACGTGCCGACCTTCACGCGGCTGTAGAGATCCACCACGTCCTCGTTGAGCATGCGGATGCAGCCGGAGGAGACGGCCTGGCCGATGGTGTGCGGCTCGTTCGTGCCGTGAATGCGGTAGAGCGAAGAGCCGAGATAGAGCGCCCGCGCACCGAGCGGATTGTCGATCCCGCCCTTCATGTAGCGCGGCAGATCAGGACGCCGCCTGAGCATGTCCGCCGGCGGACGCCAATCGGGCCATTCGCGTTTCATCGAGACGGTCTTGCGGCCAGCCCATTCGAAGCCGGGGCGTCCGACGCCGATCCCGTAGCGGATCGCCCGTCCGCCGGGCTGCACCAGGTAGAGGAACTTGTCGTTCGTATCGACCACGATCGTGCCGGGCGTCTCGCTGCCGCGATAGGATACGATCTGCCGCTGGAATTCCGGCGAGATGGCATAGTCGATGCTGTTGTCGTATCCGGGATCCGAATAGGTCTGCGGCAGGGTCGCGACCTGAGTGCCGGCGCGCACGGAGCCCGTGGTGTAGGGATACGCACCGCCCGTCGCCGGACGCGTGACGAGCGGGTAACTCTCGCGATAGCCGTCCTGCGTGCGGGCATACGGATAGTTGTATTCCGGTGAAATGTAGGTATTGCCGTAGTAAGTCCCGCCTCCGTAGACCGACTGGGCCGATCCGGAAGATGGCATGAAGGCGAGAAGAAGCATTGCGGAGCAAGGGATCCAAGCGCGCATCGAAGCATCCTGTTTGTCGTTGTTGCGCTTAATAAACGGCAAGCGCGGCTTTTGTTTCCATCGACTTGATTGCATCTGTGCGGAAGTACTGATCCGGCCTTTCTGTCGACAGCGAGAAGGGACGAGTGAAGCGGCATGTGAATCGCGCGCGAGCATCGACCCAAAAGTGGATTTGCACTTTTGGGTCGATGCTCCCTCCTAAAGGAGCGCATCGTTTGCTGCGAAAAACCGAGTCCACTTTTTCGCGCGATGCGCTAAGAGCTTCACTCTTCCGCGAAAGCCGCCATCCCGGAGGCCGCGCCTCACATCGTCGTGATTACATGCAATACGGTCCGGCCGTTCGGGCTGCCGCGGGCATCGCGGTGCTTTCCATCATGGATGCGGTCATCAAAGGGATGTCCGCTTCCTATCCGACTCTCCAGGTCACCTTTCTGCGCTTCGCCTGCGGAACCATCATCGCCACGGGCGTGGTCGCGGTGATGCGCCCGGGCTGGCCGAGCCGGGAGACGGTGCAGGCGAACCTGTTGCGCTCCGTGATCGCCGTCATCACGGCCGCCTGTTTCTTCTATGCACTGGGCAAGCTGCCTCTGGCCGAGACCCTCGTCCTGTCGTTCCTGGCGCCCATGTTCATCGCGTTCTTCGGGGTGCTCCTTCTGAAGGAGCGGGTGGATCCGAGGATCATTGCGGCGATCGCGATCGGGTTCGGCGGCACGCTCGTGGTCGTCCTCGGGCAGACGGCTGAGGCCTCGGCGGCCCGATCCTGGCTGGGCGTCGCCGCCGCCCTGGCGTCGGCGATCACCTACGCCCTGAGCCTTGTTCTGCTGCGCCAGCGGGCCCAGCGCGACAAGTTCCTGCACATCGTCTATTTCCAGAATGCCGGTCCGGCCATTCTGGCGCTGCCCTTCGGCCTCTGGGCCTGGCAGCCTTTGAACCTGGCGCATCTGGCCTGGTTCATGCTGATGGGAGTGCTCGGGGTCATCGGCCATGTCCTCATGGCGACGGCCTATGCCAAGGCGGAGGCGGCCCGGCTCGCGCCGCTCGAATATACCGCCCTCATCTGGGCGGTTCTGATCGGCTACGGGGTCTTCGGCGAGATTCCCACCTGGGCGACCCTCGGGGGAGGGCTTCTCATCGTGGCCGCGGCCCTCCTCACCAGTCGCCGGTAGCGGCCCTATTCTATGGTCTTGTGATTTCGGGCCTCGATGCCTTCGACAGTCGCGATGGCTTCTTCAATGAAATCCTTGATGTTGAAAGGGACGTCGCCGTCCTCGAACCGGTTGGTTACAGCGGAAAGTGGCGCGATGACTGCCATCTTGTGGGGATGAGCCACTACGGGCTCCGACCCGTAATCGTCGTCAATGGTAACCCACGCGAAGCCGACCATCCGGACGAGTTCGTCGCCTATCAGAACCCCGATTGCCTCTCGATCTTCAACAGCCTCAGCTGCGAGGGCTCCACAATCGAGAAGGCGTTGCGCCTCTATCAGGGAAGCAGGGGAGAGCAGATGTGCCAAGCGGCCTCGACGGTGGGCCAGTTGCAAGGCGTGGTCCGTCCAGAGGGGCTGATAGAGAGGTTGGTTCGTCATTGATATATGTTATTGTATAACGGACAAATTTATCAAGATTATTAGTCCGCCTTGACTCCTTTCTCAGACCTCCTTATCTCGCCAACAGTGTTAGCACTCGTCTCCGGACAGTGCTAACAGGATAGACCAGGGCGCAGCCATCGGGGCTGCGTCAACAGTCAAAGGGGAAGTTCCATGAAGTTCCGTCCGCTGCACGACCGAGTCGTCGTCCGCCGCATCGAGGCCGAAGAGAAGACGGCTGGCGGCATCATCATCCCGGACACCGCCAAGGAAAAGCCGCAAGAGGGCGAAGTCGTCGCCGTCGGCCCCGGCGCCCGCGATGAGAACGGCAAGGTCGCCGCTCTCGACGTGAAGGCAGGCGATCGCGTTCTGTTCGGCAAGTGGTCCGGCACCGAAGTGCGGATCGATGGTCAGGATCTCCTGATCATGAAGGAATCCGACATCATGGGCATCGTCGGCTAATCAGCCGGGCGAACCCGTCACACGATTTCCAATTTAACTGGAGGCTAAGCCCATGGCTGCCAAAGACGTTAAGTTTTCTTCCGAAGCCCGCGATAAGATGCTGCGCGGCGTCGACATCCTCGCCGATGCGGTGAAGGTGACCCTCGGCCCGAAGGGCCGCAACGTCGTGATCGAGAAGTCCTTCGGCGCTCCGCGCATCACCAAGGACGGCGTGTCGGTCGCGAAGGAAATCGAGCTCGCCGACCGGTTCGAGAACATGGGCGCCCAGATGGTGCGCGAAGTGGCCTCGAAGACCAACGACATCGCCGGCGACGGCACCACGACGGCGACCGTTCTCGCTCAGTCGATCGTCCGCGAGGGCGCCAAGGCCGTGGCCGCCGGCATGAACCCGATGGACCTCAAGCGCGGCATCGATCTCGCCACCGCCGAGGCCATTAAGGACATCCAGGCCCGCGCCAAGAAGGTGAAGTCCTCCGACGAGGTTGCCCAGGTCGGCACGATTTCGGCCAACGGCGACAAGGACATCGGCGAGATGATCGCCCATGCCATGCAGAAGGTCGGCAACGAGGGCGTGATCACGGTCGAGGAAGCCAAGACCGCCGAGACCGAGCTCGATGTCGTGGAAGGCATGCAGTTCGACCGCGGCTATCTCTCGCCGTACTTCATCACCAATGCCGAGAAGATGGTGGCCGAGCTCGAGGACCCCTACATCCTCATCCACGAGAAGAAGCTCTCCTCGCTCCAGGCCATGCTGCCGATCCTCGAAGCTGTCGTTCAGACCGGCAAGCCGCTGCTGATCATCGCCGAGGACGTCGAAGGTGAAGCTCTCGCCACCCTCGTGGTCAACAAGCTGCGTGGCGGCCTGAAGATCGCCGCCGTCAAGGCTCCGGGCTTCGGCGACCGCCGCAAGGCCATGCTCGAGGACATCGCCGTCCTGACCGCCGGTCAGACGATCTCCGAAGACCTCGGCATCAAGCTCGAGAACGTCTCGCTCCCGATGCTCGGCCGCGCCAAGCGCGTTCGCATCGAGAAGGAGAACACCACGATCATCGACGGCGCCGGCAAGAAGGAAGACATCGAAGCCCGCGTCGGCCAGATCAAGGCGCAGATCGAGGAGACCACCTCGGACTACGACCGTGAGAAGCTCCAGGAGCGTCTGGCGAAGCTCGCAGGCGGCGTCGCGGTGATCCGCGTCGGCGGCGCGACCGAAGTCGAGGTGAAGGAGAAGAAGGACCGCGTCGACGACGCGCTCAACGCCACCCGCGCTGCGGTGGAAGAGGGCATCGTTCCCGGCGGCGGCGTCGCTCTGCTGCGCGCCAAGGCTGCGGTCGCCAAGCTCTCCAGCGACAACGCCGACATGAAGGCCGGCATCAACATCGTGCTGCGCGCCCTTGAGGCTCCGATCCGCCAGATCGCTGAGAACGCCGGCGTCGAAGGCTCGATCGTGGTCGGCAAGATCGTCGAGAACAAGACCGACACCTTCGGCTTCAACGCTCAGACGGAAGAGTTCGTGGACATGCTCCAGGCCGGGATCGTCGATCCGGCGAAGGTCGTGCGCACGGCTCTGCAGGATGCCGCTTCCGTGGCGGGCCTCCTGGTCACCACCGAAGCCATGGTGGCCGAAGCTCCCAAGCGCGAGAGCGCTGCTCCGGCCATGCCCGGCGGCGGCATGGGCGGCATGGGCGGCATGGACTTCTAAGTCCTACGTCTTCGTAGAAATAAGGAAGCCCCGGAGGAAACTCCGGGGCTTTTTTGTTGGCCCGGCAGTCGATCGGACTTGTTTGTGAAACGAAATATCATAATCATGATTCATGATTTTCGAGGCTGCTATGACTGTACGCGTGATCGATTCCATCAATCCTATGCTGCCTGTCTACGGTGAAGGCGAAATTCGGGAGATTGAGGATCCAATAGCCAGTGTTCCTCCGGGAGAGGACACGCGAGAGACTGCGGAGTTTGTTTACGACCCTTCCAACCCTCCCATGATCGTCTCCTCCCTCACCCGAACCGGCGGCAAGAAGGCAGATGTGCTGAAGGGTAGGGCTGGCAATTATCTGCTCAACGGCAAGCTCGTCTGCGACAAGCTGACCGGCGGAGCGGGGCAGGACAAGCTCGCTTTCACCACGAAGCTCGGTGCCACGAACGTGGACCGGATCGCGGATTTCAAGCACGCCGACGACACGACCAGGCTGTCGATGGCCGTGTTCGGCAAGCTCCAGAAGGGGATTTTGTCGAAGGGTGCGTTCTGGGCCGGAGCGAAAGCGCACGATAAGAACGACCGGATCATCTACAACGAGAAGACGGGCGACCTGTCCTATGACGCGGACGGCTCGGAGACGAAATACGGGGCGATCAAGTTCGCCCAGGTGAAGGCGGGCACGCTGCTCAAGGCGGATGATGTCTTCGTCATGTGACGTCGGCCCTGCATCATTGCCCAAAACAAGAAGGCCCCGGATCGCCCCGAGGCCTTTTCGTGACAGCGCGGATCAGACCTTACGCCGCCTGCTTCAGCAGGCCTTCGGCGGCGAGCGCTTCCCGAACCTTGGGACGTGCTGCCACGCGGGCCATGAAGTCGCTCAGGTGCTTGAACGACGAGATATCGACGGCGTGGAAATTCGTCCAGTTCACGACCGTGAAGAGATAGGCATCCGCGATCGTGAAAGTCTCTCCCGTCAGGAACGGCTGCTTGGCCAGAACCTCGTCGAGATAGGCGAAGCGCGTGGCGAGCCGTTCCTTCGTGGCAGCCTTCACTTGATCCGGAGTGGCGGGGTTCCAGAGCGGACCGAAGCCTTTGTGAAGCTCCGTGCTGACGAAGGTCAGCCACTCGATCAGGTGGTAGCGTTCCATGGTGCCGTTGGCAGGTGCGAGCCCGGCGCTGGGCTGCTGGTCGCCGAGATACTGGAGGAGCGCCGCTGCTTCCGTGAGCAGCGAGCCATCCTGCAGAACGATGGCCGGAACATAGCCTTTGGGATTGATCGCGCGGAAGTCTTCGCCGGTCTCCGTGAGGTGCTTGGACAGATCCACCTTCACGAGGGTAACGGGGAGATCTGCCTCGCGGGCGACGATGTGCGGGGCAAGCGAGCAGGCGCCGGGAGCGTAGTAGAGCTTCATGATTGGGTCTCCTTGGGGTGAGAGCGGATCAGGCTGCAGGCTTCAGCGAAGCCGGGCAGGTGAGAAGCGGCAGGTGGATAGAGGGGCTCGGAGCGTGGGTGGCGAAGACGGTGCTGGACGGGGAGGCGTCGTTCGGCATCGGAAACTCCATGCAGGTGCATGGATATTCATATGCAGTTGCATGGAAATGTCAAATATGATGCAATTGCATAGAAACAGAAGAGGCTTTGCCGTGGTGCAAGACATGAAGGAACCGTCGGATGTCGTGACCGACGCCTGGGTCCGTCTGATCCGGGCCCAGAGGGAAGCGGTGGGCCGGATCGAGGACGATCTGAAAACGGCCGGCTTTCCCTGCCTGTCCTGGTACGATGTGCTCCTGCACCTGAAGCGCCGGCCCGACGGCCGCTCGTCCCCGCGCGAGATCGAGGACGCGGTGCTCTTCGAGCAGTACAATCTCTCGCGCCTTCTCGACCGGATGGAGGCGGACAGGCTCGTCCGCCGCATTCCCTATCCTGGCGACAAGCGGCGGCAATGGGTCGAGATCACGGAAGAGGGGCGGGCGCTTCAGCGGCGTATGTGGGGGATCTACGGTCCCGCCATCAACCGCGTCATCGGCGAGAAGCTCACCGAGACAGAGGCGGAGCAATTGGCCAACCTGCTGCTGAAGCTGATGGAGCCCAAGAAGGATTAGGCACAAGAACGATCTGCACCGTTGGGCGTTCATGAGAGAAGACGGCGAGAGCATCGGACCCAAAAGTGGAATCCACTTTTGGGATTGAATCCGATGCTCCCTTCTTGGAAAGAGCGCATCGTTCTTGCGAAAAACCGGGACCACTTTTTCGCACGATGCGCTAAGTTCCGGCGGCCGACGAGGAATGACCTGTGAAAGCACGCCTCCCTTCCGTTTCCAGGCTGCGGCGCAGCCTCCTGGCGAGCCTTGTCCTTCTGCCGGCCCAGGCACTCATCTTCCCGGGCCTCGTCCCGGTCGGCGCGCAGCCTGCCTCCGGCACGGCGGCGCGATCCACCTCCATCCGCACGCCGGATTTCGACGAGAGCGTTCGGTGGTATCGGGACAAGCTGGGATTCCGGCTGATCTCCACGACCAGTTTCGTCCAGGGGCGCACGGCGGTTCTGGAGCGGAGCGGGTTCCTTCTCGAGATCGCCGAGGTCGATCACGTTCTTCCCGAAGCCGACTGGACGCGCACGCCCGCGATCAGCCTGATCGTGCCCGATGTCGACAAGGAGATCGCGCGCCTGCGCAAGGCTGGCGTCGAGGTGCTCCAGGATCCCGAGGACGATCTCGACGGCCGTTACCGCACGGCGGAGATCCGCGACAACGGACGGCATCGGATCGAATTGCGCGAGCCGATCGCCGAGAGCGGCGGCTTCAACCCGACGGGGCGGTGACGAAAATTCCGCCTTCGATGGAATAAAGCCCGTCGCGGGGTGTCTTAAGGAGCGTGGTCATCACGACCTCCAGGAGGATACCCATGAAGCTGTTTTTCTCGCCGGCCCTTCTTGCCGGCCTTCTCGTCGCCACCGGCGCGGTCGCTCAAACCGCCGCGCCCGCGAAGGTCGCCGATACGAGCAAGGGCAAAGCCCTCGTCGATGCCAAGGGCATGACGCTCTACACATTCGACCGCGATGCCGCCGGCAAGTCGAACTGCAACGGACAATGCGCACAGAACTGGCCGCCGCTCACGGCCGCTTCCGGTGCAGCCGCCTCGGGCGACTGGAGCGTGGTCACCCGTGACGACGGCGCCAAGCAATGGGCCTACAAGGGCAAGCCGCTCTACCTCTGGACGAAGGATTCCAAGCCCGGCGACGCAACGGGCGATGGGGTCAACAACATCTGGCATGTCGCTCAGCCCTAGAGCATCGAGCCCAAAAGTGGATTCCACTTTTGGGATCCAATCCGATGCTCCACGTCTTAAATAGCGCATCGGACGCGGGAAGCGAATTCCACTTTTCGCACGATGCGCCAGAGCATTTTCCGGCGAAGTGGATCCGGTTCGCCGTCAAGACAATGCGGCCGAGCAAAAGAAGAGTGTTGATTCCACGTCTGTGGAAACAGCTCTCGATCTTGCCACGCGGCAAGGGCTCATCTTTGATGATGCCTGACATGTGAAGGTTTGATCGTGGACGAGATCGCCTCCCTTCTCGAACCGCAGATTCCGGGCTTGCGCCGCTATGCCTGGGCGCTTCTGCGCGACGACGAGGCTGCGGACGATCTCGTCCAGGACACGCTGGAGCGGGCGATCCGCCACTGGAGCCGGCGCCGCCGGGACGGCGACCTGAAGGCGTGGCTCTTCGCGATTCAGCGCAACCTCTTCCTGAACGATGTGCGCAGCCGAAAGGTGCGCGGCGTCCAGGTCGGGGTCGAGGTCCTGGAGACGTCGCCCGCGGTCGCGGATCCACCGGATGCGCATGCGGGTCTGCGCGACATCCTGACGGGCCTCGATGCCTTGCCGGAGGAGCAGCGCTCGGTGCTGCTCCTGGTCGGGGTCGAGGATCTGTCCTACGAGCAGGTGGCGCAGGTTCTGGAGATCCCCATGGGCACGGTGATGTCGCGCCTGAGCCGGGCGCGCGGACGCCTGCGGGAATTCATGGAAAACGGACGCAGCGCCGTTTTGAGGAGAGTGAAGTGACGGGCGAGCGACCCATCGGTGAGGACGACCTGCAGGCCTTCGTCGATGGAAGGCTCGATCCCGCGCGGATCGAGATCGTCAAAGCGTGGCTCACATCCCAGCCCTCGCAGACCGAACGGGTGCAGCGCGAGGCCGAGCAGCGCGAGGCGCTGCGCGCGCGGCTTGCCTTCAAGGCGCAGGAGCCGATCCCGGCGCGGCTGCGGGTCGCCCATCTCGTTGCCGCGCAACGGCGCCGCCCGCATCACACCTTCACCGGAATGGCCGCGGCCCTCGTGTGGCTGGTTCTGGGCGGGGTTCTGGGCGCCACCGGGGCAACGTGGTGGCGCGGGCCCGTCACGCCGCAATCCTCCGGGCAGGCGGCCGTCGCCGACAATGCGATCGCCGCCTATCGCCTCTATGTGGGCGAGCGGCTTCATCCCGTGGAGGTGCCGGGCGACCAGGAGGCGCATCTCGTGCAATGGCTCTCCCGCCGGGTCGGAAAGCCCCTGAAGGCTCCGGACCTGAATGCACAGGGCTATCGCCTCATCGGCGGAAGGCTTCTGCCCTCCGGCGGCGAAGCGGCCGCCCTCTTCATGTACGAGAACGAGGGCGGCAACCGCCTGACGCTTTACGCGCGTTCCAGCGCACAGGAGAGGGAAACCGCATTCCGCTTCGAACGGCAGGATGGCGTTTCGGCCTTCTCGTGGATCGACGGCGGGCTGTCCTATGTGGTCTCGGCCAAAGCCGAGCGCGCGCAGCTCCTGCCGATCGCGGAGGCGATCTACCATCAGTTCGAGTCCGCAGGCGACCCGGCGAAGGGCCGCCTGTAGGCTCCTTCGCGGCCGGTTAGAGCATCGGACGTGAAAAGTGGATTTGCACTTTTGGGATCCCATCCGATGCTCCCTTCTTGGAAAGAGCGCATCGTTCTTGCGGAAAACCGGATCCACTTTTCGCTCGCGCAGCCCGCTGGGTCCGCACGATACGCTAGCCGAAGATTGCGGGGTCCGGGCCGACGCGGCCGTTCCCGTCGTCCATCGTGTCGATGACGCGCATGTCGTCGGCATCGAGCGTGAAGTCGAAGACGTCGATGTTCTCGCGGATGCGCGAGGGCGTCACCGATTTCGGAATCACGACGAAGCCGTTGTCGAGGTGCCAGCGCAGGATCACCTGCGCGGGCGACTTGCCGTATTTGCGTCCGATGGCCGCGAGCTTCTCGTCCGTGACGAGGCTGCCCTGGCCGAGGGGACCCCAGCATTCCGTCGCGATGCCGTGCTTCGCGTGGAAGGCGCGCAGCTCCTTCTGCTGGAAGCGCGGATGCAGCTCGATCTGGTTCAGGACGGGAACGATGCCGGTCTCGTCGATCAGCCGCTGCAGATGCTTGGCCTGGAAGTTCGAGACGCCGATCGATTTGACGCGTCCTTCCTGCTTCAGGCGGATCAGGGCGCGCCACGCATCGAGGAAACCGTCCCCGTCGACGCCCGGCCAGTGGATGAGATAGAGATCGATGACGTCGAGTTTCAGCCGCTTCAGGCTCTCGTCGAAGGCCATCAGCGCCGCATCATAGTTGCGCTTGTCGTTCCACAGTTTCGTCGTGATGAACAGGTCGCTGCGCGGCACGTCGGACGCGGCGATCGCCTGACCGACGCCTTCCTCGTTCTCATAGATCGCCGCCGTGTCGATGGAGCGGTAGCCCGCCTTGAGGGCATCGGCCACGCAGGCGACGGCTTCCTGGTTCGAAACCCGCCAGACGCCATAGCCGAGCTGGGGCATCGTGTTTCCATCGTTCAGGCAGAGGGGTGGGGTGGTCGGCATCGACGGCTCCTACGGGAAAAGGGGGAGAGACAGAGCTAGAGCATCGGACCCAAAAGTGGAATCCACTTTTGGGATCCAATCCGATGCTCCACTCCTAGAGGAGCGCATCGTGCGGAAAACCGGATCCACTTTTCCGCACGATGCGCTGGAGTTTCTTGTTCGACAGGCAAACCGGAACTGGGCCGGACCGAGGGAACCGGTGCAACGAGGCCGGCGTTCCGCAGCGTAGCGCCGTTGAGATCTAAGAATGGGAGTGCGCCTTGTCCATCCCCGAAGCGAGAACCGGCACACCCGATCCGACGCTCGACGAGACCGAGTTCAGGCGGCGTTTCCTGCTGCCGTTCCAGGATCCCGCCTTCGACGCCCTGGCGCAGGAGCTGCAGCGCATCGCTGATGCGGCATGGGACGCCTACAGCCATCATCGCAAGAGCCCGAGAACCCGCAAGGCGGGGCCGGGCTTCGCCGATCCCGATTACGACCTCGCCGTCGACTGGATCGCCGCGAAGGAGGCCATCGATCTCGCCCGGAAGCGGCACGAGGATCCCGCGGGGCCCGCGCGTTTCCTCCTCGTCTCCTCCGCCGCGCGCAGCGAGCATACCTGCCCGGGCGAGATGTCGAAGACCTACCGGCTCGTCGAGATCGCCAGGCAGGTCATCGCGAGCGCGCCGAACGTCGCGGTCGAGGTGCTGGACCTCAGCAGGCTCGCATCCGAGTACGGCCGTCACATCCATCCCTGCAAGACCTGCTTCTCGACGGCGGCTGCGCTCTGCCACTGGCCGTGCTCCTGCTATCCTAACTATTCTCTCGGGCAGACGCAGGACTGGATGAACGACATCTACCCGAAATGGGTGGAGGCACACGGGATCATGATCGTCACGCCCGTGAACTGGTATCAGGTTTCCTCGCCGCTGAAGCTGATGATGGACCGTCTCGTCTGCGCCGATGGCGGCAACCCGGATCCGACCTCGACCCATGGCAAGACAGTAACGGAAGCCAAGGGGCTGGAGCTGAAGGGATGGGATTATCCCAAGCACCTGTCGGGTCGTCTGTTCTCCGTCGTCGTGCACGGCGACGCGGAGGGGGCGGAGGGCGTTCGTCGAAGCCTGTCGGACTGGCTGCGCGCCATGGAGCTGACGCCCGCGGGCAGCCTCGCCGAGCTCGACCGCTATATCGGGTATTGGAAGCCCTACGCCACCAGCCACGAGGAGCTGGACCGGGATCTCGACGTGCAGGGCGAGGTGCGAAACGCCGCCTGGACGCTGCTGAACGGCGTTGTGGCGAAGCGGGCAGGGCATTGGACGGAGGCCGGCGAGCGCCTCCAGGAACCACGTCAGAAATAGGCGGGGCTCGAGCCTCAAGAAGAAGGCCGGGATCGCTCCCGGCCTTATCATGGATGACTCTCTATGGATCTCTCTATTTCGGGGCGGACTTCACCTCCGCGTCCCACTTCTTGAGCAGACGCGTGCGCTCGGCCACGGATCCGTATTTGACCGTGTCGTAGTTGATCAGCTTCATTTCGGAGAGCTTGGGCGCCTTCTCCGAGATGGGCGCGTTCTTGTTGGACGGAATCGAGTAGATCTTCTGGTCCGCGCCCACGAGCTTCTGCGCTTCGGACGAGAGGGCCCAATCCACGAATTTCTTCGCGGCGTCCTGGTTCTTGCCTTTGACGATGGAGACCGAGCCTGTCTCGTAGCCCGTTCCCTCGCAGGGAGCGACCGTCTTCACCGGAGCGCCATCGACGATCATGGTCACCATGTCGTGCATGAAGGCGATGCCGATGGCGGTCTCGCCCAGAGCGACGGCCTTGACGGGGGCCGCGCCCGATTTCGTGTACTGATTGACGTTCCTGTGCAGGCTCTTCATGTAGTCGAAGGCCTTGTCCTCGCCCATCAGCTGAACGAGCGAGGCCAGGAAGACGTAAGCGGTGCCCGAGGAATTCGGGTCCGAGATCTGGACCTCATCCCGGAACTTGGGATCGAGCAGATCGGCCCAGCATTTCGGCTCGGGCAGATTGCGGCTCTTGAGAACTTCCGTGTTGTAGCCGATGCCGAGCGCACCGAGATAGGTGGCGGTCGCGCGATGCTCGGATTGCTCGGCGAAACGCTGCGCCCAATCGTAAAGCTCCGGCAGCACGGGCGATTTGTAGGCGACGGTGAGGCCTTCCTCGGCCGCCTGAATGTGGGAATCGCCCGGCCCGCCCCACCACACGTCGGCTCGCGGATTGGACGCCTCGGCCCGAATCTGGGCCAATGTCTCGCCGGTGCTCTTGCGCACCATCGTCACCTTGATCCCGGATGCCTTCTCGAAGGCGGCAACGCCGACGCGGCACTGCTCTTCGAGGATCGAGCAATAGATCGTGAGCTGCTCCTGAGCCTGGGCCGCTAAGGGCGCGGCGCAGACCGAGGTGGCGAGGGCCAGACCGGCAAGTGAACCGGCAAGTGAAAGGCGCATAGATTTCCTCCTGAATGGCCGGGCGTGATCCGTCCGGCTCGATCGTCCTTGAATGAGACGGGTTCATCAGGGAGCTTAGCCGGCTCTATTGTCAAGGTGTCGCAGCCGTGCGCCTATTCAAACCGCCCAGAGCATCGAACGCAAAAGTGGGAACCGGTTTTGCGTGCAAAGATGCTCAAGGAAGGAGAGCATCGAACGCGGGAAGTGGGAACCGGTTTTGCGTGCAAAGATACTCAAGCAAGGAGAGCATCGAACGCGGGAAGTGGGAACCGGTTTTGCGTGCAACGACGCTCAAGCAAGGAGAGCATCGAACGCGGGAAGTGGGAACCGGTTTTGCGTGCAAAGATACTCAAGACCATAGGCGGCCAGCAAAAAGGCCGGGCGGTGCCCGGCCTTGTCGTGTCGTTCTGGAGTGCGCTGCTTACCAGCTCGTGAGAACGGCGCCCTTGAAGGTCTCTTGTACGAAGGCCTTCACCTCGGGGGAGTGATAGGATTCGACGAGGGCCTTCACCCACGGCTTGTCCTTGTCCTCGGCGCGCACGGCGATGATGTTCACATAAGGGCCCTTCGGATTCTCGCGGGTCAGCGCGTCCTTGACCGGGTCGAGGCCCGCCTGCGTGGCATAGTTGGTGTTGATGACCGCCGCATCGACGTCGTCGAGCACGCGCGGAGCCTGAGCCGCGTCGATTTCCGTGAACTTCAGGTTCTTGGCGTTGGCCGTGATGTCGAGGATCGTCGGCTTGAATCCAACATTGTCCTTCAGCTTGATCAGGCCTTTGTCCTGCAGCAGCAGCAGCGCACGGCCGCCATTGGTCGGATCGTTCGGGATCGCGACGCGTGCTCCATCCGGTATGGCGTCGAAGGCCTTGTGCTTCTTGGAGTAGATGCCGATCGGAAAATTCACGGTTTGGGCGGCCGTCTCGATCTTGTAGCCGCGGTTTTCCTTCTGGTTGTCCAGATAGGGCTGGTGCTGGAAGGAATTGGCCTCCAGCTCGCCCGAGGCGAGGGCCTCGTTCGGCACCACGTAGTCGGAGAATTCCACGATCTTGATGTCGAGGCCTTTCTTGGCCGCGATCGGCTTCACCGCCTCGAGGATCTGCGCGTGCGGGCCCGGCGTGACGCCGATGCGGATTGTCTGCGTCTGCGCGGCCGCAGGCAGGACGGCAAGCGAGAGAAGGGCGATGAGGCTTAGGCGCTTCAGGGACATACGGGTACTCCTTGGTCGAGATCTTGAGTGACTTGGATGGGGGTGGGACATGCATCCCGGGAGAACAGCAAAAATGCCGGGCGCGAGGCCCGGCATTCTCAGAAAGCCGAGACGTGTCTTACCAGCTCGTGAGAACCGAGCCCTTGAACTGCTCGTCCACGAAGGCCTTCACTTCCGGCGAGTAATAGGAGTCGAGAAGCGCCTTCACCCAGGGCTTGCCCTTGTCCTCGGAGCGCACGGCGATGAGGTTCACATAAGGGCCCTTCGGATTCTCGCGGGCGATGGGGCCCTTGACCGGATCGAGGCCGCCGGCAGTGGCATAGTTGGTGTTGATGATGCCCGCATCCACGTCATCGAGCACGCGCGGTCCTTGTGCGGCTTCGATTTCGACGAACTTGATCTTCTTCGGGTTGTCCGTGACGTCCATCGGAGTGGGCTTGAATCCGACATTGTCCTTCAGCTTGATCAGGCCCTTGTCCTGCAGCAGCAGCAGCGCGCGGCCGCCATTGGTCGGATCGTTCGGGATCGAGATCGTCGCGCCGTTCGGCAGGGTATCGAGGCTCTTGTGCTTCTTCGAGTAGATGCCGATCGGGAAGTTCACGGTCGGGCCGACGCTCTCGATCTTGAAGCCGCGATCCGCCACCTGGTTGTCGAGATAGGGCTGGTTCTGGAACGAGTTCGCCTCGATGTCGCCGGCCGCGAGCGCCGCGTTCGGCACCACGTAGTCGGAGAACTCGACGATCTTGATATCGATGCCCTTCTTGGCCGCGATCGGCTTCACGGCTTCGAGGATCTGCGCGTGCGGGCCCGGCGTGACGCCGATGCGGATCGTTTGCGTCTGCGCGGCGGCTGGCAGGACGGCGAGCGAGAGAAGGGCAGCGAGGCCCAGTTTCTTCAGGGACATGCGGGTACTCCTTATTCGAGGTCCTGACAGAGACGGAAGATCAGCCGTGGCGGATGCGCTTGTTGAGATGCCGGGCGAGGCGGTCGCCGATGCTCTGCACGGCCTGCACGAGCACGATCAGCACCACGACCACGGCGAGCATCATTTCCGGCATGAAGCGCTGGTAGCCGTAGCGGATGCCGAGATCGCCGAGGCCGCCGCCGCCCACGGCGCCGACCATGGCGGAGAAGCCCAGAAGCGACACGATGGCGAGCGTGAGCCCGAGCACGATGCCGGGCAGGGCCTCGGGGATGAGGACCTTCAGGACGATCTGCAGCGGGCTCGCCCCGAAGGCGCGCGCCGCCTCCACGAGGCCCTGATCCACCTCGCGGATGGCGCCCTCGATGAGGCGTGCGATGAAGGGAGCCGCCGCGATCGTCAGCGGCACGATCGCCGCATTGGTGCCGATGGAGGTGCCCGCGATCAGGCGGGTGAAGGGAATGATCGCGACGACGAGAATGATGAACGGCGTCGAGCGCGTGGCGTTGACGATCACGCCGAGCACGCGGTTCACCCAGGGAGCCGCGAAGAGTTCGCCCTTGCCGCTGGTGGCGAGAAACACGCCGAGCGGGAGGCCGATAAGCGTGGCGATCAGCGCTGCGACGGCGACCATGTAGAGCGTTTCGCCGGTGGAATTGGCGATGAGGCGGATCATCTCAGGCGACATGGCCGAGGACCTCCGTGTCGAGACCGTGCTGTTTCAGGAATTCGAGCGTCGTCTGCGCCGAGGACTCGGGGACGCCGACCACGAGGGTGCCGAAGGGCCGGCCCGCGATCTCGTCCACCGCGCCGGACAGGATATTGGCCTCAATGCCCTGTTCCCGCGCGAGCCGCGCCAGGACGGGGTCCGTCGCATGAGGGCCGCGGAAACCGATGCGGATGACCGCCTGGCTGTGGGGCGAGGCCTCCGTCCGCAGGCGATTCTGCACGTAGGGCGGCAGCACCCGGCCGGCCTCGTCGCCCAGGAACGAGCGCGTCACTTCGTTCTGCGGACGGGTGAACACCTCGAACACGTCGCCCTGTTCGACGATGCGCCCGCCCTCGATCACCGCGACCTCACGGGCGATGCTGCGGATCACCGCCATCTCGTGGGTGATGAGAAGGATGGTGAGGCCCAGCTCCTCGTTGATGCGCGTGAGCAGGTCGAGGATCGACCGGGTGGTCTCCGGGTCGAGCGCGGAGGTCGCCTCGTCCGAGAGGAGCACCTTGGGCTTCGTGGCAAGCGCGCGGGCGATGCCGACGCGCTGCTTCTGGCCGCCCGACAATTCGGACGGATAGCGGTTGCGCTTGTCGGTCAGCCCGACGAGGGAGAGCAGCTCCTCGACCCGGTTCCTGATCTCCGCCTTGTCGTAGCCCGCCACCTCGAGGGGCAGCGCGATGTTGTCGGCCGCGGTGCGGGAGGAAAGCAGGTTGAAGTGCTGGAAGATCATGCCGATGGAGCGGCGGGCATGGCGCAGGGCGGATTCCGGAAGCGCCGCGATATTCGCGCCGTCCACGATGACTTTACCGGAGGTGGGCTTCTCCAACCCGTTCACCAGGCGTATGAGAGTAGACTTGCCGGCGCCAGAGCGGCCGATCACGCCGAGGATCGATCCCTGCGGCACGGCAAGGTCGATCTCGCGCAAGGCGGTGACGGGCTGGCCGTCGCGCCCCGGGAAGGTCTTCGAGATCTTCTCCAGGCGCACGATGGGCTCCGCCGGGATCAGGCGCTGGGACGGCTGATCGCCAAGATATGCGAGAGGGGCGTTCATAGGGTCGCCTTCGAGATCATCTTCAGGTTATCTCGATCCATGCGACATTGCGTTCGTTGTGTCAATCGTTTCGTATTTAATAACGAAAATAGCTGTCATAACGAAACACATATGTGGCCTGCCGAGCTGTGGGAGCTGCGTCGTTGTGGCAAAAGCCTGATAGGAATAGTGCCTTGTTTGCGCCACGAACGTCCTTGATTGGCAGCTCGCTTTCGCTCTACCCAAGTCATCATGTACCCAAGTAATCATGTCGGACGGCTGTTCCGGCCGAGGAGATTGCCCGAATGAACAGGCTGATTGCGTCGATCCGGCAGATCTGGCTTCTGACGTATCCGTTCTTCACGTCCAAGGACCCCACCACCCTGGATGTTTGGCTGCTTGGCCGTCTTCGCGTCCAGGTGCGCTGGGTCGCCCTTACGTTCCTGGCCGTCGTCATCGGGGCGGAATTCGCGAAGGTCGCGATCAACGTGCGGCTGTCCTACTTCAGCCGGGACTGGTTCAATGCCATCCAGGACAAGAATGAGGCCGAGTTCTGGCGTCAGCTCTTCATGGTGTTCAGCTTCTGGGCCGTCATCTACGTGACCGTGGCGATCTATCAATACGCAATCCGCTCGTACCTCACGATCCGGTGGCGAAGCTGGATGACCCAGCACTACATCGGAGCCTGGCTTGGCGAGCACAGCCATTACCGGATGCAGCTCGAGGGTCGAAACAGGACCGACAACCCGGACCAGCGCATCCAGGAGGACGTCCAGAACTTCACTCAGACGACATTCATTCTGTTCCTGGGAATTCTCTCGTCCGTTTCCACGCTCTTCTCGTTCGCATTCGTCCTCTGGAGCCTTTCCGCCGACTTCACGCTGCCCTTCACCGAAATACGGATTCCGGGCTTTCTCCTCTGGGGAGCCCTGTTGTATGCGGTGATAGGGACGTGGCTGACCCATGTGGTCGGTCGACCCTTGATCAGGCTGAATTTCGAGCAGCAGCGTTACGAGGCAGATTTCCGCTTCTCCCTGGCGCGCATCCGTGAATACGGTGAGCAGATTGCACTGCTCCGCGGCGAGCCGTCCGAGGCCGATCAACTGCGCGGCCGGTTCGGGAACGTCATCGGAAACTTCCTCCAGATCGTCAGCCGGACGAAGAAGCTCACGGCCCTGACCGCCGGCTATTCCCAGGTGAGCAACGTCATTCCCTATGTTCTCGTCGCACCGTATTATTTCGGCGGCAAGATCGCCCTGGGCGGGATGACCCAGACGGCCAGTGCGTTCGGGCAGGTTCAGTCATCGCTGTCGTTCTTCGTCGATGCCTACTCGACCCTTGCCGAATACAAGTCGGTCGTCGACCGTCTCACGAGCTTCGATGCGTCCGTCCATCATGTCCGCGATGCGCAGAGGCACGAGAGGCATGTCAGGCTCCAGCAGGGCGCCGGGCGCGACATGGAGCTGTCCGATCTCATGGTCGGCCTCCCGAACGGACAGATGCTGGTTCAGGTGGATCATCTCACGCTCCGTCAGGGCAACAGCGTGCTCCTGACCGGTCCGTCGGGAACGGGCAAGTCGACCCTCTTCCGGGCCATTTCGGGAATCTGGCCGTTCGGAGACGGGCGTGTGGTCCTGCCCCAGGGTCAGAGCATGATGCTGCTGCCGCAGCGGCCGTATCTTCCCATGGGCACCCTGCGCGAGGCGGTGTCCTATCCCTCCCAGAGGGATGCCTATAGCGATGCCACGATCGCCGAGGCCCTTCGGGCGGCCAAGCTTCCACAGATTGCCGACAAGCTCGACGAGGAGCGTGCCTGGGGCCAGACCCTCTCGCTGGGCGAGCAGCAGCGCCTGGCGGTCGCCCGCGCGCTTCTCGCCAAGCCCGACTGGCTGTTCCTGGACGAGGCCACGGCGGCGCTCGACGAGGCGACCGAGGCCGAGATCTATCAGATCCTCAAGGAGAAGCTGCCGCACACGACCCTGGTCTCCATCGGCCACCGCTCGACGCTCGCGGCGTTCCACGACCGGCGCCTCGACCTGAGGCGGGCGGAGGATGGCCTGTCCACGCCTGTCGACATGATGCAGCCGCAGCCGGCCGAGTAGGCGCGATAAGGACAGGCTGAGCCCGTCGTCCGCAAAACGAGTCCGGGGACGGCCTCGGCAGGAGGAGGTCGTTCCCGTCGGCTCTTTCCCGCCAGCTCCAGAGCACCGAACCCAAAAGTGGATTTGCACTTTTGGGATCGCTCCGATGTTCCCTTCTTGGAAAGAGCGCATCGTGCGAAAAACCGGGGCCACTTTTTCGCACGATGCGCTAGGAACCGCACATGAAAAAGGCCGGCGCATGCGCCGGCCTTTTCGTTCGGATCGGGAGCTTAATCTTAAAGCGAGCGCTCGAGAACGAGATCGCCGGTCTGGCTCTTGATGATCAGGTTGCGGCCCTGGATGTCCCACTTGCCGGAGGTGCGCAGCGCCATGAGGAAGGCGTGCTCGGTGGCCATGGCGGCCTTGTCGCAGCTCTTCTTCGTCACGGCGAAGGGCGCGACGGCCAGGCCCTGGTCGCGAAGCGGATAGGCCGTGGTGGAATAGGTGTTGCAGCCCCCGAAGCCGGTGGCACGCATCTGGTCGTCGAGCCGGAAGCTCGGACGTTCGCCGCCGAACGGCTTGCCGTTCAGGCTCACGGCCACCCAGGAGGAGCCGAGGGGGAAGATCTTGCCGCTGGCGCCCGGCTGCGGAACCTTGGTATCCACCTGACGGGTCGGACCCGCGGGCCGGCCGAGCGTTGCCGCCGTCTGCGCCTCGGCCACGGAAACCTGGGCTGCGGAAACGGTGGCGAAGGCCGCCAGAAGTGCTGCAAGCCGAAGGGCGTTCATCGGAACCTCTTCATCGTAAAAAAATTCGCCGGAACCATAAGGGGACTTGCCCCTGGAGGCAACGTCCCGAGCGATATTGTCCTATGGCCCTGATATCACGGACAAGCTGAAGCCTCGGTGAAGAACCGCCAGGTCGCGACCGTCAGCCGATCCGCTTCAGGAGCCGCTCCGTCAGCGCATTGGTGGGGCGGAACAGGTAGTCGAAGGGACGCACGGTGATGTCCTGCGCCCCGATGCCCTGCAGGGCCCCCACGATGTCGAACATCGCGGCGGCGCGGCAATGGAGCACGATCTCCCGGCCAAGCGCATTGCCATAGGGCAGGGTGGCGTCGAAGTCCCGCGCGAGGGCCGCGAGGGCAGGAGCCTTGGCCGGATCGAGCGCGGCGCGGATCTCGCGGCTGTTGCGCGCCTCCTCCTCGGCCGCGATGCGCGTGAGCACGGCGGTGGCGGCGGCGCGCGCCCGGTCGGACCAGGGCGCGCGGGTGGAGGCGGCGAGATTGGCCTCCGAGCGCAGCATCACGCCGTCGTCCAGGATCTTCAGGGCATTCGCCGCAAGGGTGGCGCCCGTCGTGGTGATGTCCACGATCAGCTCCGCCGAGCCTGCGCCCGGTGCCCCTTCGGTCGCACCGAGGCTCTCGACGATCCGGTAATCGGCGACGCCCTTCTCGGCGAAGAAGCGGCGGGTGAGATTCACGTATTTCGTGGCCACCCGCATCTTGCGGCCGTGGCGGGCGCGAAGATCGGCCGCGACCTCGTCGAGATCGGCCATGCCGCGCACGTCGATCCAGGCTTGCGGCACGGCCACCACCACATTGGCGTGGCCGAAGCCGAGGGGGGTGAGCAGCTCGACGGCGTCATCCGCATCCGCGATCTGCTCGCGGATCAGGTCCTCGCCCGTGATGCCGAGATGGACCGCTCCCGAGGCGAGCTGCGTCACGATCTCGGAAGCGGACAGGAACGCCACCTCCACGTCGGGCACGCCCCTGAGCGTGCCGCGATAGTCGCGCGCGCCCCGCGACTGGGAGAAGACCAGGCCGGAACGGGCGAAGAACGCCGCCGCGTTCTCCTGCAGGCGGCCCTTGGAAGGCACCGCCAGAATGAGGGGGGAAACGGTCATCAGGGCCTCTGCGCGATACGGTCGAGCCAGAAGGAGCAGCCCACCGCCGGGATCGGGCTGTCGGCTCCGAGATGCTCCAGCAGGCGGTCGTAGCGCCCGCCGCCGACGACGGGCTTGCCGTCGCTGCGGCGAGGGTCCTGCACCTCGAAGATGAAGCCGGTATAATAGTCGATGTTGCGCGCGAAAGTGGCGGCGAACGAGAAGGAGCCGACATCGAGGCCCCGCGCGGCCATGAACCCGGTGCGCTCCTCGAGGAGGCCGATGGCCGGGCCGAGATCGAGCCCCGCGTCCCCGGCGAGCATCCGCACCGCATCCGCCGCCTGGTCCGGATCGCCTTCGATCGTGAGATAGCGCTCCAGAACCTGCCGGGCCTCCTCCGACAGGCCGGAGCGGTTTGCCGCGCGGGCCAGGAAGCGCTCGGCGATCTCCCCCGCGCTGCGGCCGCCGACGCTGGCAATGCCCGCGATCGAGAGAATGTCCTCCACGAAGGCCTTCGCGGCCTGCGGGGCCTGGCCCTCGATGGCGGCGAGAAGGCCCGCGTGTTCCTGGCTGCCCGGCCCCTCGGTCTCGGAGAGGCTCGCGAGGCCCTGGCCGGACACGATGGCCCGGATCACGCGGCGCTTCGCGGCGGGTGCGACGCCGAGGGCGTCGATGAGAGCATGGAGCAGCCCCATGTCGCCGATCTTCACGGCCGGGGCCGGGGCTCCGAACAGGGCCAGGCCTTCCAGGGCGAGCCCGAGGATCTCCGCATCGGCCGCGGCGGCATCGGCCCGGCCGATGGATTCGAGGCCCGCCTGGAGGAACTCGCCGCTTTCGCCCGGCCGCATTCGGAAGACGGGGCCGCCATAGGCGTAGCCCGAGGGCTGGGCTCCCCGATGGGAAAGATGCTGGAGGCAGACCGGAATGGTGTATTCGGGCCTGAGACACAGCTCCGCGCCAGAGGCATCCTGCGTCACGAACATGCGCCGCCGGATGTCCTCGCCCGAAAGATCGATGAACACGTCTGCAGGCTGCAGAACCGGCGGTTCGACCCGCGCATAGCCCTCGCGCTCGAAAAGCGCGATCAGCGCGACAATGGCATCGGTCTCCGTCACTGGCTTCGCCTAATCCTTCTGTCCGGCATGCTCTCTAGCGCATCGTGCGAAAAAGTGGACCCGGTTTTTCGCAGGAACGATGCGCTCCTTCCAAGAAGGGAGCATCGGGTGCAATCCCAAAAGTGCAGATCCACTTTTGAGACCGATGCTCTAGCAACGCTTGGCCGGGAACGCGACCGTTTTCAGTGGGAAGGGTGAACGGAGGAGATCGGGTGGGCCGTCATGGCCATGACGTCATGGCCTTTCTCGTCATGGCCGGACCTGATCCGGCCATCCACGCCTTGAGAAGCTCGGCGCCTCAGAGACATGGATCCCCGGGCAAGCCCGGGAATGACGAGGGAGAGCGTCGTTCGGAACCGTGTGAGCGGGCGATCACTCCTTGTGGGGCGTATCGCCCTTGGCCTTCGACGTCTTGCGCTTGCTGTGATCGCTGGAACGGTGGACGTATTTCACCTTCCTGCCATCGCCCTCGGTCTTGGCGTGCGCGTCGTCTTCCTCCGCTGCGCCGGTGATGCGGGCCGGCAGGAACTGGCGGGCGGCCTCCGTGACGACCCCGGCTACGGCGCCGGCGGCGGTCTGGGTCAGGTCCGCGCCGTGAGAGCCCGCACTGGCCGCGGCGGCGCCGGCCTTCTTGGCGGTACGGGTTTTCGTGAGGGCGGCGGCGGCCGCGCCTGCGGCCGCGATCAACGCATCCGCCAGGATCTCACGGCCGAGATCCGAGTTGATCAGATCCATCAGGCCCGACTTCCGGGCCTTCTTGGCCAGCTTCGTGCCGGTGCTCTTCTTGTCGCCGCTCTTCTTCTCTTTGCTCTTGGCCTTCGCCATAGGTGTCTCCTGATAGTCAAGCTTCAGAAGACAACCCCAAGGAAAGCGTGGGAGTTCCCGGCAGGCCGGGCCTTACCCGAAATGCCGGCCCAGAACCTCGCGGACGGCGTCCACCAACTTGTCTTCCGCCACGGAGAACTGAGCGGGGCGGGCCGATTTCCACTCCGCATTGGAGGCGATGGCCTGGGCCGCCTTGGCGCCCTCGATCAGGTCCTTGATCTCCACCTCGCCGCGGTCGCGCTCGTTGGAGCCCTGGATGATGACGCAGGGGCTCTGGCGGCGGTCGGCGTATTTCATCTGCGCCTTCATGCCAGACGAGCCGAGATAGAGCTCGGAGCGGATGCCCGCCCGGCGCAGGGCGGAGACCATGCGCTGGTAGGCGGCGATCTGATCCTTGTCCATGACGAGCACCACCACCGGGCCGGGCCTGTCGGCGCCGGAAACGATGGGGCTCCTGATCATCTGGAGCGCCGAGAGCAGGCGCGAGACGCCGATGGAGAAGCCCGTCGCCGGAACCGGCTCGGAGCGGAAACGGCCGACGAGGCCGTCGTAGCGCCCGCCGCCGCCGACGGAGCCGAACCGAACCGGGCGCCCGTCCTCGTCCTGCACCTGGAAGGTCAGCTCCGCCTCGTAGACGGGGCCGGTGTAGTATTCGAGGCCGCGCACGACGGAGGGATCGATGATCACGCGGTCCTCGTAGCCGGAGGCGGCCACGAGGGCTGCGATCTCGGCAAGCTCGTCGGCGCCTTCGAGGCCTCTGGCCGAAGAGCCCACGACCTGGCGCAGGTTCTCGACCGTCGCGGCGTTGCTCTCGCCCTTGGCCGACGTGAAGGCGAGAACGCGCTCGATGGCGTCGGGGGACAGCTGGGCCCCCTTGGTGAAGTCGCCGCTCTCGTCCTTGCGGCCCGCGCCCAGAAGCTGGCTCACGCCCTCGGGCCCGAGGCGGTCGAGCTTGTCGATGGCGCGCAGCACGGTGAGGCGCTGGCCGGCTTGTGTCTCGCCGCCGAGACCGATGGCCTCGAGGACGCCGTCGAGAACCTTGCGGTTGTTGACCTTGATCAGGTAATCGCCGCGCTTCAGCCCGAGCCTTTCCAGCGTATCGGCGGCCATCATGCAGATCTCGGCATCCGCCGCGACGGAGGCCGAGCCCACCGTATCCGCGTCGAACTGCATGAACTGGCGGAAGCGGCCCGGCCCGGGCTTCTCGTTACGGAAGACCCAGCCCACGCGGTAGCTGCGGTAGGGCTTGGGGAGCGCGTCGAAGTTCTCGGCCACGTAGCGGGCGAGCGGCGCCGTCAGGTCGTAGCGCAGCGACAGCCACTGCTCGTCGTCGTCCTGGAACGAGAACACGCCCTCGTTCGGGCGGTCCTGGTCGGGGAGGAACTTGCCCAGCGCGTCCGTGTACTCGACGAAGGGCGTCTCGACGCCCTCGAAGCCGTAAAGCTCATAAGAATCGCGGATCGCCGCGAGCATGCGCTCGGTGGCGGACAAATCGGCGGGGGTGCGGTCGGCAAAGCCGCGCGGCGCGCGGGCCTTGATCTTGTCGGCCTTGGACATGGGTGCAAACAACAGCCGTTATCGAGGAAAAACGTGCTTGCGTCCTAACCCGTGCGGGCAAGAGGGGCAAGGGTAGATGCGGTTAGAACCTCGGACGTGAAAAGTGGATTTGCTCCTTTTGGGAATCCCTCCGATGATCCCTTCTTAGATGAGCGCATCGATTGTGCGGACCCGGAGGGCCGCGTCAGCGAAAACCGGGGCCACTTCTCCGCATGATGCGCTAGCGCGGCACGGAGCCGATCCGGCCCGGATCCTGCGACCAGTAAATCAGGATCGGGTGCCCGATCACATTGGTTATCGGAACGGTGCCGAAGGCGCGGCTGTCCGATGAATTGTTCCGGTTGTCCCCCATCACAAAGACCTCGCCCTCAGGCACGTCAACGGCTTTCGTTGTGCCGTAAGAAGTCCCGCCCCCGGCACGCTCGATGATCCGATAGCTGTTCCCCTCAGGAAGAGTTTCTTCATATTGACGCACCTCGATGCGCCGACCGTCGGCATCGTCGATCACATCGTCGTTCACCTGCTCGCGCGGGACCATTGTGCCATTGATGGAGAGGCGACCCCAGGCCATCTGCACCCGATCGCCCGGCAGGCCGACAACGCGCTTGATCCAGATGACGGGATGGGCGGCCTCGATGTGAAAGCGGAAGAAGACGAGATCGCCCCGCTTCAGTCTGGGTGTTTGCCAAGCATGCATGGCTCCCAGGACATAGTCCCCCGGATTGAGGGCAGGGGTCATGGATCCGGCGGGAACGGCAAAGGTCTGAAACTTCGCCGGTCCCCATGAACGAAGCCAGATTGCGCCCGTGCCGATCAGGAAAAAGCCCGCGGCGAAGAGACAATAGAGTGCGAGAGCCAGAAGTCCGAGGTCGGAATTCGAGAACATTCGCCTTTTGATGCCGACGGGCATGGAGGCCACCATTCGATTTTGAAACATTGTTCTATCGAATGGTGAAGGCGGGGAGCAAGGCTTGATCAAGAAACCATGCTCCACAAAACGTCATGGCCGGATCACGATCATTCGGGGATGACATGTCGTTGGCGGCTCGCGACGCCTGAGCGGTCATCGTCGCCCTCAAGAACGACTGTCGCGGCGAAGCCTAAGAGCCGTTTTCGATAGCCGCCAAGGAACTGCGGGCAGAGCGCTCCGCAAGGGCAAGCCCCGCGTCAGCCTGTCATGCCATGGGCTTCGTAGCCCGCGGCATCGAGAGCGCGGGCGACGTCGATGCTTTGCGCATGGGTGACGACATGAACGCGGCCGTGGTCCAGGTCCACATCGACCTGGGCGCCGGGATCGAGGCGCTGGATCGCCTTGGTGACCGCGTTGACGCAGCCCTGACAGGTCATGCCGTCGACCTGCATCAGAAGGTCCTTGCGGGGTTCTTCCATCGGGGTCTCCTTCTCGCGCCACGCGCCCGGAAGCGGAAGCGTGGCAAAGTTGTTGTCTATTGTTGGAATGCAGCGCTTGTGGCCTGGGACTCTTTTCGTCCACCATCGCGGCATTGCTGATTCGCCGATTTTCGCCGAACCAGGGGAGCGGGGGCACCCATGGTGACCGAGAAGGTCCATATCGATAAGGAGCAGCGAGCGAAATCGTTCGCTCTCGGGCTCGCAAGTCTTGCCATGGCGGGAGCGGCCGTCGGGTTCCTGCCAGCGGCTGCGATCCTGCCGCTGGTGACGTTCCTCGGCATCGCGGCTTCCGCGGGCTTCGTCCTGGCCTGGAAAAGGGCCGACGAGGCTTTCGCCGCCGCCCGGCTTGCGCGGGACGACCTTGCTTATGTGAGCGCCCGGCTCGCCAAGCTCGAAGGACTCGTGAAATCCGCCCCTGGGGCGACACCCGCCCTGCGCACGACCATGGCGGAAGTGACCGGGACCGTGGGCCTGCTCGGGGGCGTGGTGCGCGAGCTGGCAAAGAACGTCGCGACCCAGCATCGGGACGTCGCCGAGCTGAAGGGCCACCTGAAGGCCGCTCCGACATTCGAGGGCGACCGACAGGAGGGCCGGCAGGAGAGCTGGGAAGAGGGCCGTCCGGAGAGGGTGGCTCCCGTCCTGCTGCCCCAGACCGCTCCTCATGCCGCCGCGGCGGATCGGCCGGTTCCGCAGCCGGTTCCGCAGCCCATGCCCCGCAAGCCGGAGGAAGAGATCCGCCGGATGCGGCAGATCATGCAGGCCTTCGAGGCGGATGGAATCGAGCTGCACCTGCAGCCCATCGTGGGGCTTCCCCAGCGCAGGATCCGCTTCTACGAGGCCCTGGCGCGCCTGCGCCTTGCGGACGGGACGCTTCTCGGGCCGTCGGAGTTTCTCGGCGTCCTCGAGCGCATGGGCCGCGCGCCCGAATTCGACCGCAGGGTCCTGAGCCGCGCGATGGCGGTGGCCCACCACCTCCTCGCCAAGGGCAGCGAGGCGATCATCTGCATGAACCTGACGCCCCATGCCGTGCGGGAGCCGGGCTTCCTCTGGTCTCTGATGGGGATCCTGGACACCGCGCACGAGGTCCTGGGCCGGGTCGTCCTCGAATTCCCGCAGGAATGCTGGCGCGATCTCGATGCCGACCGGCGGGAGGCTCTGGCCGCCCTGCGGTCCAAGGGCGTTCCTCTTTCCCTCGACACGGCGACCGATCTCCGCTTCGACGCCCGGGATCTCGCCGATCTGGGCGTACGCTTCCTGAAGCTGCCGGCGGAGCTGCTGGCGGCCGCCGGGCGCGACGAGAGCCATCGCCTGGGGCCGGAACTCGGCGTGCGCGATTTCGCTTCGGCCTTGCGCCGCGAGGGCATCAAGCTGGTGGCCGAGCACGTGGAGGACGAGGAGATGGTGCCGGTTCTGGCCGATCTCGGCGTGCCGCTGGCGCAGGGCTTCGCGTTTTCCCCGCCGCGGGCGGTCAGGGCCGAGGTGCTGGCCGCGGCTGCCGCCCGCCAGGCTTCCCCGGAGGGACCCCAGTCCCGCCTGCAGCGTGCCGGATGAGCCGAACCGGTTGACTTGAGAGCCGCAAGGGCCTACCCGCCCGGTTTCCTTACCAGCGAGATCCCATGACCGTCTCTTCCCGTCCCGCTCTCGTCGAGGGCCTGAAATCTCTCGCCGAGAATTACGACCTCATCCTGTGTGACGTCTGGGGCGTGCTGCACAATGGCGTAAAGGCCTATGAGGCCGCGGGCGATGCGCTCACGCGCTTCCGCGCCAAGGGCGGACGCGTCGTTCTCGTCTCCAACGCTCCGCGCCCGGGCTATTCGGTCGGCACGCAGCTCGACGGCTTCAAGGTTCCGCGCACGGCCTATGACGCCATCGTCACCTCGGGCGACCTGACGCGGCTTGCCATCGAAGAGCGGATCGACAAGATCGTGCATCACATTGGCCCGCCCCGGGACATGCCGATCTACGACGGTCTCAACGTGCGTTTCGGCTCCATCTCTGAGGCGGAGTACGTGGTCTGCACCGGTTTCGACGACGACGAGCGCGAGACCGTCGAGAACTACCGCGAGCGCCTCGAAGCCATGCGCCGCCGCGATCTTCTCATGGTCTGCGCCAATCCCGATCTCATCGTGGAGCGCGGCCATATGATCCTGCCCTGCGCCGGCACGATCGCGCTCGCCTACGAGGAGATGGGCGGGGCGGTGTTCTATGCCGGAAAGCCGCACGCGCCGGTCTATGAGCGGGCGCTCGCCGTGGCGTCGGGATTGGGCCACCATTCCATTCCGAAGGCGCGCATCCTGGCCGTGGGCGACGCCATCCGGACGGATATCGCCGGAGCGTCCGGGTTCGGCATCGATTCCCTGATGGTGGCGCGCGGCATCCACGCGGAGGAGCTCGGCCTTCACAAGGGCGATCTCGTCTCCGACCATGTGCAGGATTGGGCCGACCGTCAGCCCGTCATGCCGACCGCCATCACGGATGTGCTGTCCTGGGAAGCCTGAGAGGATCCTTGACGCTGCAGCCGGTTGAGGTAGAGACCCGCTTCATGCCCTCCGATAAAGCTCTCACACCGGTCCCGTCCTCCTTCGCGGTCTGCCGCGACGGGGACCCCGTGCCCGGGACGCTCAAGGGGGCCGTGGCGGCGATCGGTAATTTCGACGGCGTGCATCGCGGGCATCGGCACCTGCTCGAAATGGCCCTGCGCTCCGGCCGTCCGGCGGCGGCCGTCACCTTCGAGCCGCATCCACGCCTCTTCTTCCAGCCGGACAGGCCGCTGTTCCGGCTGACTCCGGAACCGGTCAAGCTTGAGATCTTCGCGCGCCTCGGCCTGGCCGGGGCTTTCGTGCTCCGCTTCGACCAGAGGCTCGCCGCCCTCGGTCCGGAGGAGTTCGTCGACCTTCTGGCCCGGGATCTCGGCCTCTCCGGCGTCGTCATCGGCCACGATTTCCATTTCGGGCGCGGACGCGAGGGAACTCCGGAGCGGATGAACGACCTGTGCCGGAACCGGGGCCTTGATTGCTTCATCGCCCCCGCCGTCGTGGAAGGGACGGAGCCCGTCTCCTCCAGCGCGATCCGCGCAGCCCTGGAGGCGGGCGACATCGCACGGGCCAACGCGCTCCTGGGCTACCGCTGGTTCGTCCGCGCCCAGGTCCGGCACGGAGACAAGCGGGGCAGGGAACTCGGCTATCCGACGGCCAACATGCGTCTTCCCGACGATTGCCGGTTGCGCCACGGCATCTATGCCGTGCGGGCGTCGGTGGAGGGCCGGCCGGTCGACGGAGTCGCCAGCTTCGGCCGGCGCCCCACCTTCGACAACGGCGCGCCCCTGCTGGAAACGCACCTCTTCGATTTCGAAGGTGATCTCTACGGCCGGACGTTCGACGTGGAGTTCGTCGGTTGGATCCGCGGCGAGGAGCGCTTCGAAACGATCGAGGCGCTAATCGCGCAGATGGACCGGGATTCGGACGCGGCCAGGCGGATCTTGAAGGACGACCCGGCCCCGTCGATGATCGGTTAGGCGAGCACGTCCCCCTCGGGAGCGCCCCGGCCGAGTTCGTCCGGCAGCGGATCGCCTTCCGCTACGAAGCGCAGCGAGACCGAATTCATGCAATAGCGCTCGCCGGTCGGGGGCGGGCCGTCCGGGAAGACGTGGCCGAGATGGCCTTCGCAGCGGGCGCAGCGGATTTCCGTGCGGACCATGCCGTAGCTCGTGTCGCGCACGAAGGCGATGTGGCTCCGGTCGATGGGATTGAAGAAGCTCGGCCAGCCGGTTCCGGATTCGAATTTCGTGCCTGACTTGAAGAGCGGCAGCCCGCAGAGGCGGCAGCAATAGGTGCCCTTCTCCTTGGCCTCGTTGAAGATGCCGCAGAAGGGACGTTCCGTGCCGTGGTCAAGGAGAACGCGGCGCTCTTCGTCGTCGAGATCGTCCACGAGCCTGCGCAATTCGTCGGACGAGGGGGGCGTCAGGTCGAAGCCCGCGTCGGAGCGCCTGCCTCGCGTGGTGGTCATGTCTGCCATGGGTCAATCCTAACCTGGTGGGCTTGGTGTCGATCTAGCGCATCGTGCGGAAAAGTGGACCCGGTTTTGCGCTCGCAACGATGCGCTCTTCTAGGAGAGAGCAGCGGATTGATCCCAAAAGTGGATTCCACTTCCCGTGTCCGATGCTCTGGCCCCTAAGATAGGGAGCGCAGGCGCAAATCACCACGCTTTATTATCCTCCCCGGCGCTGCTAAAAGGCTCCCATGCCCATGGATTTTCAGGCTCAAGCCCCGGCCCTTGTCCGGCCCTCGCGAATTATCGGCCCGGCCCTCGCGTAATCCGCGAAGGTCCGGGATCTTTGCCGTTCGCCTCACATACAGCCTGAATGAGCCCCGGGATCAGGGGCCGCTTGGATCGATTGACCGTCATGACCGACAGACCTGAGAGCGCCGCTCGCGACTATTCCGAAACCCTTTTCCTGCCTCAGACCGAGTTTCCGATGCGGGCAGGGCTGCCCCAGCGCGAGCCGATCCTCCTGGAGCGCTGGAACGAGATGAAGCTCTACGAGCGCCTGCGCGAGGTCCAGAAGGGCCGGACGCGCTTCGTGCTGCACGACGGGCCTCCCTATGCCAACGGCAACATCCATATCGGCCACGCCCTCAACAAGATCCTGAAGGACCTGATCGTCCGCTCGCAGGGAATGCTCGGCTTCGACTCCAACTATGTGCCGGGCTGGGACTGCCACGGCCTTCCCATCGAGTGGAAGATCGAGGAGGAATACCGGGCCAAGGGCAAGAACAAGGACGAGGTGCCGATCGTCGAGTTCCGCCGCGAATGCCGCGCCTTCGCGGAGAAGTGGATCGATGTCCAGCGCGAGGAGTTCAAGCGCCTCGGCGTCGGCGGCGACTGGGCGCATCCCTACCTCACCATGTCCTACGACGCGGAAGCGCAGATCGCCCGCGAGATCATCAAGTTCGCGACGAGCGACCAGCTCTATCGCGGCTCGAAGCCGGTCATGTGGTCCTCGGTCGAGAGGACCGCTCTCGCCGAGGCCGAGGTGGAATATCACGAGAAGACCTCGACCACGATCTGGGTGAAGTTCAAGGTCACCAATACGCTCGACGCCGATCTCGAGGGCGCATCGGTCGTGATCTGGACCACCACGCCCTGGACGATCCCGGCGAACCGCGCCATCGCCTATGGCGAGACCATCGCCTACGGCCTCTACACGGTGACGGAAGCCGCCGAGGACAACTGGGCGCGGGTCGGCGACCGCCTGATCGTGGCCGACAAGCTCGCGGCCGACGTGTTCAAGGCCGCGCGCGTCGCCGGCTACGAGCGCATCAAGGACGTGCTGCCGGTGATGATCGAGCGCTGCGCGCATCCGTTCCGAGGCCTGGAGGGCGCAAACGGCTACTGGGACTTCGCGGTACCGGTGCTGCCAGCCGATTACGTCACCGACGATGCGGGCACGGGCTTCGTGCACACCGCCCCGGGCCACGGCGCGGACGACTACAACACGTATGTGAAGCATCGCGACGTGTTCGCCGCCTGCGGCACGAAAGAGGTGCCGCACACGGTAGCGCCCGACTCGTCCTATTTCCCCGACGTGCCGTTCTTTGCCGGCGAGCGCATCTACGACGACAAGGGCAAGGACGCGGGCGCGAACGAAGCGGTGATCAGGAAACTCGTGGAAGTCGGCGCGCTGATCGCGCGCGGCCGCCTGAAGCATCAGTATCCGCATTCGTGGCGCTCCAAGGGTCCGCTCATCTTCCGCAATACGCCGCAATGGTTCATCTCGATGGACAAGCCGCTCGACGCTCACGGCGATACCCTTCGCCAGCGCGCGCTCAACGGCATCGAGAGCGTGCAATGGGTGCCGGAATCGGGCGAGAACCGCATCACGGGCATGATCGCCAACCGTCCCGACTGGGTGGTGTCGCGCCAGCGCGCCTGGGGCGTTCCGATCGCGGTCTTCGTAAAGAAGGGCACCAACGAGATCCTGAAGGACGAGCGTGTGAACGAGGCCATCGCCGAGGCCTTCGAGAAGGAAGGCGCGGATGCGTGGTATGCGGATGACGGTTCGCGATTCCTGAAAGCGGGCGGCTACGATCTGAACGAATTCGAGAAGGTGAACGACATTCTCGACGTGTGGTTCGATTCCGGCTGCACGCACGCCTTCGCGCTGGAGAAGCGCCCGGACCTGCAGGTTCGTCGCAAGGTCGACGGGGGCCCCGACCGCGTCATGTATCTCGAAGGGTCGGATCAGCATCGCGGCTGGTTTCACTCGTCGCTGCTCGAGAGCTGCGGCACGCGCGGCCGCGCGCCTTACGACATCGTGGTGACGCACGGCTTCACGCTCGACGAGCAGGGCCGCAAGATGTCCAAATCTCTGGGCAACACGGTCGCCCCGCAGGCGATTATCAAGGAATACGGCGCCGACATCCTGCGCCTGTGGACGGCTTCGGTCGATTACTGGGACGACCAGCGCATCGGGCCCGAGATCATCAAGACGACGGCGGAAACGTACCGCAAGCTGCGCAATACGATCCGCTGGATGCTGGGTTCGCTCGCCCATTTCCGCGAAGCGGACAAGGTCGCGTTCGGCGCGATGCCGGAGCTGGAGCGCTTCGTGCTGCATCGTCTCGTGGAGCTCGATGGCGAGATGCGCGAGGCCTACGCGAACTACGACTACAAGCGCGTCGTGGCCCTCCTCAACTCGTTCATGACCACGGACCTGTCGGCGTTCTACTTCGACGTTCGCAAGGACACGCTCTACTGCGATCCCATCTCGAGCGTCGCGCGCAAGAGCGCGCTGACCGTGATCGACCAGACCTTCCGCTGCGTGGTGGCCTGGATCGCGCCGATCCTCGCCTTCACGGCCGAGGAGGCGTGGCTCGCGCGCTTCCCGAATGCGGAATCCGTGCATCTGGAGACGTTCCCGCAGGTGCAGCCCGAATGGCGCAACGACGCGCTGGCAGAGCGCTGGGCGAAGGTGCGCCGCGTGCGCCGCGTCGTCACCGGCGCGCTGGAGATCGAGCGCGCGCAGAAGCGCATCGGCGCGAGCCTGGAGGCGGCTCCCCTCGTGATCATCGCCGACCAGGGCCTCTTCGAGGCCGTGCAGGGACTCGACATGGCCGAGATCTGCATCACCTCGGCCATCCAGGTGGTGCAGGGCGAGGGGCCCGCGGAGGCGTTCCGGCTCGAGGACGTAAAGGGCGTGGCCGTGGTGCCGGAACTCGCCCAAGGCCGCAAATGCGCCCGCTCCTGGAAAGTCACGCCCGAGGTGGGCAGCGATCCGGATTACCCGGACGTGACGCCACGGGATGCGGAAGCCCTTCGTGAGTGGGACCGGCTGAAGGCGGCTGCCGAATGATCAACGACGAAAACTCCCAGGCGCCGGCTTCGAGCGCTCCCTCCTCGGCGGCGCAGCGCTCCCGCGCGGCGGCCAAACCCCGCGTCTCCAGGGGCGGCGGCCGCACGGCCCGGAACGGGCTTTCAGTGGCGCCGATCCTGGGATTTTCATTGGCCTTGATCACCCTGATCCTCGATCAGGCCACGAAGATCTACGCCTATCGGGTTCTCGATCTGCCGATCAACGAGCCCATCGTGCTGACCCCGTTCCTCAAGCTGATCGTGGTCTGGAATCGCGGCATCTCCTACGGTCTCTTCCAGCAGGACGGGGATCTCGGGCGCTGGGTCCTGATCATCGTCTCGATTCTGGCCGCCATCGGCTTGTCCGTCTGGATCCGACGCACCAGGGCGAAGCTCCTGGCGGCGTCCCTCGGGCTGATCGTGGGCGGGGCGATCGGCAACGTCATCGACCGGCTGTGGTACGGAGCCGTGTTCGATTTCATCCAGTTCCATGTCGGGGACTGGTCCTGGTACGTTTTCAACGTGGCCGATGCGGCCATCGTTGCGGGTGTCATTGGATTGCTTTATGACTCCTTCGTTCTGGAAGGGCGACGGGGCCGGTAACCCCGTCTGTCTGTCAAGCTGCCATATGTTCGCCCAAAAGAGCGATCAGGCGTTCCAGACATAACGAGACACAATGGTGGGTGTGCCATGAAGGGAATGAGAATTTTTGGCTTCGCGGGGGCGCTGGCGCTCCTGGTGGCCGCATCCTCCGCTTTGGCGCAGGAGGGCGAGGCCGTGAAGAGCCTGCTCGGCAGCATCGGCATCATTCCCAAGGAGAAAGATCCTATCATCTACAATGAGCGCGCGCCTCTGGTGCTGCCGCCCAAGATGGATCTCCCGCCTCCGGTGGCGTCGCACGGCGCCGAGGCCACCAACGCCAACTGGCCGAAGGACCCGGACGTGGCGGCCCGCCGCAAGGCCGCGAAGGAAGCCAAGACGCCCTACACGGAATCCGAGCTCTACAAGCTCAGCGAAGGCAAGCGGCTGTCCATCGAAGAGATCCGCGCCGGCCGCAATCCCAACAGCCGCGACTCCCTTCCGCAGCCTTCCGGAGGCTGGGGCAAGGAAAACAGCCGCATGACGCCGGACGAGTTGCGCGCGTTCGGAACGAACCAGAAGGCGGAGCTCCAAGGAGACGGCCTGGAGCGCCGTTATCTGAGCGATCCGCCGGCCAATCTCCTGAAGGCCGCGCCCGGTGCGCCTCTCAAGGCATCCGCCGATCCGAAGCCAACGGGGGACCCCGACAGCGCGCAGGCTTTCATCCAGCAACAGCAGCAGCGCAGGTAGTACCGCACCGCATCTTTTCCTTCATTTTCAGGCGAACGGGTTTCACCCGCTTCGCCTGAAAACGTTCTAGGGACCTCGCAAAGCCAAGCCTGCTTGAGGTCCGCAGGCGCAAAACCATGTCGCACCGAAAGGTGTCCTGCCTCGCTTGCTTGCGTCCCCGATTAGACTATCCCGTAGGAATCACCCTACGAAACGTTTTGATGCTTCCAAGGTTGAACCATTATGAAGACTGCCTCCAAGCCCATCCTCAGAGCCGACGCCTCGTCCTTCGGGCGCACGGAAGGCAGCGGCCCGAATCTGTCCTCCTTCACCCTGGACAACGGCCTCGATGTCGTGGTGATTCCCGATCATCGCGCGCCCGTCGCGACGCATATGGTGTGGTATCGCAACGGTTCGGCCGATGATCCGATCGGGCAATCGGGCATCGCGCATTTCCTTGAGCACCTGATGTTCAAGGGCACGGAGAAACACCCGGCGGGTGAGTTCTCGAAAGTGGTGTCCGGCCTCGGCGGCCAGGAGAACGCCTTCACGTCGTTCGACTACACTGCGTATTTCCAGCGCGTCGCGCGCGAGAACCTGAAGGTCATGATGGAGTTCGAATCGGACCGCATGACCAATCTGCTGCTCGAGGAATCAGTGATCGGCCCCGAGCGCGACGTGGTGCTGGAAGAGCGCCGCATGCGCGTGGAGACCGATCCGTCCGCGCAGCTGTCCGAGGCGATGGCCGCTTCACTCTTCGTGCACCACCCTTACGGCATTCCGATCATCGGCTGGATGCACGAGATCGAGACGCTCAACCGGGAGCATGCGCTTGATTACTACAAGCGCTTCTATACGCCCGAGAACGCCATTCTGGTCGTAGCTGGCGACGTCACGGCCGACGAGGTCCGTCGTCTCGCGGATGCCACCTACGGCCGTATCGGCCCGCAGGGCAAGCGCCCGGTGCGCGTGCGCCCGCGCGAGCCCGAGCCGGTGGCGGCGCGCCATATCACGGTGGCCGATCCGAAGGTCGAGCAGCCGACGCTGCAGCGGCTGTACCTCGTGCCGTCCTGCCGCACGGCGACGCATCGCGACTGCTATGCGCTCGAGCTTCTCGCCGAGGTGATCGGCGGCGGCCCCACATCCTATCTCTACCGCAAGCTCGTGATGGAGCGCGGCGTCGCGGTGAATGCCGGCGCGTGGTACATGTCCTCCGCCATGGAGGACACGCGCTTCTGCGTCTACGCGGTTCCGGCCGAAGGCGTCTCCCTGTCCGCGCTCGAAGAGGCGGTGGACGCGGTGCTGAAGACCATTCCCGCCGAGGCGCTCGATTCCGATTCCATCGAGCGCGCCAAGACCCGTCTCGTGGCCGAGACGATCTATTCCACTGACAGCCAGTCATCGCTCGCACGCATCTACGGTTCGGCTCTCGCCATCGGAGAGACGATCGAGGACGTGCGCCGCTGGCCCGTGGAAATCGAAACCGTGCTCAAGGAGGATCTCGCTTCCGCCGCCGAGCGCTATCTCGTCGCCCGCCGCTCCGTGACGGGCTATCTGCAGAAGTCGGCATCCTGACCGCCTGCCTGAGATTCGAGGGAAAGATGACCGCTTCCATTGAAACCCTGTCCTCGTCCCCCACGACCGTGAAGGCCCTGACCTCCGCGGCCGGCGTCGAGGCCTGGCACGTCGAATCAGACGTGGTCCCGCTGATTGCCGTCTCCTTCATTTTCGAAGGCGGCTCCGCGCATGATCCGGCCGACAAGCCGGGTGTGGCGCAAATGCTGGCGCGCCTGCTCGACGAGGGCGCGGGCGAGTACGATTCCGACGCCTTTCAGGAGCGCCTCGCCGCGCGTGCGATCGAGCTGTCCTTCAACGCGGGCAACGACGCGATCGGCGGCTCGCTGAAGACGCTCGTGAAGCATGCGGACGAAGCCTTCGAGCTTTTGCGGCTCGCCCTCGTCGAACCGCGCTTCGACCAGGACGCCATCGAGCGCGTGCGCGCTCAGACCATCGCGGGCCTGCGCTACCAGCAGAATGATCCGGGCGTCATGGCGACACGCCGCTTCTTCGAGGAGGGTTTTGCGGGCCATCCTTATGGGCGCCCCACCTCGGGCACGCCCGAGAGCGTGGCGGCGATTACGCGGGACGACCTCATGGCGATGCATCGCGCCATGATCGCGCGCGGCCGCGTGAAGATCGCCGTCGTCGGCGCCATTTCGGCCGACAATCTCTCGGCGCTGCTCGACAACGTCTTCGGTGCGCTGCCCGAGGCGAAGCCGCTCTCCGTCATCGAGACGGCATCCCTCCAGAAGGTCGGCTCGCGCATCCTCGTCGACATCGACGTGCCGCAATCCGTCATCCGGTTCGGCACGCCCGGCATCGCGTGGCGCGATCCAGGATTCATCCCCGCCTACGTGCTGAACCACATCTTCGGCGGCGGTTCCTTCACGTCGCGCCTTTTCCAGGAGGTGCGCGAGAAGCGCGGCCTCGCCTACAGCGTCGGCACCTCGCTCGTCAGTTATCGCGCCGCCACCATGACCTGGGGCTATACCGCCACCAAGAACGAGCGCGTGGTGGAATGCCTCGATGTGATCGGGAGCGAAATGGCGCGTCTCAAGGAGGAAGGTCCCTCCGACGAGGAGTTGCAGAAGGCGAAGGATTACCTCATCGGCTCCTATGCTCTCGGTTTCGACACCTCGACGAAGATCGCCCATACCCTCGCGCAGATCGCGTTCGAGGACCTCGGGATCGACTATATCGGGCGTCGCAACCCATTAGTGGCCGCGGTCACGCAGGCCGATATCCGCAAGGCGGCCGACCGCATCTTCGGCGACGGCAGGATGCTGACCGTCATCGCGGGACGCCCGACGGGGCTTTAGACCTGCCTGTCCTACAGCGTCGGACGCGACGTCGAACTCACGTCCGATGCTCTAGCGGGCCATCGGCTCTCTTTCTGAGTGTGCCGTGGACCTTGGCGTAGGCGAAATGTTATACTGCAAATGAATACGTCGGGCTCTCCCTCCATGGAGCCCGGACGGATCGAGCGAGCGCCCGCTTTTGCCGTCCGAGGGGACAAGCCTCTAGCCGACCACCCTGTCCGGCCCTAAAGTTTCGCTTTCCTATGAAACGAGTCGGAGAGTACCCGCATGGCCCTGCAGCAATCGATTGATCTCGCCCTGGCATCCACCATCGGGGAGGGCGGTCTTTCGCAGGGGGCGCTCGAGGCGGCCCTCGCGACCGTTGGCAAGGCCATGGAGCGGCTGTCGGAGGACGATGCGTCGGGCCGCCTGCCCCTGCTCCATATGCCGCGCGCGACGGACGATCTCGCCTCCATCAAGGAGGCGGCCGCCCGGCTGCGCCTGGACGCGACGGACGTGGTGTTCCTCGGCACCGGCGGTTCGAGCCTGGGTGGGCAGACCCTCGCTCAGCTGAAGGACTACGCGGTGCCGGGAGCCGGGCGTTTCACGGAAAGTCCGCGGGTTCACTTCCTCGACAATCTCGACCCAATCACCTTCGACCACGTGCTGCACAAGCTGCCTTTGTCGTCGACGCGCTTCGTGGCGATCTCGAAGTCGGGCGGCACGGGCGAGACCCTGATGCAGACCATCGCGGTCCTGTCCGCCCTCGACAAGGCGGGCCTGAAGGCCATGCCCAAGGATGTGATCCTGGGCCTCTCCGAGCCGCGAAAGGACGGCGGCAGGAACGCTCTGCGCGACCTCCTTGAGCCGGAGGGCGTGCGTTTCCTGGAACATCATACGGGCATCGGCGGGCGCTATTCCGTGCTCACCAATGTGGGCCTTCTGCCCGCAGCCGTCCTCGGCCTCGACATCGCGGCGATTCGCCAGGGCGCTGCCGACGCCTATGAACCCTTCCGCAACGGTAGTGCCGCCAAGGATGCGCCGGCGGCCCTCGGCGCCGCGCTCAACGTGGCTGCCGCTCAAGAGGGCAAAGGCATCGCCGTCACCATGGCCTATGCGGATCGCCTGGAGCGCTTCACCCGCTGGTGGGTGCAGCTCTGGGCCGAGAGCATCGGCAAGGACGGCAACGGCACGCAGCCGGTGGCCGCCATCGGTCCGGTGGATCAGCACAGCCAGCTCCAGCTCTATCTCGCCGGTCCCAACGACAAGCTCTTCACCATCATGACCACGGACGTGGCCGGCAAGGGCCCGCTCATGGACGAGAAGCTCGCCAAGCGCGCCGGAGAGGCGGGCTTCGGGGGCAAACGCATCGGCGATCTGGTGGCCGCCCAGGGCCGCGCAACCGCCGATACGCTCGCCCGGAACGGCCGCCCGACACGGCGCATCCACATCGAGAAGCTCGACGAGCGCACCGTGGGCGAACTGCTGATGCATTCCATGCTGGAGACGATCCTCACCGGCTATGCGCTTGGCGTCGATCCGTTCGACCAGCCGGCGGTGGAGGAGGGCAAGATCCTCGCCAAGCAGTACCTGGCGCAGGGGTGAAGGCCTCATGCCCGGCCTTGCCGGGCATCGACGCTTCTGACCGCATGACCTCCAAGACGTGGATGGCCGCACCGGATGCGGCCATGACGATGGGAGGCGATGTCGAGGGGCGGGGCGGCCGTGGCGGCACAGGATGGCGCGTCCGAACCGTTCAATCGTCAGGGGAATAACGTCGCGGCTGCTGGCGTTGGAAATCCTCGCCCCCTATCTTTGTCTTTTCCGATTCCCTCGAACGTGAAGGGCCTCATGCTCGTCCGCCGCCTCGATCCCATTCTCGTCGACCGCATCGCCGCGGGCGAGGTTGTCGAGCGTCCTGCGGCCGCCGTGAAGGAGCTCGTCGAGAACGCCGTCGATGCGGGCGCGGGCTCCATCGAGATCGCCGTCGAGGCCGGTGGCCGCCGCCTGATCCGCATCGTCGACGACGGGCAGGGCATGACGCCGGGGGATCTCGAACTCGCCGTCGAGCGCCATGCCACCTCCAAGCTGCCGGACGGCGATCTGTTTTCCATCAACACGCTGGGCTTCCGGGGCGAGGCTCTGCCGTCCATCGGCGCGGTGGCCCGCTTATCCATCACGACGCGCACGAAGGAGGCGGAGACCGGTTCCATGATCGTGGTCGAGGGCGGCGTGAAGCATCCCGTGCGGCCCGCGCCGGCCCCCAAGGGCACGCGCGTCGAGGTGACGGATCTGTTCGCCGCCACGCCCGCGCGCCTCAAGTTCCTGAAGAGCGACCGCTCCGAGGCGCAGGCCGTCGCGGAGATCGTCAAGCGCCTCGCCATCGCGCATCCGACCGTGCGCTTCACCCTGTCCGGGGAGCACATCACGTCCTTCACCTATCCGCCGGAGGAACCCGGCGAGCATGGGTTCCTGCGCCGCCTTTCCCGCGTTCTCGGCTCCGACTTCAACGAGAACGCCATGACGATCGGCGTCGAGCGCGAGGGCGTGCGGCTCACGGGTTTCGCGAGCCTTCCGACCTATCATCGCGGCACCTCCACCGCGGTTCATTTCGTCGTGAACGGGCGGCCCGTGCGCGACAAGCTCCTGCTCGGCGCCGTGCGGGGCGCCTATGCCGACGTGATGGCCTCCGACCGCCATCCGGTTCTCGCCATGATGATCGATCTCGATCCGCGCGCGGTGGACGTGAATGTGCATCCGGCCAAAACCGAAGTGCGTTTTCGCGACCCCGCCTTCGTGCGCGGCTTCGTGGTGGCGGCCATCAAGGAGGCGATCACGCGCTTTTCCATGCGCGCGTCCTCGACCGTCGGCGCGCGCACGCTGGAGAGCCTGCGTCCGCAGGGCGTGCTGTCGTCGCGCCCGGCCTATGGCCATCACCGGCCTTCCGTCATTCGCCCGTCGAGCGGCTTCGCCCATTGGCAGGCGCCGCTCGACCCCGCTCCGCACGCATTTGCGTCCGCTCCCGGGCTCGCGGAGACGCAGGCGAGCCTACCCGATCTCGCGGCTCCCTCTGCCGACAGCCGCGCGACGCTCACCGACATCGAGCCGGAGACGGAGGCGTCTCCCCTCGGCGCCGCGCGCGCGCAGGTGCACGGCACCTACATCGTCGCGCAGACGCAGGACGGCATCGTCATCGTCGATCAGCATGCCGCGCATGAGCGCCTCGTCTACGAGCGCCTGAAGCGCGAGCGGGCATCCTCGGGCATCGCGCGCCAGTTGCTGCTGATCCCCGAGGTTGTCGAACTCGATCCGGTCGATGCGGATCGGGTGCTCGCGGAGGCCCCCATGCTGGAAGGCCTCGGCCTTGCCGTCGAGCCATTCGGACACGGGGCCTTGCTCGTGCGCGAAGTGCCATCGGCCCTCGCGGGTGGGCGGATCAAGGCGCTCGTGCAGGACGTGGCGGATGCGCTCGCGGAATGGGGACAAGGGGCCGCCAATCCGCTCGAGGAGCGGCTCGACGGGGTGCTCTCGCGCATGTCCTGCCACGGCTCCATTAGGGCGGGACGGCGCATGCGGCCCGAAGAGATGAACGCGTTGCTCCGCGAGATGGAGGCCACGCCGCTTTCCGGCCAGTGCAACCACGGGCGGCCCACCTACGTGGAGCTGAAGCTCAGCGACATCGAGCGATTGTTCGGGCGGCGCTAGCCGTTTCCCGCGTCCGACGATGCGCTGCTCTAGGCGACGCCGTGCAGCACCTTTGCCGGCCTCGCGGGATCGCGCTCCACCTCGACACGCACCCTGTCGAACTCGTCCTGAAACGAGCCGGGGGCATGGGCGATGTGCTGCAGACGACCGTCCGCCCGGTCCGTCGAGCGCACGAAATGGACGCCGAGGGAGTCGCTGTGGCGCCAGCACAAGCGCGCCCGGTGGACCTGGAGGTCGTGGGCGGCGATGAAGATCTCGAAGTCGTCAGGCAGTTCCGTGTTCTGATCGAGGGCAATTCTCGCGCCGCCGGTCGAGATATCTTCGATCCGGCAGGAAATCATGGAATCGGGCCCTAGCACGATCTTGGCGAGATGCTGCGTGCGAAAGCGCCGGGCCTGTCGGCGATTGTCGATACGGCTGCGAGTGCCCATAGGCCCGACCTGCTGGAATGGTTAACGCCACGCCTCGTCTTAATGTTGCGTTAACTATTTTCCAATCCCCCTTTCGGGTAATTCCATAGGACATTCGTCCAACAGATGGGGCGGCACAGAATGAAGCGAGCGGTTGCCGCTGTGTTCTTTCCTGAGGCGTCGGCGGATATGGGCCTCCACCTGCGCGAGGATGACACGAGAGGAGGGCGCGGCCCTTTGATAACCGACGGGGGCCGTGGAGCGCTGACGTTGACTTGAGGTACTGCTCAGAAACCTCGAGCATCGAACGCCAAAGTGGAAACCGGTTTTGCGTGAAAAGATGCTCAAAAACAGAGGCTGACTGCATCGGATGTCGGTCCGATGTCACATCCGACGCTGTAGCGCCGGTTTCGACGAAGCGGCTCCGGCCCGCCGTCCGCAAATGGGGCGAAGCCAAAAACAAGCGCTGTTTCCCGGAAAAGTCTAAGCAGCTTAGATCAGGACCTGACGTGCAAAGATCCCTACGAAGCCCATCCCCATCAGAAGGAACGGGAACCATTTGGGGCAGGAGGTCGGTTCGTCGGGTTTCATCCTCTGTCGCTCTCTTTGATCGTCGCAGGGCCGTGGAGGCGGGATGAGCCTCAGTTCATCCGTGAAGCCCATCCCGTGTGCCCCCACGCGAAAACCGCTAACGGCATCAGGTGACGGCACGATGACACGTTCAAGAATGGGCGCCCTGGCTGCGAGAGGCTGATCCCGCGTCCAGGGCGTGGGCCGCGTGCGAGAGCTCGCAGCGACATCCCGATGGTACTGCGCAGGCCGGAGGCGTCAACGCAGTCGAGGAGCGGAGATGCCGCGTCCCCGTTCATTCCATGAGGAAAGAATGGGCGCTCTGCCGATCCACTGCACAGCGCCCGGCGGCGCAAGTCGTTGCGGAACGGGGACGCCTTCAGCGCGCCGGGCCGGTGCGTTCCGACGATGCCGCCCAGATATTGAGGCCGCCCTCCATGGCGTAGCGGTCGATCTCCGCAAGCTCATCCGGGGTGAATGTGGGATTCCTGAGCGCTCCGACGCAATCCTCCACCTGTTCGGGGCGGCTCGCGCCGATCAGCGCGGAGGTGACGCGTCCGCCGCGGAGGACCCAGGCCAAGGCCATCTGCGCGAGCGTTTGCCCGCGCCGCGCGGCGATGTCGTTGAGGCTGCGGATCCGCGACAGGTTCTCATCGTTCAGAAAACTCGTCCTGAGCGACTTGCCGGCCGCGGCTCTGCTGCTGTCGGGAATGCCGTCGAGATATTTCGTGGTCAGCATGCCTTGCGCCAGCGGCGAGAACACGATGGAGCCCATGCCGAGATCGTCGAGCGCATCGAGAAGGCCGTCCTCCTCGATCCAGCGGTTGAGCATGGAATAGCTCGGCTGATGGATGATGCAGGGCGTCTTGAGCTCGCGGAGAATGGCCAATGCTTCGCGAGTGCGCTGCGCGTTGTAGGAAGACAGGCCGACATAGAGCGCCTTTCCCTGCCGCACGGCGGAGTCGAGCGCCATCATGGTTTCCTCCAGCGGCGTCTCCGGATCGAAGCGGTGCGAATAGAAGATGTCGACATAGTCGAGCCCCATGCGCCTGAGGCTCTGGTCGAGGCTGGAGAGAAGATATTTGCGGCTGCCCCATTCGCCGTAAGGGCCCGGCCACATGCGGTAGCCTGCCTTGGTGGAGATCACGAGTTCGTCGCGCAATCCGTGGAACTCGCTGCGCAGGATTTCTCCGAACAGCGTCTCGGCCGAGCCGGGAGGGGGTCCGTAATTGTTGGCGAGGTCGAAATGCGTGATGCCCAGGTCGAAGGCGGTCCGGCAGATCTCCCGCGCGGTCGCGGCCGATTTGTCCTCTCCGAAATTGTGCCACAGCCCCAGCGAGATCGCCGGCAGCTTCAAGCCGCTTCGTCCGCAGCGATTGTAGATCATCTCGTCGTAACGGTTGTCGGCGGGCTTATAGGCCATGGCTTCCTCCAGGAGATTTTCGGCCAGGCAGGCTGGCACAGGGAGCATCGCTGTGTCGAGAGAGGCCGGAATTCGGCTCGGCGACGGTGACTTGGCCGGAAAAGCTCGGCCATGTGTGAACAATTCCTAGGAGCCGGCGTTAAGGCATCGGACGCGTGCTCGATCTCACGTCCGATGCCTTGCCCTTTGTGGTTTCGAGCATCCTTTCGCGCAAAACCGGGCCCCACTTTTGCGTCCGATGCTTTAGCGGGTGCCCGATCGGCCTGTCAGAGGACCTCATGAACAAGTTGTCGTGGAGCCCTGTTCTTCTCGGAACAGGCATCGTCATCGCGCTGATGGGATTGGCGCTGGGAGCGGGCGGCATCTGGCTGATCAGCCTCGGCGGCTCCTGGTACTATTGTCTCGCGGGCCTCGGCTTTCTGGTGACGGCCTATCTCCTCGTCATCGCGCGGCCTTCGGCTCTTTGGGTCTATGCGATCGTCGTCGCGGGCACGCTGCTCTGGGCCTTGTGGGAGGTCGGACTCGACTGGTGGCCCCTCGGCGCGCGCGGCGGCCTGGTCTTTCTGGTCGGCCTCTTCCTGCTGACGCCGTGGGTGAGGCGCGCCCTCAGGACCGAGCCGTACGGGATCGAACGCGCCATCCCGGCGCGGGTGCCGGCCTTTCGCGGCGCGGGATTGCCGCTGAGCGCAATTCTCGGCCTCTCCCTCGTGGTCGCGGTCGCCTCCTGGTTCGTCGATCACCGCACGATCGAAGGCGCCGCTCCCGATGCGCGCGCCCAGGTTCCTCCCGATGCGCTCGGCGTGCCGGCCGGCGAATGGCACGCCTATGGGCGCACCGGATACGGGCAGCGCTACTCACCCCTGAACCAGATCACCCCCGCCAACGTCTCCAATCTCAAGGTCGCCTGGACCTATCGCACGGGCGATATCCGCGGCCGTCCGGGCGATCCCGAGGAGACGACATTTCAGGCGACGCCTCTCAAGATCGGCAACAGGCTTTTCCTGTGCACGCCGCATCAGGACGTCATCGCTCTCGACGCGACGACCGGACAGCAGATCTGGCGCTACGAGCCGAAGGTGCGCGGGGAGCTTGCGCTTCAGCATCTCACCTGCCGCGGGCTATCCTACTATCCCGGCGACGGCGCGACGGCGGCCGCGCCTGCGGCCCCGCAGGACGGGCAGGCGAAGCCCGTGCCCGATCTGCCGGTCGCCGCGGCCGCAGGCGCACAGACGGTGCCGGAATGCAACGCGAAGCTCTTCATGCCGACCGCCGACGGCCGTCTGATCGCCATCAATCCCGACACCGGCGCCGTCTGCGCGAGCTTCGGCGGAGGGACGGGGCAGATCAATCTCTGGCGCAACATGCCGAACGTGAATCCGGGCGCCTATTATTCCACGTCGCCGCCCGTGGTGGCGCGGGGCGTCATCGTCGTCGGCGGCACGGTTCTCGACAACGTGTCGACCGCCGAGCAGTCCGGCGTCATCCGCGCCTTCGACGTCAACACCGGGGCTCTCGTGTGGAACTGGGATTCGGGCAAGCCCGACGTCACCACGCCGATCGCGCCCGACGAGACCTATGTGCCGAACTCTCCGAACAGCTGGTCCATCTCCAGCGTCGACGAGGATCTCGGCCTGATCTACGTGCCGCTCGGCAACCAGCCGCCCGACCAATGGGGCGGCAACCGCAGCGAGAACGTGGAGCGCTTCTCGTCGTCGGTGGTGGCGCTCGACATCGCGACCGGGCAGCTGCGCTGGGTCTTCCAGACCGTGCATCACGACCTGTGGGATTACGACGTGCCCTCGCAGCCGAGTCTCATCGACCTGACGATCGGCGGGCAGAACGTTCCCGCGCTCGTGCAACCGACGAAGCAGGGCGAGCTCTACGTGCTCGACCGGCGTACAGGACAGCCCGTGCTTCCCGTCACCGAAAAGCCTGCGCCGCAAGGCGCCGCGCAGGGCGACAGAACGGCGCCGACGCAGCCGGTCTCGGCCCTGTCCTACGATCCGCCGCCGCTGAAGGAGAGCGACATGTGGGGCGCGACGCTGTTCGATCAGCTCGCTTGCCGCATCGCGTTCAAGAAGCTGCGCTACGAGGGCCGCTACACGCCGCCCTCGCTCCAGGGCTCGCTGATCTATCCGGGCAACTTCGGCGTCTTCAACTGGGGCAGCGTCGCGGTCGATCCGCAGCGTCAGATCGCCTTCACGACGCCGACCTATCTCGCGTTCGTGTCGCGGCTCGTTCCGCGCCAGAACGACAAGACGCTCTACGTCCAGGGCAGCCAGCGCCCCGAAGGAAGCCTGCCGGCGCTCAACGAGAATTTCGGCGCGCCTTTCGCCGTGAAGCTCTATGCCTTCACGTCGCCCCTCGGCATTCCATGCCAGGCCCCGCCATGGGGCTATGTGGCGGCCGCCGATCTCACGACGGGCAGAATCGTCTGGAAGCACAAGAACGGCACCACGCGAGACGCCGCCCCCGTTCCGCTGCCGCTGCCGCTCGGCGTGCCCAATCTCGGCGGGCCGATCATGACCGCAGGCGGCGTCGCCTTCCTGTCGGGCACCATCGACTATTTCATCCGCGGCTACGACGTCTCGACCGGCCGGCAGTTGTGGGAGGACCGTCTGCCCGCGGGCGGGCAGGCGACGCCCATGACCTATACCGGCGCGGACGGGCGGCAATATCTGCTGGTCGTCGCGGGCGGACACGGTTCGCTCGGCACGAAGGCGGGCGATTACGTGATCGCCTACGCGTTGCCCAAACAATAGCACTGGAGCATCGCTCACGCGGTTCACGTCCGAGCTGCGCGAGCGATGTCTTTAGAACTGCGTGATGACGCTGATGCCGAGGCCCTCGAATCGGTCCATGTTCATGAGGGCGGCAGGGGCGTCCTCCAGGCTGATCCTCTTGCCGACGAGCTTGTGCGGCAGGAGCTTGCCCGTCTCGATCATGCTCATCATGGCCTGATAGCGGAAGGCCTGCATGCCGTGGCTGCCGAGGATTTCCAGCTCCCAGCCGATCACGCGATCCATCGGGATCTGCGGCCGGGCGTGATCGCCCAGCATGAGGCCGATCTGCACATGGCGCCCGCGGCGGCGCAGGTTCGCGATGGAATTGAAGCACGTGGCCGGATGGCCGAGCGCGTCGATGGAGACATGCGCGCCGCCCTTCGTGATCTCCCGCACCGCCTCGACCACATCGGCGACCTCGCGGGCGTTGATGGTCGCGACCGCGCCCATCTGCCTTGCGAAGTCGAGCTTCTCCTGCGTGAGGTCGATGGCGATGACATTCGCCCCCATGGCGGCCGCGATCATGATCGCCGACAGCCCGACGCCGCCGCAGCCATGCACGGCAACCCAGTCTCCCGGTCCGACGCGCCCCTGGTCGACGATGGCCCGGAACGAGGTCACGAAGCGGCAGCCGAGGCTCGCGGCGGTTTCGAAATCGAGGCTCTCAGGGAGCGCCACGAGGTTCGTGTCCGCGTAATCGACCGCCACGTATTCGGCGAAGGATCCCCAAGCCGTGAAGCCCGGCTGGAATTGGTGCTCGCAGACCTGATGGTTGCCGGAATTGCACTCGAAGCAATGGCCGCATCCGCCGACGAACGGCACCGTGACGCGGTCGCCCTTCTTCCATCGGGTCACCTGCTTCCCGGTGGCGAGGACGGTGCCCGCCAGTTCATGGCCCGGCACATGGGGCAGCACCACGTCGGGATCGTGCCCCATCCAGCCGTGCCAGTCGCTCCGGCACAATCCCGTCGCCTCCACCTTGATCACCACGCCTTCGGCCGACGGCGCCGGATCGGGCACGGTCTGAACGCGGGGCGGCTGGCCGAATTGCTCGAAGAGAACGGCTTTCATGGGAGGCCTTTCATACGCGAGGAGCGGGAAGAGGCGGTATAGCGGGCGTGCGGTGCGGGGGCAAATAGGGCGATGTCGGGGGTGATGGATCCCGAGCTCTGCTTCGCAGGCCCGGGATGGCAGCGGGATGGTTACCCGCTGAACCGCCCGAACAGCACCTTGGTCTCTCCGTAATCCCGCCGCTCGATCTCCTCGAAGCCGTCCGGCAGGCTGACCTCGACGCCTTGCGCTTCCTCCACCACGACGAGCGCGCCGGGCGTCAGCCAGCCGCCTTCGGCGCAGGCGCGCAGGGCTTTGGGCGCAAGGTCCTTGCCATAGGGCGGATCGCAGAAGACGACCGAGAAGGGAGCATTGGGCGCGGCCTCGCCCATGCGTGTCGCGTCGCGTCGGAAGAGGCGCGTCGCGCCGCCGGCGCCTAAAGCTTCCACGTTCTCGCGGATGAGGCCCCGCGCCTGCGCGCCGTCGTCGACGAAGAGCGCGAAGGCTGCACCGCGCGAGAGGGCCTCGAGCCCCATGGCGCCGGTGCCCGCGAACAGGTCGAGCACGCGCGCGCCTTCCACCGGGTCGTCGTAGCCGTGCTGAAGGATGTTGAAGAGCGTCTCGCGCAGGCGGTCCGAAGTCGGGCGGATGGCGTCCGAGCTCGGCCCCTTGAGCGAGCGGCCGCGCCAGCGCCCGCCCACGATTCTCATGATCTAAACCTCATCAGCGACGGCCGCGCGGGCCGCCCTTGGATCCGCCGCCGGGGCCTTTCTTGAAGCCGCCCTTGGAGGCTCCGCGAGGGCCGCCTTTGAAGCCTCCGCCGCCGCGCGGTCCGCCCCGCGAGGGGCCGTCGCCACGCGGGGGACCACGGCGCGGGCGGTCGTCGCCGCCTTCGTCGCGGGCCCGGAAGGGGCGCTCTCCATAGGGCTTGCGCGGACGATCCTCGCCGCCCTCGCGGGAGCGGAACGGGCGCTCGCCCCCCGCACGGCGCGGACGCTCGTCGTCATCGCGACGGGGACGGCCTGCGCCTCCCTCGCGCTTGAAGCGGGACGGCGCCGCGTCGCGGTCGTCGCGGCGACGGGGACGCTCCTCGCCACGGGAGGCGCCGCGGCCTCCGCGGGCTGCCGGAGCCTCTTCCTCCTGCGGCTGGCGGACCATGCGCTCCACCACGACCTTGCGGCCTTCCGGCGAGGCGATGGCGCCGACGCGCTCGCGCTGGCGCTCCGCGCTGGCGACGCGCGCCTCGCGCGGGTCGGCGCCGCGTCGCGGCACGCGCTTGCGCGGCGCATCCTCCTCGGTCTCGCCCGCGCGCCAGACGCTCTTCTTCACGTCGAGGCGCGAGGGACGCTTCTTGGGCTCTTCCTCTTCGCGCTCGAAGCGGTCGCCCCCGCGTGCGCGGAAAGGCCTCTCGTCGTCGCCGCGCGGGGGACCACGGCGCGGGCGGTCATCGCCGCCGCGACCGAAGCGGGCGGGGCGCTCGTCGCGATCCTCGCGGAACTTGCGCTCCTTCGCCGGGGAGCCGAAGGGCGCGATGGGCTCGCGCACCGGGCTTTCGAAATCGACGCCCGCCTCGGCCGCGAGAGCGTCGCCGAGTTGATCCTTGAGCACCTTCGTCTTCACTTCCTCGACCAGGCCCTGCTCGAGATCGCCGAGCTGGAACGGGCCGAAGGACATGCGGATCAGGCGGTTCACCTGCATGCCGAGATGTTCGAGGATGCGCTTGATCTCGCGGTTCTTGCCTTCGCGCAGGCCCATCGTGATCCACACGTTGTCGCCCTGCATGCGGTCGAGGCGCGCCTCGACGGGACCGTATTCAATGCCGTCGATGGTGATGCCGTCGCGAAGCCCGTCGAGATCGGCCTGCGTGATCTCGCCGTGGGCGCGCACCTTGTAGCGGCGCAGCCAGCCGGTATCGGGATGGGCGATCACGCGGGCGAGGCCGCCGTCATTGGTGAGCAGCAGCAGGCCTTCGGTGTTGATGTCGAGCCGGCCCACCGCCACCACGCGGGGCAGGTCCTCGGGCAGGTTGTCGAACACGGTGGCTCGCCCTTCCGGGTCGCGCGCCGTGGTCACGAGGCCGCGCGGCTTGTGGTAGAGCCACAGGCGCGTGCGCTCCTTGGTGGGCAGGGGCTCCCCGTCCACGGTGATCATGTCGGCGGCCGTCACGTTGACGGCGGGGCTCTCCAGAACCTGGCCGTTGAGGGTGACGCGGCCTTCCGCGATCATCGCCTCCGCGTCGCGCCGGGAGGCGATGCCCGCACGGGCGATCACCTTGGCGATGCGGTCCTCGGCTGGCTCCTGTGCGGCCTCGCTCGAAACCTCCGGGCGCTGCTCCTCACGCCTGCGGTGGGGGCGCTCCTCGGCGGAACGGTCGAAGCGGCGCGGGCGATCCTCGCCGCCACGGCCCCGGAAGGGGCGGTCACCATCCTCGCGGCGGGCTCGGAAGGGCTTGTCGCCTTCCGGCCGGGGGCGGCGCGGGCGCTCGTCGTTGTCGCGGCTGCGGAAGGGCTTGTCGCCTTCCGGCCGGGGGCGGCGCGGGCGCTCGTCATTGTCGCGGCTGCGGAAAGGCTTGTCGCCCGCGGCGCGGGGCTTGCGGGGACGCTCGTCCTCGCCCCGTGCGCGGAAGGGGCGCTCGCCGCCTTCGCGGGGTTTGCGGAAGGGCCGGTCACCGGTGGTGCGGCCACGGTCGGAGCGTCCCGAGGAACGGCCCTTGCGATTATCGTCGTTGCTGTCGGTCATGGGAGCCTGATAGCAGAGGAAAGAAACAGAAGCGAGAGACATGGATAACGACGATCGCAATCCATCCGATCCGGCGAGGGGGGATCCGATGAGCGCGGCCTTCGAGGAGGCCCGCGCCGCCGCCGCGCGCGGGGAGGTGCCCGTCGGGGCCGCTATCGTCAAGGACGGCCGCGTCGTCGCCTCGGCGGGCAACCGCCCCCGGGAGCTGCGGGATCCGTCCGCCCATGCGGAGATGCTCGCCATCCGCCGCGCCTGCGAGGCGCTGGACGACGAGCGGCTCTCCGGCTGCGATCTCTACGTGACGCTCGAACCCTGCACCATGTGCGCGGGCGCGATCTCCTTCGCGCGCATCCGGCGGGTCTATTACGCCGCGCCCGATCCGAAGGGCGGCGCGGTGGACCACGGCGTCCGCTTCTTCGACCAGCCGACCTGCCACCACGCGCCGGAGGTCTATGGCGGCATTCGCGAAAGCGAGGCGGCGGCCCTGCTCAAGGCGTTCTTCGAGGAGAGGCGATAGGGTTTCCCTTATTCGTCACGCTCCCGTTCCGCCATGGCCGGGAATGACGAAGGAGTCGCGTAACCTGTGAGCTCCGACGAGACGCGGGATTGATTCTCAGGACCTCAGGAAATCCTGCGGCTCGTTAGCGGGTGAGCACTGCCATGTCGCGAATGACATTCAGATCGACCTGCCCAACGATGCCGTCGACGCTGCCTGCATTGTGATATTGCCAGACGCTCCATTGCTCGTCATCGGGGCGCCTGAAAAGCGAGCGGACCCAGAGCGGCCTTCGGGGCAGGATGTCCTTGTAGGCGTCCCAGAATTCGGGCGTGACATAGAGAATGGCGGGCCTGCCGGTCTGCTCCTCGACCGCCGCAAGAAAGCTGTCGATCTCGGCTCGGATTGCGGAGGGCTCCGGCTTCGTGGCGCAATTCCCGCCAAACTCAAGGTCGAGAGCTGCCGGGAGCGAACCTTTGTCCTGCCCGAGCGCGTCAAGGAAGTTCCTGGCTTGATCGCGGCCGGGGCGGCAGAAGGTGAAGAAGTGATAAGCACCGACTTTCAGACCGGCTGCCTGAGCTTCTCTCCAGTTCGCGGCAAATCGCGTGTCGCGGTAATCGCCGCCTTCCGAGGCCTTGATGAACGCGAAGGCGACGTCATCGCGTGCCACCTTCCGCCAATCGATTTCCTTTTGATGGTGGGACACATCGATGCCACGCATCGGATGGACCGTGCGGCTGGGCTCGTAGAGAATGACGTAAACCGCGCCGAGCCCTGCGGCCATAGCCATCACCACGGCCAAGCAAAGGATGAAGCGGATGAACTTTCGCATCGAGCGATATTCTATATCGCTCGATGCGTGGTGACTATCCCAGAAAATCCTGCAGCGCCTCCAGGGTCGCGCTCGGGTTCTCCTCCGCCACGAAGTGGCCCGAGGTGACGCCGGTGCCGTGCGCCTTGGGGGCGAAGCTCTGGCGCCAGACCTCCAGCGGCTGCTTCTCATCCCCGACGGGGCCGCTGACGAACTCGTAATCGCTCCAGATCAGGCAGGTCGGACACTGGATCGTCCGGCCCGCCGCGAGATCCGCCTCGTCGGCTTCGAGATCGCGCGTGGCGCCGGCCCTGTAATCCTCGCAGAAGGCATGGATGCGGGTCGGGTCGTTGCAGCTCTGCCGGTAGGATTCGAGGGCGCGGGGATCGAAGGCGCTGAGGTCGCCCGCCGCGGACCAGGCCTTCATCAGACCCTCGAAATAGGGGATGGGATCGCGGGCGATGTCCTCTTCCGGCTTCGGATAGGCTTGCGAGAGATAGCCCCAATGCGCCTCGGGCATGGCCCCTGAGCGCATCTGCTCCCACATGTGATAGGTCGGCAGGATGTCGAGAAGGGCGAGGCGTTCCACGCGGCCGGGATGGTCGAGCGCCAGGCGATAACCCACGCGCGCGCCGCGATCGTGGCCGATGACGGAAAAACGCACGTGGCCCAAGGCTCCCATGACGCGGATGACGTCCTCTCCCATGGCGCGCTTGGAATAGGTCTCGTGCCTCTCGTCGCCCCTCGGCGCCTTCGACCAGCCATAGCCGCGCAGATCCATGCACACGACCCTGTGCGTCTCGGCGAGGGTCGGCGCCAGGTGGTGCCACATGGCGTGCGTCTGCGGAAATCCGTGCAGCAGCACCAGCGGCGGGCCATCGCCCTTCGAGCGCGCGAAGATCCGTCCGATCTCCGTATCGATCCAGTGACTCTCGAAACCGGGGAAGAGATCGTCGCTCATGGAAAGGCCGCTCACTGGTGCAGGGATTGCAGGGATGTGGTCTTTCCGAACCTAGAGCATCGAACCCAAAAGTGGACTCCACTTTTTGCTAGCGCGGCCCGCCGGGTCCGCAGGATGCGCCAGGGGAGCTCAGCGGTTTGTCAGCCCCGCTCGCGCTCCACCGCGCGCCAGCCGATATCGCGGCGGCAGAAGCCCTCCGGCCAGTCGATCCTGGAGACGGCTTCGTAGGCCTTCGCCTGCGCCTGCGTGATCGTTTCGCCGAGCGCGGTGACGTTCAGCACGCGCCCGCCATTGGCGAGGATCCGGTCGCCGTCCTGCTTCGTGCCGGCGTGGAAGACGATGACGCCGTCGAGCGCTTCGGCCTTGTCGATGCCCCGGATCTCGGAGCCCTTCTCGACGGCGCCGGGATAGCCTTTCGCCGCCATGACGACCGTGAGCGCAGCCTTGTCCGACCAGTGAAGGGACACGGTGTCGAGCCTGCCGTCGCAGGCGGCGAGAAACGCCTCCGCGAGATCGGATGTGAGGCGCGGCAGCAGCACCTGGGTCTCGGGATCGCCGAGGCGCGCATTGTACTCGATGAGCTGCGGCCCCTCGGCAGTAAGCATAAGGCCCGCATAGAGAATGCCCTTGTAGGGCGCTCCGCGCGAGGCCATGCCTTCGAGCGTGGGTCCGATGATCTCGCGCATGACGCGCGCCTGCAGCTCGGGCGTGAGAACCGCCGCGGGCGAATAGGCGCCCATGCCGCCCGTATTCGGTCCCTCATCGCGGTCGAACACGCGCTTGTGATCCTGCGCCGTGCCGAAGGGAACTGCGTTGGTGCCGTCGCACAGCGCGAAGAAGCTCGCTTCCTCGCCTTCGAGGAAGGCCTCGATCACCACCTCGGCCCCGGCCGCACCGAGGCCCCCGCCGATCATCATGTCGATGGCGGCCTCCGCCTCCTCGAAGGAGGTCGCCACCACCACGCCCTTGCCGGCGGCAAGGCCGTCCGCCTTCACCACGATGGGAACGCCGTAGCTGCGGATATAGGTCTTGGCGGTCTGCGCGTCCGTGAAGCGCCGGTAGGCCGCGGTGGGGATGCCGAACTCGGCGCACAGATCCTTGGTGAAGGCCTTCGAGCCCTCGAGCTGGGCGGCCGCCTTGCTGGGCCCGAAGGTCTTGATGCCGGCGGCGGTCAGGTCGTCCACGAGCCCGGCCACCAGGGGAGCTTCCGGCCCCACCACGACGAAGCCGATGGCCATCACCCGGCAGAAATCGATCACTGCCGCGTGGTCGGTCACGTCGAGGGTGACGTTGGTGCCGTGTTTCGCGGTGCCCGGATTGCCGGGAGCGATGAAAAGGCGCTGGCAGAGGGCGCTGGCCGACAGGGAGCGCGCCAGGGCGTGCTCGCGGCCGCCCGAACCGATGAGAAGGATGTTCATGGCTGTAAGCCCTCTGTGAAGACGTCTGGGCTCTTAGAGCATCGGACTCGAAAGCGGAACCCACTTTTGGGATCCATTCGGTGTGTCGCTTGAGGCTGGCGCATCGTTCGGGGCCGCCGGAGGCGCGGGCCGCCCGAAGGCCGTTCGCCCGTCCTGGCGAGGCCGTTTCCGGGCGCAGGCTCATGGTCCCGGCGGCGAAGGCTCTGCGTCGTTCCGGCAGTGGACAATCGGGAATTCCATGAGGATTGCCGGTTCCGGGCCCGGCCCGCGGCCTTGGCAGAGGAGGGGTGGAGCGACTAGGTTCTCCTCATGTTCGCAGCAAAAGCTCCCTCCAATGCCCAGGAATGGTCCGTTTCGGATCTCGCGGGCGCTCTCAAGCGCACCCTTGAGGATGCGTTCGGTTTTGTCCGCCTGCGGGGTGAAGTGTCGGGCTATCGCGGGCCCCATTCGTCGGGGCATGCCTATTTCTGCCTGAAGGATCAGAACGCCCGCATCGACGCGGTGATCTGGAAGGGCTCCTTCGCCAAGCTCAAGATCCGCCCTGAGGAGGGGATGGAGGTCATCGCCATCGGGCGCATCACCACCTTTCCGGGCTCTTCCAAATACCAGATCGTCGTCGACAGCCTGGAGCCCGCCGGCATCGGCGCGCTCATGGCGTTGCTGGAGGAGCGTCGCCGCAAGCTGACCGCCGAAGGCCTCTTCACGGCCGAGCGCAAGCGGCGCCTGCCGTTCCTGCCCCGGGTGATTGGCGTCGTGACCTCGCCCACGGGTGCCGTGATCCGGGACATCCTCCATCGGCTGGAGGATCGTTTCCCGCGCCATGTGCTGGTCTGGCCCGTGCGCGTGCAGGGCGAGACCTGCGCGGCGGAGGTGGCGGCCGCCATCCGCGGCTTCAATGCCCTGGATCCTGGCGGCAGGATTCCGCGTCCCGATGTGCTCATCGTCGCACGGGGCGGCGGCTCCATCGAGGACCTTTGGGGCTTCAACGAAGAGATCGTCGTGAGGGCCGCGGCCGAGAGCGAGATTCCGCTCGTCTCGGCGGTGGGGCACGAAACCGATACGACCCTCATCGACTACGCCGCGGACGTGCGGGCGCCGACCCCGACGGGCGCGGCGGAAATGGTCGTGCCGGTGCGCGTCGAGCTCGCGGCCAGCGTCAACGACCTCGCCCGCCGCCATACGGAGACGATGCTGCGCCTCGTCGAGCGCCGCCGTTCCGATCTTCGCGCGACGGCCCGCGCCCTGCCGACGCCCGAGGCCCTGTTCTCGCCGAAGCGCCAGCGGCTGGATCTCGCCGCGGCGAGGCTCTATCCGGCCCTCGCCCGCAATGCGCGCGGACACGAGGAGCGGCTGTTGAAAGCCGCGCGCCAGCTCGCGCATGTCTCTCCGGTGGCGAACGTGGCGCGCATGCGGGCCAAGCTCGATGCAATCGGCTCGCGCCCCTACAACGCGGTCTGCCGTTTGGTGACGTTGCGCAAGGAGACCCTCAAGCAGCTCGACCGCCGTCTGGTCGTCTCGCGGGAGACCCTGCTGCGCGCCGAGCGCACGCGCATCGCGCAATCCTCCGAACTCGTGCGGCGCGTGGCCGAACGCCTGGCGCCTGCGCTCAAAGGGCAGATTACGCGAAAGGCAGACCGGCTGAACGCGGTGTCGAAGCTCTTCGACAGCCTGAACTACAAATCCGTGCTCCAGCGCGGCTACGCGCTCGTGCGCGACGCGGAGGGGCAGCCCCTGCGCACGGCGGATGCGGTGCTCGACGGGCAGCCTCTCGTGCTCGAATTCGCCGACGGTCAGGTCGAGGCCACGGGCGGGCGCATCGGTTCCCGCCCGAAGCCGGTGAAGCCCAAGCTCGTCGCGAAGGAAGAGCAGGGCGCGTTGTTCTAGCGCATCCGTCGAACCTGCGGCGCGTCGGCATTGAAAACCGTGCACCTCGCGCCCTTATCCTTATAAAGTGTCTGCGAACCTGCGATGGCCGGGAATGATGAACAAGCACGAGCGCGGTGGCGGTGAGGCCGTCGTGCAATATCTCGACAGCAACCTGCGGATCATAAAGCCCGGAGCGTTCGTGCGCTGCGCCGTGACCGGCAAGCCCATTCCCCTCGACGAACTGAAGTACTGGAGCGTGGAGCTGCAGGAAGCTTATGCCTCGCCCGAGGTGGTGATGATGCGCATCACCGGGAAGACGCTTCCTGGGAAAGGCTGACGTTTCCGTCGCTCAAGGACGCGACAGGCGCCTGTCGCCGATCTTGCGCAGGATGAAATTGCGCAGTCCGTTCTCGTCGTGAAGGTGAAGCCGCACGGGCAGAACCATCAGGTCGGTCCAGGCTCCCGGGCCGTTCAGGCCGGCGATGCGCACGAAATCCTTCTCGGTCGTGATGGCCTGAAGCCCGCGGGATGCAGCCTGCCGGCGAAGTTCGTCGAGATCGGCGAGAGTGTAGGGGTGATGGTCCGGAAAGGCGCGCGTCTCCTCGAGGATCGCACCGCAGGCGCGCAAGGTTTCGAAGAATTTCTCCGGACGTCCGATGCCCGCAAAGGCCAGGACCCTCCGACCCCGGAGCGCGTCGGCAAGCGCCCGGCCGGGAGCGAGATGGCCGCTGAAGACACGCTTGCCCCAGTGATGCGCCAGATCCGCCACGCTTGTCCCGCCCGCGCCGGTGCCGATCACGAGCACCGCATCGACGGCGGGCCATTGCGCCGGCATCGGCGCGCGCAAGGGCCCTGCGGGCAGGGGCAAACCGTTGCCGATTCCCGTGACCCCATCGACGACCGCGATGGTGCAGTCCTTCCGGAGCGACGGATTCTGCAGGCCGTCATCCATGATCAGCACCGTGGCTCCGATCTCATGGGCGAGGCGTGCGCCCGCCGGACGGTCCGCCGATATGATGGCAGGCGCCATGGCGGCCAGAAGAAGGGGCTCGTCCCCCACGTCACCGGCCTTGTGTTGCGGCTGCACCTGCACTGGGCCGCGAAGATTGCCGCCATATCCGCGCGACAGGAAGGCGGGGCTTTCGCCCGCCGCGTCGAGGATCTCCGCGACGGCGAGGGCCGTGGGCGTCTTGCCGGCGCCTCCGGCCGTGAAATTGCCGATGCAGACGACGGGGAGGGCGGCGCGTTCGCCGTGCTGCCGCATCCGGTGGCCCGCAATGGCACCGTAGACCGACGCGGCCGGACGCAGAAGGTTCGCCATGAAGGAGGAGCGGGGCAGCCACCAGAAGGCTGGCGCACGCATCAGCGTCGCGCCCCGAGCTTGGCCTGTGCGATGAAGGGATCGATGGATTGCATGGTGCGCTCCACGGCGCCGCCGAGGGCCTGTACGGCCTCTCCGGCGGCCCGGGCCATGTCGCGGGCGAGCGCGGGATTGCTCAGAAGCTCGCTGACGGCCCGCGCCAGGGCCGTGCTGTCCTTCACCATCAGGGCGCCGCGCCCCTCGTCGATGGCTGCATAGACGTCGTCGAAGTTGTGGACATGGGGCCCGTGAAGAATGGCCGCGCCGAGCTTGGCGGGCTCGATCGGGTTTTGCCCTCCATGAGCGACCAGGGAGCCGCCCATCACGACGATCGGGGACAATCTGTAGAACAGGCCCATCTCCCCTACCGTGTCGGCCACATAGATGTCGGTGGCGCGGTCGGGGTGAATGCCTTCGGAGCGGCGGCCGGCGCGCAGACCGGCCTGCGTGGCGATGGCGGCTACCTCGGGCCCGCGGTGGGGATGGCGCGGCGCGATGATCGTGAGCAGCTGCGGGTGCCGTTTGGCGAGCGCCCGGTGCACCGCGACGATGACGCCTTCCTCGCCCGCATGCGTGCTGGCGGCGAGCCAGACGGGACGGCCCGCGATGAGCCCCGACAGATGCGCGACGACACGCGGATCGGCCGGAGGAGGGGAGGCGTCGAATTTGAGATTGCCGGTCACGAGGACGCGGGGCGCCCCCAGCTGGGCAAGCCGCGCCGCATCGTCCTGGCTTTGGGCGAGGCACAGGGCGAAGCGCTCCAGCAGCCCTCCGATGACGGATGGAAATTTCTGCCAGCGCTTGAAGGACCGGTCCGACATCCGCCCGTTGACCAGGACGAGCGGAATATGCCGCTCGTCGAGGGCCATGACGGTGTTCGGCCAGATCTCGGATTCCGCGATGAGAGCGAGATCGGGCCGCCAGTGATCGAGGAAGCGCCGCATGTAGCGCGGCACGTCGAGAGGCATGAACTGGTGGAGCGCCCCGGGCGGCAGACGGCGTGCGATGAGGGCGGCCGAGGTGCGGGTTCCGGAGGTCACGAGGACCGAAAGGCCGCGCTGGGTCAGGCGCTCGACGACGGGCAGCAGGGACAGGGTCTCGCCGATGCTCGCGCCGTGGACCCAGATCAGATGGCCTTTGGGTCTCTGACGACTGGGGTGGCCCTGGCGCTCGCCCAGGCGCGTGCGGTCCTCGCGCCCCTTGCGCTGCCGCCACAGAAGAAGTCCGAGGACGGCGGGTTCGAGAAGGGCCGTGGCCGTGCGGTAGGCCCTGAAGAGAAACGGGGTGCTCACGCGTGCGATTCCCCTGCGAAGGCCGGCGATGGTTTCGCTCCGGGGTCCTGCGACCCGACGAGGGCGTAGGCGCGCTCGTGAACGGCATCGAGCTCCCGCTCCACCCGGAGACGAAGGGCCTCGAGCGTGGTCGCATCCGCATCCCGCGGGACATGGACCGGCTCGCCGAGCACCATCGCGCCGCGCCCGAAGGGCAGGCCGATGCTGGCCCTGTCCCAGCTGTCGAAATCAATGCGGCGGCTGGTGACCACGGCAACCGGCACGATGGGGCGGCCGGACATCTGCGCCAGGGTCACGATGCCCTGTCCACAGACCCGCGAGATCTTGGGAATGTCCGCGGTCATCACCACCATTTCACCGCCCGCCAGCGCCTTGAGCATGGCGCGCATGGCCTGAATGCCGCCCTTCTTGCGGATATCGCGGCCGCGCGCACCCGATCCGCGGATGGCCCTGATGCCGAGATGGCGCAGGGCGACCGCGTTGAACTCTCCGTCACCGGAGCGGGAGACGAGGCTCGCCGCCCGGTCCTGGGGCCGCTTGGCGAAATGGATCATGAAATGCTGCCCGTGCCACATGGCGGCGATCACGGGCATCTGGGGGCCGATCCGATCGTAGGCATCCGCCGGTTCCATGACGAACCGGTTCGTGCGCTGCACGAATTTCAGATAGCTCGCGACCACGAAGCCCAAGGCTTCCTGGACCGGTCGCGACCGAACGATGCGTTTGACGAGACCCATCTTGGCCGTGAAGCCCTTAAGCCTGCGGCTCCAGAAGGCGGTGCAGATGCACGATGAAATAGCGCATCTGGGCATTGTCGACCGTTGCCTGCGCCTTGGCCTTCCAGGCAGCATGGGCAGTGGCGTAGTTCGGGTAGATTCCGACGATGTCGAGCTTGGTAAGATCCTTGAAATCGATGGTTTCGAGGCTCGTGAGCTCACCGCCGAAAACCAGATGGAGCAGCTGCTTGCCGGACGTATCGGTCATGTTTTCAGAACTCTTCCGAATGGATGCGGGAATGGGATAACGCCATGAGGCGACCTTGATCAGGTCCTCATGGCTCCAATAGCACGAGGATGCAACCGTGACGCAACGGCAATCATCTCGCCGTGTTTCGGCTGAGGTTGGTTGTAAGTCGGTGGCAAACCAGCGAAATCCGTCAGCAGGCCGCCAGCCTCGCGCAGGATGAGATCGGCGGCGGCGATATCCCAGTCCTGTGAATTGTGGGAAACGAGGCCGACATCGATCGAGCCGTCCGCCACACGGGCGAGGCGCAGCGCCAGAGAGGGCACCTTGGGCAGCCGCTCGACGGGGCCGACCTGGCGCTCGAACCTGTCCACCAGGGGTTTGGGGCCCGCCACGCGCATCGGATCCGCGGGAAGCGTCTCGGTGAGCCGGAGCCTTTCGCCGTTGCACCAGGCACCGCCGCCGAGACTTGCTTCGTAGAGACGATCGTGAACGGGGGCGTGCAGAATGCCGAGAACGGGCGTCCCATCCTTCACGAGGGCAATGGACACGGCCCAGTCCGGATGTCCGGACGCGAAGGCGCGCGTGCCGTCGATCGGATCGACCACCCAGACATGGGTGCGGTTCAGTCGGGCGGGATTGTCCGCCGTCTCTTCCGACAGCCATCCCGCCTGCGGGAAGAGGCCCGTCAGGTGCTCCTTCAGAAAGGTGTCGAGGGCGATGTCCGCTTCCGTGACCGGGGAACTCTGCCCCTTATACCAGAGCCGCGCAGCCGTCTGTTCGCCCGCGCGAAAGTAAGGGAGGGCGAGGGCTCCGGCCTGGCGCGCCGCATCGCGTACGGCTGCGGCCAGGGGTGACAGGGGATCGGACACAGGAGAAAGCATCCTTCTCAAAATGGGTAGGCCGGGCGGCGGATACCAGGGAGGATCGCGAAGAAACTCTGTTCCTTCGCGGCACACCCCTCATTCGAAAGAAGGCCCGGCCGGGCCCAGAAACCGAGCGCCTAGAAAAGGGCGTCGACGATCATGGTGGCGAACAGGATCAGGCCCGCGTCGCGGTTGGAGCGGAAGAGCCTGAGGGCTCCCGCGCCATCGGCTCTGTCGATCCGGGCCACCTGCCAGCCGAGATGCAGGGCGAAGAGACCGAGGCCTATGAAGGAGGCGATGCCCACGCCGGCCTGGACGAAGGCCGCGGTCATGAGCAGGATGGTCAGGCCGTAGCAGATGCCGACGCCCAGTGTCACGCGCTCGCCGAAGAAGCGGGCGGAGGATTTGATGCCGGCGATCTCGTCGTCTTCGATATCCTGGAGGGCATAGATGGTGTCGTATCCCACGACCCAGGCGATGCTGGCGAGATAGAGCAGGACCGGGGTCAGGCTCAAGGAGCCGAAGGCGGCGGCCCATCCCATCAGGGCGCCCCAGGAAAAGGCGAGCCCCAGCACGATCTGCGGCATCCAGAAGAACCGCTTCATGAAGGGATAAAGCGCGACGACCGCCAGGGAGCCGAAGCCCGTGAGGATGGCGAAGCCATTGAATTGCAGGAGAACGAGGAGCCCGATGAGTCCCTGGAGCCCGAGGAAGGCGAGCGCTCCCTTGAGGCTGACCTGACCGGAGGGCAGGGGACGCTGGCGGGTCCGCTCCACACGAAGGTCGAGATCCCGGTCGACGATGTCGTTGTAGGTGCAGCCCGCGCCGCGCATGGCGACGGCGCCGATCAGGAAGAGGAGGCAATGAAGCGGGTCGGGATAGGGCTGCCCCTTTACGAGGGCCGCCAAGGCCGCGGACCACCAGCAGGGAAGCAGCAGCAGCCACCAGCCGATCGGCCGCTCGATCCGCGCCAGGCGCAGATAAGGGCGCAGGCGCTGCGGGGCCCACCGGTCGGCCCAATGGCCGCGCACGGCATCGGGAAGGGATGACGCCCCGGGACGCTCCATGACGGTCTCGACCTCGATTAGAGAGCGCCCTTGGGCACGCTCAGCGTACCGGTCAGGCCGCCGCCGATGCGGCCGGGAGTGCCCTGCTGGGCCTGCTGCTTGGCGCGCTTTTCCATTTCGGCCATCTTCGCGGCCGCACCGCAGGCCTGGGTCTTGAAGGACTGGGCGCGCTTATGATCCTGCTGGAAATTCTCCACCACCTGATCGGGAACCTGGCACCAGTCCTTGTTCGCGGTCATCCACTTCAGGCCGGCGTCCCCGTTGGTCACGAGCTTGCCGAAGACCGTGCAGGCGGCGCGGGGATCGATCTGCTTCTTCTTGCCTCCGCCGGTCAGGCCGTTGATCTGCTTGACCAGATCCTGGCGCTCGACCAGGATCTTCTGACCGTCCTGACAGGCGTTCGACTGCGCAAAGGCAGGAGCGGATGCGAAAATGCCAACGGCGGCAAGCGCGGCCATTAAGGTCGGACGGATGTGCGTCATGGCAAAAACCCTTCATGAAGCCCGCGACGTCTCGCGGACTTGTGCTCTGTTAACAGGTTACGGCCCCTCAGGCCAAGGGGCGATTGGTCGCCCGAGACCAAGCTGTGCATCGAGCTGTGCCATGGCACACCTTAATCCCAGATGACCGGCGGCCTGCAACCCCTCCTCAGGCACGGGGGAACTTGGTAATGCTCCGTCGTTCAGCCCTCCAGGAATCCCTCAACCCTCCAGAAATCCCATGGCCGCTTACGATTTCAACGCCCCCCGCCTCTTCGTCTCAGTGCCTCTTCAAAAGAACGCGAGGATCGCTCTCGACCGGGGACAGGCCAATTATCTGTTGAATGTATTGCGCCTCCGGGATGGGGAGAGTGTCCTGATCTTCAATGGGCAGGACGGGGAATGGCGGGCTGAAGTGTCCGTGGAGGGACGCAAATCCGCCGACCTCGTCTGTGCGGAGCAGACCCGGGCGCAGACCACCCGGCCCGACCTGATCTATGCCTTCGCGCCCCTCAAGCATGCGCGGCTGGATTACATGGTCCAGAAGGCGGTCGAGATGGGCGCAGGGATTCTCCAGCCGGTCATCACACGGCGGACGCAGAGCACCCGGGTCAACCTGGAACGCATGCGCAGCAACGCCGTCGAGGCGGTGGAGCAGTGCGGGATCCTGACGATTCCGGAGGTGCGTGAAGAGGAGAATTTAAAGCGTTTTCTCAATGCCTTGGAAAAGGATCGCGTCCTTGTGTTCTGCGACGAGAATGCGCCGGTTTCCAATCCGGTCGAAGCTCTGGCCAAGCTTGGGAACAATCCAGCAGGCCTTGCCGTTATCGTGGGCCCCGAAGGGGGATTTACCGACCAGGAGAGAGCGCTTGTCGCCGCCCACGAAAGATGTGTTTGCGTATCGTTGGGACCGCGAATCCTGCGAGCCGACACCGCCGCAGTGGCAGCCCTCGCGATCGTTCAGTCGGTCCTTGGCGACTGGCACTGACGCGCCCGTCTTACGATGGGGCAGGCCAATTCGCCTCTAGTTTTACAAGCTTAGCAGTTTAGAGCCGATTCGCCCCATTCACGCCCTATTCAAGCAGAGTGTGGAGCGGGCGGGAGGTCATCCTGCGCGTAAGGGTCATTCCTGAAAAAAATAGAGGAAACCGGGAAATGAGCTGGGATTTCAAGTTCGGCATCGAGGAAGAATACTTCGTGAACGATGCCGCCAAACGGGACGTGGCCAAGGGAAGAATCAGGGAGTTCTTCGCCTCCTGCCGGGAGCAGCTCTCGGACGGCATCCAGCCCGAGATGCTCGAGCCCCAGATCGAGATCGCGACGAAGCCCATGAAGGATTTCGCCGAGGCGCGCTCCCAATTGTCCGGCCTGCGCTCTGCGACGGGCGCCATCGCCCGCGACTACAATCTGTCCATCATGGCATCGGGCACGCATCCGCTCGCCGTCTGGTCGCGCGTGCGCCCCAGCTCTCAGCCCCGCTACGGCAAGGTGATGCACGACCTGCAGATGCTCGGCAGCCGCACGGTCCTTTGCGGCATGCACGTGCATGTGGAGGTGCCCGACCTCGCCACGCGCGTGGACATCATGAACCGCATTCAACCCTATCTGCCGCTGCTGCTGGCGCTGTCGACCTCCTCGCCGTTCTGGCAGGCGCAACGCACGGGCCTTCTCGGTTATCGCCTCGCGGCCTATCGCGAGTTGCCGCGCACCGGCCTGCCGGACCTGTTCGACGGGGCCGAGGACTACCAGCGCTACATCGACACGCTCGTCGCCTCGCGCGCCATCGAGAATTCGAGCTACGTGTGGTGGGTGATCCGGCCTTCGCTGAAGCACCCGACCCTGGAGCTGCGCGTGGCCGACAGCTGCACCCGCCTGGACGACACCATCGCGATTGCGGCTCTTTATCGTTGCCTCGTCCGCCACTTGAGCCTGGAGCCCAAGCTGAACGCCGGCCAGACCGGCGCGTCGCGCGCCATCAACGACGAGAACAGCTGGCGGGCGATGCGCTACGGCATCCACGGCAGCTTCGTCGACGAGAGGACCCGGAGCGCCAAGCCCGTGCGCGAACTGCTCGACGAGGTGCTGGACATGATCCGGGACGATGCGAAAGAGCTCGGCTGCGAGAGGGAAGTGGATCTTGCGCGCTGGATCGTGGCGCGGGGAACCAGCGCCGACCGGCAGCTTACCCTCTACACGGAAGCCCTCGGGCGCGGCCTGTCGAGCCGCGACGCTCTGGCCAGCGTGGTCGACTGGCTCTCCGCCGAGACCGTCGGGGACCTGGTCGTCCGTCATTGAGGTGTTGACGGCCCCGCACTTTGTGGGGCTGCCCCTCATTGCAGCTTGGCCTTAACCCGCCTATCTAGTCACGATCCCTGAGTCGGCGCGCCTTGAACGCGCTTTTTGGATGAGGTGATGTATGGCGCGGGACGTATCCGATACGACCCCCATCGGCGCACGGGCTGAGCTCGTGGAATGGATTGCGGAGGGTGAGAAGCCCCGCGAAACGTGGCGGTTGGGAACGGAGCATGAGAAGGTTCCCTTCTACACGGAGGATGCTTCTCCCGTTCCCTATGACGGGACAAAGGGGATTCGCTCGCTGCTCGAAGGACTGCAGGAGCGCACCGGCTGGTCTCCCATCATGGAAGACGACAAGCCCATCGGCCTGTTCGATGAAACGGGCGGCGGCGCGATTTCGCTCGAGCCCGGCGGCCAGTTCGAATTGTCCGGCGCTCCGCTTCGGACGCTTCATGAGACGGCACAGGAGACCGCGCAGCACCTCGCCGACGCGAAGGCGATCGGCGAGACGCTCGGCATCGGATTTCTCACGCTCGGCATGAGCCCGCTATGGACGCGGGCCGAGACGCCCGTCATGCCCAAGAAGCGCTACCGCATCATGACGGACTACATGCCGAAAGTCGGCAGCTTGGGTCTCGACATGATGTATCGGACCTCCACCGTACAGGTGAACATGGACTACGCGTCCGAGGCCGACATGGTGAAGAAGCTGCGCGTGTCGCTTGCGCTGCAGCCCGTCGCGACGGCGATCTTCGCCAACTCGCCCTTCACCGAGGGCAAGCCCAATGGCTATCTCTCCATGCGCTCGCGCATCTGGCTCGACACGGACAGGAACCGCACGGGCATGATGGCCTTCGCCTTCGAGGACGGCTTCGGCTACGAGCGCTATGTGGATTGGGCGCTCGGCGTGCCGATGTATTTCGTCAAGCGGGATGTGACCTATCACGACGTGGCGGGCGCCTCGTTCCGCGATCTTCTCGATGGCAAGCTCGCGCAATTGCCGGGAGAGCGCGCAACGCGCTCAGACTGGGCGAACCATGTCTCCACGCTGTTTCCGGAAGTGCGCCTGAAGCGCTATCTCGAAATGCGCGGCGCGGATGTGGGCGGCCCTGAACAGATCGTGGCGCTCTCGGCTTTCTGGACCGGTTTGCTGTACGACGAGGCGGCGCTCGATGGCGCCTGGGAGCTCGTGAAGGGCTGGAGCGCGGAAGAGCGTGACCGGCTGCGCGCCGATGTGCCGAAACTTGCCCTGAAGGCTACGATTGCCGGACGCTCCGTCCAGGACGTCGCGCGCGATGCGCTGGCTCTTTCGCATGAGGGGCTCAAGCGCCGCGCTCAGCTCGATGCCTCGGGGCAGGATGAGACGAAGCACCTGGCCTATGCCGAGGAGATCGTCGCATCGGGCCGGACGCCTGCCGAGCGATGGCTGGAGCGCTATCACGGCGCTTGGGGCGGCTCGGTGCGGCCTGCTTTCAGCGAATGCGTCTTCTGACCTGGGCCGCTATGCGGCCTTCGCGACGGAAACGCGGTTGCGGCCGCTCTGCTTGGCCTGGTAGAGCGCCTTGTCGGCCATGTCGATGAGGCCTGCCGGCCCGGCATGCGGGCGATCCGTGGCAGGCCGTTGCGTGACGCTGCCGATGCTGATCGTCAGGGTATAGGTCGGGGCATTGGCCTCGTGATGCAGGGCCAACGCCTCGACGCCCGCACGGATCTTCTCCGCGACCCGTAGGGCGTCCTCCTCGTTCGTGTCCGGCAGCAGGACGACAATCTCCTCGCCGCCGTATCTGGCGACGAAATCGCCGGCCTGTCTGACGCCGCCAGCGATCACTGCCGTCACCTTGCGCAGGCATGCGTCGCCCTGCTGATGGCCGTAGAGGTCGTTATAGGCCTTGAACTGATCGACATCGATCAGGAGAAGCGAGAGCGGGATGCCGTCCCGCGCGGCGCGCAGCCATTCGATCTCCAGGCGGCTGTCGAAGGTCCGGCGATTGGCGAGGCCCGTAAGGCCGTCCGTCGCGGCCAGAATGGCGAGCTCGGCTTCCACCTGCTCACGGCGGCTCAGCTCGCGCGCGAGCCGCCAGCCCAGCAGGCAGATGATGCCGATCAGAACAGCCACTCCGAGCAGTCGAAGCTGAAGCTCCACCGTCCAATTCCTCAGGGCCTCCTGCTGACTGACGGCCGAGAGCACCACAATCGGATAGACGTGATTGCGCTGGTATCCCGCAAGACGCGGAACCTTATCGATTGGGGAGGTGTAAAAGCGGGAGCCGGACGGACTCCCTGTCAGCCATTCGGACGTTTCCGTTTTGATGCCGATCGCCTTCTCGAAATAGGGATAACGCGAAAGAATTTTCCCGTCCGTCGTGCTGAACATGACGATGGCCCCCTGGGAGCCGAGATCCATGCGGCCGAAGAAATTCCCGAAGTAGCGGGGTGGGATGCTGACCTGGACGACACCGCCGAAGGTGCCGTCGGGCTTGTTGAGGCGCCGCGACATGGTCAGGATCCAATCGCCGCCAAGCGGATCTCGAATGAGCGGCCCGAAGAACCACTTCCTGCCCGGCGAGGCGGCGTGATGCTGAAAGAACACCGTATTCGTGACGTTCACGCGCTTATGGCCCGGGAGTGAACTGCCCAGGACGAAGCCGTTCTCGCTATAGACCGTGAGAGCCTTCAGGGCCTGCAAGGTCTGGATGCGCTCGGAGAAGAATTCCTGCATGCCGATCATGCTATTCGCGTCCGTCCCCTGACGTTCGAGGCGGTCGACGACATCCACCAGGATGGCATCGGCCAGGTCGAAGGTGTCCTCGGCGTGCTGGGCCAGGGACCTGGCGAGGTTCTGCATCTCGCTCTCGATCCGGACGAATTCCTCCTGACGCTCCGTCCAGTCCCTCCAGCCCTCCAGTCCGACGATGGCGAGGCAGATCACCGCCACGAAAACCTTGAGGCCACGGGTCGAGGAATGCGCGTCGCGAGGGGGGAAAAGCATCCGCTTCGATTCCACTCACGGAGCCGCGAACTTGAGGCCGAGGATGCCGAGCACGATCAGACCGATGCATCCAAGGCGGATGGCCGTGGCGGGCTCGCCCAGGAGAATGATGCCGAGCAGGGCCGTGCCGACCGTGCCGATCCCGGTCCAGACGGCATAGCCGGTTCCCACGGGGAGGGTCTTGAGGGCGATCCCGAGAAGCAGGACGCTCGCCGTCATGCTGACGGCGGTCAGGACGGACGGCACGAGGCGCGTGAAGCCCTCGGAATATTTGAGCCCAATGGCCCAACCTATCTCGAAAAGGCCTGCCAGTGTCAGATAAACCCACGCCATACAGGTCTCACGTCACCATGCGGTGACACCCTTTCCAGATGATAACGCGAGGCCCCCCTTGCGCCTTTCCAGGTATACAGGGCTGCCGCATGCGTCTCAATAGCGGCCGACGTTTGCAGAATTGCCTACGGCCGGTGGCCCGGGTCTGTGGACGGGCGTCAGTTCTCGGGGTCGTCCGAGGGGCGGGCAGACGCCTTCAGGGACGCATAGGGATTGAAGGGCTCGTAGAGCTGATGCTTCCATGAGTCGCCGCAATTGATGCAGATGGAGCGGATCATGTGGTTGCTCTGCTCGAGGCGCTTGAGCAGCTTTTCCTGCCGTTCCTGTGCGTCATTCGGCTCTGCCTCGTAACCGGAGGGGCGAACCGTCAGCTGCAAGCCTTTGGCTTCGGGAGCGGCTCCCTGGGCGATGGCCGAGGCCGGCAATCCTGCAAGAACAGCAGCGAAAACGAAATGGCGCATAAGACTCCTCACGGCCGATTGAAACGTCCCTGACTGGTCCCTGCCCAATGCGATGCCGTCAAGGACGAATAAGATGGTTGGGACTATAGGAAGCAGAAGCCATGCAAGAAAGGCGCCAATGCGTTCCAAGTTCCGGCTCTGCGGCGGCGGGACGTCAAACTGGTGTCGAAGATGAGCAGGGCAGGTGCAGCTCTCCTGCCTGCCAGTCGTCCTCCGGGTACAGCATCGGACGTGAAATCGAACCCGTATCCGATGCTGTCAGTCTATGTTTTGAGCATCTTTTCACGCAGAACCGGTGCCCATCTCCCGCGCACGATGCGCTAGTGTTTCAGATGATCGTGAACTCGGAGGCGGTGAGCGCGACCTTGTTGGTGAACTGGGCGATGAGCACCTGCGCCTGGCCGCCGGAGCCGTCGGCATCGTAGTAGAGCTTGCCGGTGCCCTTGTCGTAGATCAGGTGGTCGTCGTGATCCTTGGCCACCTTGCCGACCACGAACTTGGAGCTGCTCAACCGACCCGGGCCGCCCAGCTTGGCCATGTACTTGTTGTCGAGCTGGAAGCTGTCATCGGCCTTGTTGTAGTCGGTGATCTTGTCGTAGCGGGTGCTGCCCGGCCGGTCCTTGAACACGAAGGTGTCGCGCCCGACCCCGCCCGTGAGAACGTCCCGTCCGGTGCCGCCATCGAGCGTGTCGTTGCCCGACCCACCGATCAGCCGGTCGTTGCCGGACAGGCCGGAGATCTTGTTGTGGCCCGTATTGCCCGTAATCGTGTTGGCGCCGGCATTGCCCTTGAGCGCAATGGAAGAGCCGCCGGTCGCATAAAGCCGCTCGACATAGGCTGCGAGCGTGTGGCTGACGACGGTGTAGACCCGGTCGGCGGTGCCGCCCTTGGAGGTTTCCACCACCCTATCGCCCGTAGCGTCCACGTAATAGATATCGTTGCCCGCTCCTCCCTTGAGGCTGTCGTTCCCTTGACCGCCCCAGAGCACGTCGTTGCCGCCGCCCCCATTGAGCGTGTCGTTGTGGTAGCCGCCGTCGAGCTTGTCGGCTCCCGCCGTGCCGTTCCAGACGAGGCCGGTGGTGTGGACCGGGCTGGAATAGTGATAGGTGATCGTCTCGTTGGCGGGCTTGTCCTGCGTCGTGTAGTCGGTCCACGAAACGCCTGCTCCGCCTTCCGCCTGAGGAGCCATCGGGTGTTCGAAGGAGTAATAGCTCCAGAGGAAGGAGCCCGCGAGCCACCGGCCGCCGTAGTTCTCCATCACTTTGTAAAGAGCCGCGTAACAGTCCACCTGCTCCTGCGGGTCGTAGGTGCCGCCGCTGCCGAAGACACCCGGATCCTTGTTCGCCCCGTCCATGCTGCGGAACCCGACCTCGGTGAAGATCACCTGCTTGCCGTAATGGTCGGACAGGGCCTTGTAGTAATCGACGATGGACTTGCCACCGAGCAGCGTATCCCGGATCCAGGGGTTGGAATGCGGCTTCGTCCAGGCCTCGACCATCTGGTCGACGGTCGGATCGTTCACGGTCGACATCGGGTAATAGGCGTCGACGCCGATATAATCGACCTTGTCCCAGAACCCGACTGTCTTCACCGTCCAGTATGTCGCAGCGTAAGTGATCTTGCCCGTATAGACGACCCGCACGGCATCGACGATCTCCTTCCATTTCTCGGTATAGGTCTTGCCGTCGCTACATTGCTTGGTCGGGTCGATCATGCTGTCCATTTCGGTGCCGATGCAGATCATCGCCGCGCCACCCGTCTGCGCCGCCCTCGCATATTCGACCATCATGGCCTTGTAGCTGTCGAACCACGCCTTGGCGTCGCTGGGCGCGAGTTCCGCGCGCCACACGCGGTCGTTGGTTTCGAGATGGGGCTTGAGTACCACGTTGAGGCCGAGCCCCTTGGCTTGAAGAATGGTCTGCACGACCCGCTCGAAGGTGTCGCTTTCGTCATCCCAGGGATTGTTCGGATCGCCGAGCTTCAATCCCATCGAATTGCTGAATTTATTGTCCTGGAAAAAGTTCGGGATGAGCGTGACGGTGCCGGCGCCGGTGGCCGCGATCTGACGCATGGCCGCCAGACCGCCGGGGGAAAGGGCCTGGCCTCCCCAATACGAAGGCTGGGTGATGCTTTCCCATTCGAAGATCCGACTGCTGCTTATGCGCCTGTCCCTTGATCGATCGGTATTCGGAGCTGCGATAAAGCTAAGGCAGCTTTCTTGATAATTGTATAACGTATCAAATTAACCTTGTCGTTAGGCCGAATGGCCGAGGGAGTCTCGATGCTCTAAAAACACGAATGCCCGGCACAGGGCCGGGCATGACGACGCGCTCTGGATGAGCCGGGGCAGTAGGACACGGATCCCCGGATCGATCCGGGGATCCGTGTCGAAAGTCAGATCTGGCGCACCGCGCCCTTGGCGGCGCTGGTGGTCAGCATGGCATAGGCCTTGAGGGCCGCCGAGATCTTGCGCTTGCGGGGTGCGGCGGGCTTCCAGCCCTTCGTTTCCTGCTCGGCGCGGCGGCGCTCCAGCTCGGCCTCGTCCACGGCGAGCTGGATGCGGCGGTTCGGGATGTCGATCTCGATCCGATCGCCGTCCCGCACGAGGCCGATCGCGCCGCCCTCCGCCGCTTCCGGCGAGACGTGACCGATGGACAGGCCCGAGGTGCCGCCGGAAAAGCGCCCGTCGGTGATGAGCGCACAGGCTTTGCCCAGGCCCTTCGATTTCAGGTAGCTCGTCGGATAGAGCATCTCCTGCATGCCCGGGCCGCCGCGCGGACCCTCGTAGCGGATGACGACCACATCGCCGGCTTTCACCTTGCCGTTGAGGATGCCGCTGACGGCATCGTCCTGGCTTTCGAAGACGATCGCGGGACCGGAGAATTTCAGGATGCTCTCGTCGACGCCCGCAGTTTTCACGATGCAGCCGTCGAGGGCGAGGTTTCCGGAGAGCACGGCGAGGCCGCCGTCCTTCGAGAAGGCATGCTCCGAGTCGCGGATCACCCCGTTGGCACGGTCCGTGTCCACACTGTCGTAGCGGCTTTCCTGGCTGAAGGCGGTTTGCGTCGGCACGCCGCCGGGAGCGGCACTGAAGAATTCATGCACGGCATGGCTGTTGGTGCGGCGCACGTCCCAGCGGTCGAGGGCGGCCTTCATGCTCTCGGCATGGACCGTCGGCACGGCGGTGTCGATGAGGCCTGCTCGGTCGAGCTCGCCGAGGATGGACATGATGCCGCCGGCGCGATGCACGTCTTCCATATGCACGTTGGCCACCGCGGGCGCGACCTTGCAGAGCACCGGCACGCGGCGCGACAGGCGGTCGATATCGGCCATGGTGAAGGGAACCTCGGCCTCGTAGGCCGCCGCCAGCAGGTGCAGCACCGTGTTGCTCGATCCGCCCATGGCGATGTCGAGCGTCATGGCGTTCTCGAAGGCCGCGAAAGAGGCGATGGAGCGCGGCAGCACGCTTTCGTCGTCCTGCTCGTAATAGCGGCGGGCGAGATCGACGATCAGGTGACCGGCCTCAACGAAGAGACGGCGGCGGTCGGCATGGGTCGCGAGCGTCGAGCCGTTGCCGGGCAGAGAGAGGCCCAGAGCCTCGGTGAGGCAGTTCATGGAATTGGCCGTGAACATGCCCGAGCACGAGCCGCAGGTCGGGCAGGCCGAGCGCTCGATGGCCTGGATGTCCTCGTCGGCCACCGTATCGTCGGCGGCCGCCACCATGGCATCGACGAGGTCGAGCTTCTTGGTCACGCCGTTGAGCTGCACCTTGCCCGCTTCCATGGGGCCACCGGAGACGAAGACCACCGGGATGTTGAGGCGCATGGCGGCCATCAGCATGCCGGGAGTGATCTTGTCGCAGTTGGAGATGCAGACCATGGCGTCCGCGCAATGGGCGTTGACCATGTATTCCACGGAATCGGCGATCAGCTCCCGCGAGGGCAGGGAGTAGAGCATGCCGTCATGGCCCATGGCGATGCCGTCATCCACCGCGATGGTGTTGAATTCCTTGGCGACGCCGCCTGCCTTCTCGATCTCGCGCGCGACGAGCTGCCCCAGGTCCTTCAGGTGGACGTGGCCCGGCACGAACTGGGTGAAGGAGTTCACGACGGCGATGATCGGCTTGCCGAAGTCGGAATCCTTCATGCCGGTGGCCCGCCAGAGGCCGCGGGCGCCCGCCATGTTGCGGCCGTGGGTGGTGGTGCGAGAGCGATAGGCTGGCATGGGGTGTACTCTGGTCCTCACAATCCGTAAGCCTGTCTTGTTCGGCTGAAAACGCCTGACATGCAAGCGGTTTTGCTGCCGCCTTTAGGCGCAGAACGCATGCCGGAGCGGCGTTTCGCGCCTGGAAAGCGCCCGGCCGCGCTCGATTTGCGCCGTTCTCAAGCTGAACCGGCCTTGCCCGGGCTGCGTTGTTCCTGGCAACGTCATCAGATACGGGCAGGACGACGCCATGGTGCCGAAGACCGACTGGGATGCCCCCGCTCATCTCCAATACGAGCCGATCGTCGCGCCCAAGGGAGGCGCCCATCGCGACGCGAGCGACGTGACCGAGTTCAAGAACCTTCGCGAGGCGGTGCACTGGGCCATGACCAACGAGGCCCCGGCCGGCAAGCAGGCCGTGATCCGCACCTCGTCCGGAGCCGTTCTCGGCCCCGCGATGCTGGAGGAAATCTGGCTGAGCCTCCAGGGGCCGTGACGTGGCCGTGACGTGGCCGTGACGTGGCCGTGACGCCGCTCAGGTCCAGCCCAGGCTGAGCGCTCCGACGGCCAGATAGCGGCCCGTCTTGGCGAGCGTCACGAGCAGGATGAAGACGGGCAGGGGCTCGCGCAGCACGCCCGCCACGATGGTGAGCGGATCGCCGATCACCGGCACCCAGCTGAGCAGAAGGGTCCAGCGCCCATAGCGGCCGTACCAGCCCTCCGCACGGGCCATCTGCTCGCGCTTGACCGGAAACCAGCGCCGGCCCTCGAAGCGGCTGAGGAAACGCCCCAGGTACCAGTTCACGACGGAGCCGAGAACATTGGCGACGCTGGCGACGAGGATGAGCAGCCACCCGCGGCCGTCGCCCGCCACCAGAAAGCCGAGGAGCACGGCCTCCGACTGGAATGGGAAGATCGTGGCCGACAGGAACGCGGCGGCGAAGAGAGTGCCGTATTCGGCAAGAGGCGGCATGAGGTTCAGGGAAAAGCCGTTGCGGGGCCTTGGGCCTTACCACGCTTCGCCGAGGCTCCCAAACCGGGGTCTTGCCTCGGAGCGGCCTCGCTCCTCTTCCGCTTGCACGATCCGGCAAAAGTGCACTACCAAGCCGCTCGCCTTCGTTTGCGGAAGATCTCTCGGGAATTAAGTCTCTTGGAACAATTCGATGTCGTGGTGGTCGGTGCGGGTGCCGCCGGCATGATGTGCGCCGTCGAGGCAGGCAAGCGCGGCCGCTCCGTGCTGATCCTCGACCATGCCGCAAAGCCCGGCGAGAAGATCCGTATCTCCGGCGGAGGACGGTGTAATTTCACGAACCTCAACGCCGCGCCCGCCAACTACATTTCGCAGAACCCGGGCTTCTGCATCTCGGCCCTGCGCCGTTATACGCAAGCCGACTTCATCGCCCTCGTGGAGCGCTATGGCATCACCTACCACGAGAAGACGCTCGGCCAGCTGTTTTGCGACGGCTCCTCGCGGCAGATCGTGGATCTGCTCCTCAGCGAGATGAAGCAGGCGGGCGTCACGCTGAGGCTGCAGACATCCGTAACGCAAGCGGAGAAAAGCCCCGACGGCTTTCGCCTCACCCTCTCGGACGGAGCGGTGCAGTGCCGCTCACTGGTGGTCGCGACGGGCGGCAAGTCGATCCCGAAGATGGGCGCGACGGGGTTCGGCTACGATCTCGCGCGCCAGTTCGGATTGAACCTCGTCGAGACCCGCCCCGCGCTCGTCCCGCTCACCCTCGAGCCGACGATGTTGGAGTGGCTGACGCCTCTCGCAGGCGTTTCCGTCGACGCCGTGATCGGCTGCGGCAGGACGACGTTCACGGAGGCCATGCTATTCACCCACCGTGGTTTGAGCGGTCCTGCGATCCTGCAGATCTCGTCCTATTGGCGCGAGGGTGCGGAGATCGTCGTCTCCATGCTGCCCGGTGTGAACTTGTTCGAGGAGCTGCGCGCGGCCCGCGCCCAGAATGGCCGGCAGGCGCTGCAGACGGCACTGTCCGCCTTCCTCCCGAAGCGCCTCGCGCAGTTGATCGTGGAAGCCGAGAAGGGGCCCGCGAACCTTGCCGATTGCCCCGACAAATATCTGCGCCGCATCGACGAGGCGGTGAACCGCTGGCGCTTCAAGCCGGCGGGCTCGGAAGGCTACCGGACGGCCGAGGTGACGCTGGGCGGCGTCGATACGCGCGAACTCGATTCCAGGACGATGGAGGCCAAGTCCGTTCCCGGGCTCTACCTGATCGGCGAGGTGGTGGACGTGACGGGTTGGCTCGGCGGCTACAATTTCCAGTGGGCCTGGTCGTCCGGCTGGTGCGCCGGGCAGGTGGCCTGACGGGCGATCCGCACAGGGATGCGCCGTGGCGCGAAGCCTCCGGAACCCCAGGTTCCGTCCCTCGTTCATGGGAGACGCAGCCTCGCCGGACGCGTGCGCCGGCCACGCCCGATCAGGAGATTCCCATGCAGGCACGTCACTTAGGTCCATTGAAGGTCTCGGCCCTCGGGCTCGGCTGCATGGGCATGTCCGAGTTCTACGGCGGGCGGGACGAGGATGAATCCATCGCCACGATCCACCGGGCCATCGAGCTCGGCGTCACCTTCCTCGATACGGCGGACATGTACGGGGTCGGCCACAACGAGGAACTCGTGGGCCGCGCCATCCGGGATCGCCGCGACAAGGTGGTGCTCGCCACCAAATTCGGCAATGTGCGTGGCCCCAACGGTGAGCGCCTCGGTATCAGCGGCAAGCCCGATTACGTGCGCCAGGCCTGCGAGGCGAGCCTCAGGCGACTGAAGATCGACGTGATCGATCTATACTACCAGCACAGGGTCGATCCGGACACGCCCATCGAGGAGACGGTCGGCGCCATGGCCGAGCTCGTGCGTCAGGGCAAGGTGCGCCATCTCGGCCTCTCGGAGGCGGCGCCCCAGACGATCCGCCGCGCCCATGCGGTCCACCCCATCGCCGCGTTGCAGACCGAATATTCTCTCTGGAGCCGCGACCCGGAGGACGAGATCCTTGGCGTCGTGCGCGAGCTGGGCATCGGCTTCGTGCCCTATTCGCCGCTCGGCCGGGGATTTCTCACGGGGCAGATCAAGAGCGTCGACGATCTCGATCCGGACGATTTCCGCCGCGCCTCGCCGCGCTTCATCGGCGAGAATTTCCGCAGGAATCTCGACCTCGTGAGCGAGATCGAAACGATGGCCCGGGAAAAGGGCTGCACGCCCGCGCAGCTCGCGCTCGCCTGGGTGCTGGCCCAAGGGAGCGATATCGTGCCGATCCCCGGCACCAAGCGCCGCAAATATCTGGAGCAGAATGTCGGCGCTCTCGATGTCACGCTGACGAAGGACGATCTGGGCCGGATCGACCGCATCATGCCGCCCGGCGCGGCCGCCGGGACCCGCTACGCGGCGGCGGGCATGCAGACCGTCGGACGGTAACGGAAGAGCCGCAGCACAAGGCCGCTGCGGACGTGCTCCTCGGTCGTCCTCGCAGCCCGTCTCCCATGCCACGCCCCTCCCTTCAGCGTCATGGCCGCACTTGGTGCGGCCATCCACGTCTTCCATCCACGTCTTGATGGCGCACCGGCTCATGAGGCATGGATGCCCGGCCCTGGGCCGGGCATGACGAGAAAGGGGCGCTAGAGCATCGGACGTGAAAAGTGGGAACCGGTTTTGCGTGAAAAGATGCTCAAGACCATCAACTTATAGCGTCGGACGTGAGTTCGATTTCACGTCCGATGCACTAACGTCCTTCCCGCTCTGGCCGCACTGACGGATCAGCGGTCCGTCCGGCGCTTCAGACGACGATGAAATCGTTATGGGCGATGGCCTTGTTCTTGCCGATATGGGCGAACACCACCTGGCCGCCGGCCTTGTTGCCGTTCGAATCGTACCACAGGTCGCCCGTCGCCTTGTTGTAGCCGATATGGTCATCGGCATCGGTCGCCTTGCTGCCGAGCTTGAAGAAGTTCTTGCTCAGCGTGCCGGTCTTCTTCAAGGCCTTGAAGATGGCATTCTCCAGCCGGATCGTGTCGTCGGCCTTGCTCCAGTCCATGATCCGGTCCTTGTTGGTCCTGGCATTCAAGGCCGTGTTGAACACGAAGAAGTCCCGTCCCGAGCCGCCATAGAGCATGTCGTTGCCGGAGCCGCCGGTCAGCGTGTCGTTGTCGCTCCCGCCCTTCAGCGTATCGTTGCCGCCGCCGCCGCTGAATGCGTCCTTGCCGATACTGCCGTAGAGCTTGTCGTTCCTGGCAGAGCCCGAGGCCCGCTCGCCGCGGAGGTCGCTCACGGTGACGGTCAGGTTCCGCTCGAAGGAGCCGCCCTCCTGGTCGGTGACCTTGACCCGGATGGTGTGGGTTCGCGCCTGCTCGTAGTCGAGCAGCAGCGGATTGGCGACCTTGATCGTCCAAGCCTCTCCTTACCGCACCAGTTTGAAGCGACCACCGGCGGTGTCGAGCAGCCGATAGGTGAAAGTGTCGCCCTGGTTCGGATCCGTCGCCGAGAGAGTGCCGATCGGGGTGCCGGCCCTGGCCACTTCGCGGATTGTCGCAGCGCTCAAGGAGATGCCGTCCGGATCGGCGTTGGTATAGGTTCCGCTCGCGTCTTTGATGCTCGCGATGTCTTGCCGGAAGAGCTGGATCCGTTCGGCCGGGGTGAAGACCGCTTCTCCCGTCAAGTTGACGGATGCGGTCGCGCCCGCCACCGCTCCGGCCAGGAGAGCCGTTGCGCGGTCGTTGAAGGTGAGAGTGCCGTTGCCTTGAAGAGAGAGCGCCTCGACGCCTTCGATGGTCTTGCCGCTGAAATCGTAATCGCCGGCCATGAGCAGGAATCGATCCTCGCCGCCGCCGCCCCGGATGGTGGCGATCCCGGCCAGGTTCGCCGCATTGGCCGTGATGGTCTGGTCGTCCGAGGAGCCTTCCAGGGCTTCGATACCGGTGAGGGTGGCGAAGAGGGTCAGATCGCTCGGGCCGTCTCCGAGGGCCAGGGTATCTGTGCCACCGCCGCCATCGAGCGTGTCGCCCGCCGTGATGGTGTTCGTGGGGGCGACAAAGACCTCGTTCTCGCCGGTTCCGACGACATGGTCGACGCCATTGGTGAGAAAGGCCACGATGTTGGGCGTGATCGTGACGTCGATCTCAGCGGTCGAGGCCCGTCCTCCCTCGTCGACCAGGACGAGTTTGACGGTATCGTGGTCGGCGAGGAAATTGTCGGTCGACGTGTTCCTGTAGACCAGTGCCCTGATGAGCTTCTGGACGAGCGAGTGGGTCGCGGCCTCGGTGAACGCGACGCGGATCTCCCATCGGTCGGACCCGGTCGCGATCGTGCCGATCGTGACGCCGTCGACCGTGATGTCGCTGCCGGGATCGAGCCCCGCGCTGAGAGTGATGCCGTTCCCCGACCGGATCTCCAGGGCCGTATCGCCGGCCCCGTGCTTTTCCGTCACGGAGACCGTCAGGAGACGGATATCGTCGTCCTCTGCGCCGAGCGTCCCGTCGCTCTCCAGGTCGATGACCACGCTCCGGCCGGCGGAGAGCCGGATGTGATCGCCGTCGACGCCGGTCAGGGCCGGCGCCCGGTTCTCGGTCGTCCGCCCGCTTCCGTCGGTGATCTTGTCGATTCCCCTTGAGAAATACGCCTCCCGCTCGGTATCGGAGAGGTCGATCCCGACAAGGATGAGGTGGTCGTTCTTCGTGGAACGGCCGTCGATGAGCTGCGCGGTCGCAAGGCGATCGGTGGTCACCTGCGTTCCATCGACTTCAAGCATGATCCGCTCAAAGCCGGAGATGTTTTTCCAGGTCAGGTCGAAGGTTGTTCCTGCCGCAAGGGACAGGGCGTCGCCGGACGTGCCGTCATTCCCGCCGCCGTTGAAGGAACCTACTCTGTTGAGCTGGGATGCGCCGATCCTGATGATGTCGCTGTGGGTCGAACCGCGGATTGTCTCGATGCCTGCCAGGCTGTCCAGAAGGGTCAAGTCGAATGTCCGATTGCTCGACGCGCTCAACTGCAGCGCGTCGAGCCCTCCTCCGCCGTCGATCCGGTCGCCATCATTGAGGCTCTCAAAGGTTGCCTCGAAAATCTCGTCGAGTCCGCTCCCGCCGATGTTGTCGATGCCTTCGGTCAATGATTGCGTGACCTCGGAGAGGACATGGACATGACCCTCGCTCCGCCGCTCTCCCAGGTCTGTCACCGTGACGGTGATGATCCAGGTATCCTGGGGGGGACTGTTCGGCCTGACAAAAGTCAGCGAGCGAAGAACCTCCTGTGCCATGGAAGCGGTGGAATCGGCGTTGAACCCGATCGAGAGAGAGGCGGTTCCCCAGCCCTCGACGAGGCCGATGAGCGTTCCGTCGTAATGCAGGTTTTTCTTCGTGGGATCGTCGGTGTTCGAAAACGTCAGACTCGCCGACGCAGCCACCGTGACCGATCCGAGAAGGAAGGGCCCGGTCACCTGAACGGCGATGGACTTCAGGCGCCCGTCGTCCACCGACAGGACGGCATCCCGGTTGACGTCGATGAAGACCGGCCCGCCGACAGCGGCATTGATGTAGTTCCCGTCGAAGTTCGTCACCTTGGGGGCCTGATGGGTCGTGGTCACGAAGTCCCCGCCCGCGACCTCCCGCGCCACGATGGTGTCGACGCCTCTCAGATGCAGCGCCTGCCGCTCCTGTGCCGTCAGCACCCCCCCGGTCACGGTCAGCTTGTCGCCGGTCGTGCCGTACCCGGTGACGAGCTTGGCGAGTTCGGCATTGCCGACGGTGAGAGTCCCGCCGTCACTCCCAAATCTGATCTCGCCGAAGCCGATAATGTCGACATCGGAAAGATCGGCGCTGCCGGTGACCCGCAGCACGTCCTGGGTCGCCGCTCCTCCGCCATCTATCCTGTGTACGTCGCCAAGCTGAGTGCCCGCGATGACGATCTCGTCATCGACTCCCGTTCCTCGAACCGTATCGATACCGGAGAACCCGTCCATCAGATGCAGGTTGAACGCACCGCCCCCAGTCAGGGTCAGTGTATCGTCTCCGCCGAGGCCGGAAAGCCTGTCGCCCGCGTTCAGGGTAAGACCGGTCGCGGTGAAGCTGTCCGCCAAGTCCGTACCCACGACGTTATCGGTGATGGCGATCGTGGCGGCTGCCAATCGATGGCCATCGCTCAGGTTCAGAACGATTTGATGTCCTCCCGCGAATCCGCCCGCAACCGCAGAATCCGTGTAGGTGATGGCCTTTATGAGCTGTTCGACCTGATCTTTGGTGACCCCCGCGACGAAAGAGAAGTCGAGAGTGGTCGGACCTGCAAAGTTGATCGTGCCGATCTGAACACCATCCACGAGGATCGGCTTCCCTTGCGATATGCCATCCGGAGCCGTGACGCCGCTCGGCCCCCCGAGGAGGATACCGAGGGAATCCGTCGTTTCCGAACCGGGCAAACCGACGCCCAACGTCGTCAGCGGCCCGTCTCCGAGCACGACTTCCACATCGGAGCCGGCGTCGATGAGCATGGGCGTTCCGTTGGAAACGCGGACGAGCCTCTCGCCGTCGAGATTGAGGATTTTCAGGTTGGCCATATCGATGCTCCTCGCGAACAGCTGCGGCACGTCCAGCTTCTCGGGAGCTTCTTATATGACACCGAATAACATTTCAATGACGACCTGTCGCGAGAGCCGCGGACCTGGGCGCGTCTCCGGCGGTCAGGCGAACGCCGCTTCGGCCTCATGGAGACGCCTGACGAGCTCGTTCACGTCTTCCTGCGTCTGGTAGAGACCGAACCCGATCCGCAGGCGGTCGCCCCGGACATCGGTGATTACATGGTGCCGTTTGAGGAGAGCGTAGAGGCGCTGGGCCTCGGGCGTTTCGAAGGTCAGGAAATTGCCGCGCCGCATCTCGTCCTGGGGCACGACGAGGCGGGCTCCGTCGAGTTCCGGAAGATGCAGAACCTGCTGCAGGAAATGCTGCTGCAGCGCCGTCGCATGTGCATGGACGATGGCCGGCGTGATGCCCTCGTCGTTGAGCCAGCGCATCACCGCGTTGAAGCGGTAGAGGCCGGATGGATCGAAAGTCGCGCCCATGAAGCGCCAGCCGTCATCGCTGTAGCCGACCTGTCCGCGTTGCGCGTTCGCGAGGTTGCCGAAGGCCGCGTACCAGCCGGTGTCGCGCGGGCGCAATCCCCATCCCGGCGGGCAATGCATGAAGCAGGCGCCTTCGCCCGCCATGGCGTATTTGTAGCCGCCCGCCATGTAGAAGGCGCGATCCGCGATGGTGCTCAGGTTCGTCGCCCTCGCCATGAAGCCGTGATAGCCGTCGATCACCGCCATGGCGTCGGATCCCACGGCCTCCACGAGCCTTCGCGCATCGGCCGCAAAGCCCGAATTGAAGAAGACTTGGCTGACGAAGACAAGGTCGAACGCGCCGCCCGCCGCCGCGCAGAAGCGATCCTCGAATGTCGCGAAGGGTTCCGTCGGCACGCGCGTGACGATCACCGCCTCGTCCTCCTCCAGGCGCGCGATCTGCCGGCTGAAGGAATGGAATTCGCCGTCCGAGGTCAGGATGCGGACCGGCCTGTCCGCCGGACACGAGGAGAGAAGGCGTTTGAGGAATTCATGCGTGTTGGGCGCGACCGCGATCGTGCCCGGATCGGGAAGGGCCAGATGGCCCGCCACATGCGCGCGGAATTCGTCGAAGACGGGGCCGAGCACATGCTCCCATTTGTCGTCGACGAGGCGCGCGGCATCGTCCCAGGCCTGCAGGTGCGCTTCGCGCGTGACGTCGGGCCATGGGTGATGGCTGTGCGCCGCGAAATGCAGGCGCTCCGGCGCGGCGTTGAGAAAGCGGGAGAAGTGGGAACGCAGATCGAGCATGTGCGCCTCGATGATCAGGGCTTGGACGATCAGAGCTTGCCGCGTACGGACCAGAGTTCAGGGAAGAAATACCGCTCCAGCGCCTTGCGGAGATAGGCGACCCCGGTGCTGCCGCCGGTGCCGCTGCGCATGCCGATGATGCGCTCCACCGTCTTCATGTGCCTGAAGCGCCATTGCTGGAACGCGTCCTCCAGATCGACCAGCTCTTCAGCGAGCTCGTAGAGATCGAAATGCTCGCTTGAGTGGCGGTAGATGTCTTCCCACACCGCCTCCACGCCCGGATGCGCCACATAGGGCTGCGTCACGTCGCGGTTCAGCACCTCGACAGGCACGAGATAGCCTCGGCGCGCCAGAAGGCGCAGCGCCTCGTCGTAGAGGCTCGGCGCGCGATAGGCAGCTTCCAGCTGCTCCGCGAGATCGCCGCGGTGCCTGTGCGGCGCCATCTTCGCCTCGTCCTTCGCGCCGAGCTTGAATTCCACCAGGCGGTACTGCCAGGACTGGAAGCCGGAGGACCGGCCGAGCGCGGGCCTGAAGCTGAGATAATCGGACGGCGTCATGGTGGAAAGCACCGTCCAGGCCTGGATCAGCTGCTCCTGGATCCGGTTGATGCGCGCCGTGCATTTGAAGGCGGGCTGCAGCTCGTCGGCGCGCAGATGCGCAAGGGCCGTGTCGAGCTCGCGGTTGAGAAGCTTGAGCCACAGTTCCATCACCTGATGGATGGTGATGAAGAGAAGCTCGTCGTGCTCCGCCGTCAGGGGTTTCTGGGAGGAGAGAAGGGTATCGAGCTGGAGATAGTCCCCATAGCTCATGGCTTGCGTGAAATCCGTATGAACGCCCTCTGTCTCGGTCGACACGTCGTCCTCCTCCCGAACCGGTTCCGTTTGAAATCCTGACAGTCTCAGGATTACGAAAGGGAAATAGAGCGGAGTGGAACAGTGTCACGGGAGGGCAGTTCGAGAATTGGCATCCTGGCCGCAAGCGGTTAGGTTGCCGGCCGATTTGACCTCGAACGGAGACCATCGCGCATGTCCGACACGCTTCCCGACCGCCTGTCCACGAACCCGAACAGCCCCTATTACGACGAGGAGCTGCTGGCCAAGGGCGTGGGAATTCGCTTCAATGGGGCCGAGAAGACCAACGTGGACGAGTATTGCGTCAGCGAGGGCTGGGTCCGCGTGATCGCCGGCAGCGCCAAGGATCGCTTCGGCAATCCCATGACGATCAAGCTCAAGGGCAAGGTCGAGCCCTATCTTCAGAGCGACGCATAAGTCCGCCGTCCCGCAACCCTTTGCTCAAGGGTTGTTCCTGCCCGAGCCCGGCTGGGGCGGCGCCTTGCCGCCCTCCGCCGGAGCGTTATCCGGAAGGGCTTCGTCGGGAGCAATGAGCTCGTGGTTCACCGGCTCGCGTGGCGGAGATCCGTCGCGTGCAGGTGCGCCCGTGACCAGGGTGCCGCCCATATAGGAGGGCGGGTCGCTGGCCGGGAATGAATATTCCGAGCCTGCATCGACGAGGTCGTCTTCCGCTTTCTTCGCTGTCACGGCCTGTCCTCGTTCTGCGTAAGTGTCTCACGAGGAAATGTGGATCCGTGCGGGAGGTTCGGGCGGCGCGGCAAAAAATTCGGACCGGGGCATCCGGCTCCCCTGCGATCCTCCCGTGGTCCCCGGCCTCGGGCCGGGGACCACGATGGCGATCATTCTCCGGCTGGGGTTCGGCGCGGGCCGACGAGGCCGAACATGGCGCCCTGCGGATCGCTCGCGACGATGATATGGATGCCGCCGGGAACCTCGGCGGGTCCATAATGGATCGTGCCGCCGTTGCCGGATACGGCCTGCGCGGCGGCGTCGATGTCCTCGACACCGAAATAGAAGGTCCAGGCCGGGGGAGGGCCGCCCTCCATCCGATTCATCACTGCGCCGATCGTCTGGCCGCCATGCTCGATGAACCGGTAATCGCCCATGGCCCCCATCGGCATCGCGTCGCCCTTCTCCCAGCCGAACAGCCCCGTGTAGAAGGCGAGCGCGGCGCTCTGATCGCTTGCTGCAAGCTCGTTCCAGTGGCAATGGCCGGGCTTGGTCTGGGCAAACGACGTGCTCGTGCCCTCCATCGCTCCGCGCATCACATAGAACAGGACGCCCTGGGGGTCGGCCAGCATCGCGAAACGGCCGACGCCCGGTATGTCGGTCGGCGGCATATGTTCGACACCGCCGGCCCGCACGATGTCCAGGACCGCCGCATCGACGTCGCGAACGCCGATATAGCCGAGCCAGCGTGGGCGCATGGGCGCGTCCCCGGCGCTCGGCGGGCAGGTCATGAAACCGGCGACATCTGCGCCGTTCATGTCGAAGAGCCTGTAGTCGAACTCCGATCCTTCCGCCCGGCGGTTCCGCCAGCCGACGACCGCGCCGTAGAACCGGGCGGCCGCGTCGGCGTCGGTGGTGAGGAGCTCGTACCAGACGAAATCGCCATGCTGATTGGCCATGGTGCGTCTCCTAAACGTCCAGGATCGGGGCGAAGCCGCCGAAGATCATGCGCTTGCCGTCGAAGGGCATGTCGCCCATGGCCTGCATGCGGGGATCAGTCATGATCTTCGTCATGGCGGCGTCCCGCACGTCCTTCGAGGGGTATTCGATCCAGCTGAACACCACGACCTCATCGTCCTTGGCCTTCACGGCCATGCGAAAGTCGGTGAGCTTGCCGTCCGGCACGTCGTCGCCCCAGCACTCGACCATGCGGGTCGCGCCGAATTCCTTGAAAAGGGGCGCGGCCTTCGCGGCGTATGCGCGGTAGATCTCCTTCCGGTCGGCCGGCACGGCCACGACAAATCCGTCGACGTATTTCATCATGCGGCTCCCTTGGTTCCCTCTTTCGCTTCTTGACAATGTGAGTTGATATCAACATAATAGGGTCATGTCAAATACCCGCGATGTTCCTTTCGAAACGACTCTCCACGTGCGGGATGCCTGCCTCTGCCTTCATGCGCAGAGAGCCGCGCGGACCCTCTCGCGGCTCTTCGACGAGGCCTTTCAGCCCTTCGGCCTCACCTCCGGGCAGTTCTCGCTGCTCAATGCCCTGAACCGTCCGAAGCCGCCTGCCATCGGGCCGGTCGCGCAACTGCTGGCGATGGACCGGACGACGCTGACGGCGGCCCTGAAGCCGCTCGAACGGGACGGGCTCGTGGCAGTCACGGTGGATCCGGACGATCGCCGCAGCCGCCTTCTCCACCTGACCGACAAGGGGCAGAAGGTGCTGGCCCGCGCGGTGCCGGTCTGGCGCGAGCTTCACGCGGCGATCGAAGCGCGCCTGTCGGATCTCGAGCCGGACAATCTGCGCGGTGCATTGAACAGCCTCGCGCGGCCCAGGCCGCAGAGGGAAGGGGCCTAGCGCCTTCATTCGGCCAAGCGCGCCTCTCTCCTCAGGCCCGGCGAACCCCGTCATGCCCGGCCTCGAGCCGGGCATCCACGTCTTGATGGCGCAACGGCTCCGAAGACGCGGATGGCCGTGACGAAAGTGCGGCCCTGGTACTGCCGATGGACATGCAGCGGTCCCAAGGGCTGGACGCTGGAGCAGTCTGCCCAAGCTTTAAGACAAGCTCGTCCCCAAGGAGGCGCGCCCTCGAGAAAGGCTTGTCCTGCATGGCCTCACGCTGGGCTCATAGGTGGAGCTGGACCTTAGTCGCGGTGGCGGCCTCTCTCGCGGGGCCTCAGGCGCTGGCCCATAGCTGGTACCCGGCTTGGTGCTGCAGCGATCGCGATTGCAGGGAGCTGCTGGCCGCCAAGGGAGAGACCGTCACCGAAACGCAGGAGGGCTACCGCCTCTGGGACGGCCGCCTGATCACCCGGGACCAGGCCAAGCCATCGCCGGACCGGCATTTCCACATATGCGAGGAGCCGGTCACCAAGGCGATCATCTGCTTCTTCGCCCCGCAGGGGGAAACATGAGGGCCGTTCTTCGCATCGTGATCCCCGGCCTCGCGCTGCTCGGGGCCTGGGTCGAGCCGTCCTGGCCCCAGCCTCCGCCGGATCCCGATCTCGCAGCCGCCGACCCTCCGGGTCTGCCCCCCATCGGCAAGTGGATGCTGACCGCACAGGGCGCGCCGTCGGATTGGCTCGGGGAGATCTATCAAGGCAAGCTTCTGCGCGAGCCCATCAACGTCATCGTCATCGACGAGGCCGCCATCAGCCGGGAGGACGCGACTGCGCGCCTGCTCGCTGCGGCGGCCGAGGCCGGATATCCGGTCCGCCTCGGGCATTCCGCCGGTTACCAGGCCGTGATCGACGAGAAGCCCTATGCGCAATTGCCGAAGGGCTGGGACGACGCCTTCTCCAACGACGTGTTCGAATTCAGCAACAACCATGGCCGGATCTTCGGCCCTTATGAACTGGGGCAGTCCTACCTCTTCACGGGAGCCTTCAGCCGCGAGCGGGTCGACCCGTTACGCTGGCCGGGACATCGCTTCGCGTCCTTCAACGAGGCGCGGGACGATTTCGCCCGAAGGCTGGATCTCGGCACGGCCTACAAGGCGGCGGGGTCCGTCCCCCTGGACAACGACCTGAAGGACGACCCGACGGTGACGACGGGAGATCACGACGGCAAGGCGGCCCTTCTGCGCGCGGGCCGCTAAACCATCAAACGCAAAAGCGGGAACCGGTTTTGCGTGAAAAGATGCTCAAAACCACAAAGGGTAAGGCATCGGACGTGAGTTCGATGGCACGTCCGACGCTTTAGCGCATCGTGCGAAAAGTGGCCCCGGTTTTTCGCAGGAACGATGCGCTGTTCTATAGGAGGAGCATCGAATTGATCTCAAAAGTGGATTTCACTTTTGGGTCCCATGCTCTAGCTCTCTCGGGCGAGCGTCCCGGCGAGAAAGCCCGCAAAGGCCTTCGGGTCCACATTGCCGCCGCTGATGATGATTCCGACGCGTTTGCCCTTGCACGGCACGACGCCGTGAAGGGCTGCCGCCGCCGCCAGGCAGCCGGTGGGCTCGACCACGATCTTCATGCGCTCGGCGAAGAAGCGCATGGTATCCACCAGCATGTCATCGCTCACGGTCAGCATGTCGCTCACGAGGGCGCGGATGATCGGAAAGGTCTTCTGGCCGATATACGTGGTCTGGGCCCCGTCGGCGATGGTGACGGGCACGGGAATGCGCACGATGCTTCCCGAACGGAAGGATTGCTGCGCATCGTTTCCGGCTTCCGGCTCCACGCCGTAGATCCGGCAGGCAGGGGAGAGCGCATGGGCAGCCAGTGCGGAACCCGCCAGCAATCCGCCGCCGCCGACACAGACGAGCAGCATGTCGAGGGGGCCGACCTCCTCGAAAAGCTCCTTGGCGGCGGTACCCTGACCCGCGATCACGTCCTCATGGTCGTAAGGCGGAATGAGCGTGAGGCCCCGTTCGGCCGAGAGCTTGCGGCCGATCTCCTCCCGGTCCTCCTTGTAGCGGTCGTAGAGCACCACCTCGCCCCCATAGCCCTTGGTGGCGGCGACCTTCATGGCAGGCGCATCCTTGGGCATGATGATCACGGTCGGCACGTCCTGGAGCTGGCCGGCATAGGCGATGGCCTGGGCGTGATTGCCCGAGGAGAAGGCCACCACCCCACGCGTCTTGGCGTCATCCGGCAGCCGCGCGATGGCGTTGTAGGCTCCGCGGAACTTGAACGCGCCACCCCGTTGCAGGTTTTCCGCCTTGAAGAAGAGTTTGGCCCCGGTGCGTTCGTCGGCGGTGCGGGAAGTGAGCACCGGCGTCCGATGGGCGATCCCTGCGATGCGCCATGCCGCCGTCATCACGTCGTCATAGGTCGGCAAGGGGGAGGAGGGGCGGGTTGGCTGGATGGAGGTGCTCATGATCCGGTCGCTGCTGCGGAAGACGGATCCTTCCATACCAATCCCGGCGTGGGCTTGTCACGCGCCGTGCCGACTCTTCCGGAAAAGGCACCGGTCCGGCGCCCTTAGAGCATCGGACGCGGGAAGTGTGGATTTGCACTTTTGGGATCGATCCGATGCTCCCACTATAGAGCAGCGCATCGTGCGAAAAACCGGGGCCACTTTTTCGCACGATGCGCCAGCGGAACAGCACCCGTCTCAAGCCGTTCTCCGGTGAACCCCATCTCGAGAGGAGGCGCGCCATGGACCTGTGGCGGATGATCTTGTCGGAACATGCGAATATCGAGGAGCTCTGCCAGGAGGTGCTGAGGGCCTCTCCTCATGGTCCCAACAGCCGCGCGGAACTGTTTGCCGACCTCGAGGACGAGCTGGACCGTCATATGACGGCCAAGCAGAACGTGATCTACCCTGCGTTCGCCCGTGACGGGCGCACGGAGACCTACCTGCACGAGCTCGACGACGAGCATCGCGACATCCGCCGCAGGCTCGCTGCGCTCTCCGCCCAATCCGACAAGAACAGCCGGCGATGGGCGCTCGACTTCAGGGAGCTGGTCGGCGTAGTCTACCACGCCTTCAGCCTGGAGGAGAATGGCGCCCTGGTCGCGGCGCACGGCATTTTCTCTCGGCAGGAAGCCGACACGCTGCGGCGTGCCTACGAGCGCGAGAAGATCGCATTCTACGAGGCCTCCCGCTGGCACATGCCGCATGCGATGATGCCGAGTCGCTACGGCATGCCCACGGGCATCACCTTCGGGCTTCTCGCGGGTGCGCTCGCCATCGGCGGTGCGGCCCTGGCCTGGAGCATGTCGCGGAACGGGCAGATGCGCGCGGGCTCACGCGCCAATCGTCCCTTGCATCCGGCGCCGCGCCGCCCGCAGCCGCCATTTCCCCTCGACAGCGGTGTGGTCGACCGCTCCCTGAGCCGTCGCGGCATGGAGGGGCGCGCCTCTTCCGGCTCCATGGGCATGGCTGGCGGCAGGGCAGCGCCCCAGGGAATGGGGGCCTCCCGTCCGACCGGTTCAGCCGGTTCCATGGCGGGGAGCGCGGCTCGGTCCGTATCCGGCGACACAGCCGCGACCGGCTCGGGCGCGGGGACGGACGAGCAATGGTTCTCGTCGGCCAACCCGCCCCATGCGCCCTCCGGCCTCTCGACCCCTCTGCAGCCCGGTGGAACCGTTCCGGGCGGGAGCCCCGCCTCGTCGGTCGGCTCGATCGGAACCGGAGGCGGCCAGACCGAGAACCGCGAAACCGGCTCCCTCAAGGGCGACGGGCGGTAGGCTATCACACAGGATCGGAGGATCCCCCTTTGGGATCGTTCCGGTGCTCGCTTTCCTGTCAGAACCACTCTCTCGTCATGGCCGGGCGCGTCCCGGCCATGACAGAAAGCATACCCGTCCCGCCATGGCCTGCGAGGCGCCGGCGCCTCGCTCCCGTGACAGCCGGAATGCCTGATCTATATTGGTCGTCGGAGCCGTTCGCGCGGGAGAAGCCCCATGGATGACGTCTGGCCGGAACTGCCCTATCCGCAATGGCGCGACACGGCCGCGACCCTGCAGCTTTGGACGCAGATCGTCGGCAAGATCCGGCTGTCGCTGACCCCCTGGCTCAACCACGGCTGGCAGGTGCCGCTCTATGTGAGCGCACGCGGGCTCACCACGTCGCCGATGCCCGCGGGCCACGAGATCGTGGAGATCGAGTTCGATTTCTTCACACATCGGCTGCTCGTGCGCACGAGCCGCGGGGATGACGGCATCATGGCGCTGGAGCCACGCAGCGTCGCGGATTTCTACGAAGAGCTCCTTGACCTGATGCGCGGCATCGGCGTGCATGTGACGATTAACGACAGGCCGAACGAGGTGCCAGATCCCATCCGTTTTCCGGAGGATCAGGTGCATGCGAGCTACGACGCGGATGCGGCCTATCGGTTCTGGCGCGCGCTCGTGCAGGCGGACCGCATCTTCAAGCTCTTCCGAAGCTCGTTCCTCGGCAAGGCCTCGCCGTCGCATTTCTTCTGGGGCAGCTTCGATCTCGCCGTCACGCGCTTCTCGGGGCGCAGGGCGCCGCTCCACCCCGGCGGCGTTCCGGGCCTGCCGGATGCAGTGACGCGGGAGGCCTATTCCGACGAGGTGAGCAGCGCGGGTTTCTGGCCGGGGAACGATGCCTATCCGCGGGCCGCGTTCTATTCCTACGCCTATCCGGAGCCGCCGGGCTTCCGCGACGCCAAGGTTACGGAGGGCGCGTTCTTCGACACGACCCTGAGCGAGTTCATCCTGCCTTACGACACCTTGTGCAAATCGCCGGATCCCGACGCGCTGCTGCTCGATTTTCTCTCGACAACCTATGCGGCCGCCGCGGATGCGGCCGGCTGGGACCGCAAGATGCTGGAATGCGAACTGGGAGTTCCGAAACGGGTGAGGGCCATCTAGCGCATCGTGCGGAACGGCGGGCTTCTCGTCATGGCCGGCACAAGGCCAGGGATGACGACGGGGAGGAACGATGCGCCTTGGGCCTCACGCCTCCTTGAGGTTCGTGCCCCAGCGCCGGTGCAGGAAACGCTCCCACGGCGAGAACAGCAGGCGGTCGACGAGCAGGCCGATCACCACGATCACGATCATGATGCCGATCACCTGATCCATGGCGTTGAGCTCGCGTCCGTAATGGAGCAGGTGGCCGAGGCCGAACCCGGTGAGGATCGTGACGTAGATCTCCGCCGCCATCAGGGAGCGCCAGGCGAAGGCCCAGCCCTGCTTCATGCCGCTGACGAGGAACGGCAACGACGCGGGCAGGATCACGCGAGTCCATTTGTGAAACCCTTCCGAGCCCATGGTGCGCGCGGCCCGCGCGTAGATCGGCGGGATGTTGCGCGCGCCGTGATCGGTGGCGATGATCACGGACCACACGGTGCCCATGATCACGACGAACAGCATCGCGCCCTCCGTCTGCCCGAACCAGATGAGCGCGAGCGGCACCCAGCACACGCTCGGCAACGTCTGGAAGCCCAGGGCCAGTGCCCCCAGGGTGTCCTCCAGGAATTGCGACGTGCTGGTCAGAAGCCCGAGCGGCAGGCCGATGAGCACGCCGGCGGCATAGCCGACGAGCAGGCGCTTCAACGTCACCCAGGTGGACTCGACGAGGGTGCCGTCGAGAAGCGCGTACCAGATGTATTCCGCCACGGCGGCCGGAGAGGGCAGCAGCACCACGGACCAGCGCCCGCTGCGCACCGCGAGATCCCACAGGGCGATCAGAGCCGCGAAGAAGAGAAGGGCGACCGCCAGACGCTTCATTCGGATACCGCTCCGTTCGTGACGCCTTTGAGCGCGGCCGCGATCTTCGAGGTGTAGGCGGCGAGCTCGGGGCTGTTGATGTCGCGCGGACGGGGCAGGGGGATGTCGAAGATCTGCTGGATGCGCCCCGGCGACGGCGACATGAGCACGATGCGGTCGCCAAGACACACGGCCTCGCGCACGTTGTGCGTGACGAAGATGATGGTCTTGCGGCTTTCCATCCAGATGCGCTGGATGTCGTCATAGAGCTGGTCACGCGTCATTGCATCGAGCGCGGCGAAAGGCTCGTCCATGAGCAGCACCTGCGGATCGGGAGCAAGCGCGCGGGCGAGCGCCACGCGCTGCTTCATGCCGCCGGACAGTTCATGGATCTGCGCATGCTTGAACCTCGCGAGGCCCACGAGGTTCAGATACTCGTCCGCGATGCGGCGGCGCTCGGCCTTGGTGAGATCAGGCTTGAGCTTGAGGCCGAACATGACGTTGCCGAAGGCGTCGAGCCAGGGGAACAAGGCCGATTCCTGAAACATCACCAGGCGCTCCTGCCCCGGCCCCGCGACGGGCTTGCCGTCGGCGAGCACCCGGCCCCGGTCGGGTCTGGTGAGGCCTGCGACGATGTTGAGCAGCGTGGATTTTCCGCAGCCGGAGGGGCCGAGAAGGCAGACGAACTCGCCCTCCGCGACCGTGAGTGAGATGTCGTCGAGCGCCTGTACGATGTGCCGCTTGGGCGTGAACCATTTCGAGACGCCCTCGATCACGAGCTTGGCGGGGCGGATGCCGGACGATGTGTGAGGGGACGCCTCCATCAAGGCTCCTCGATCAGGCGGCCGAGATCGGGCGTGTCGCGCAGGAAGCCCACGGCCTGTGCGCTGGAGACGAAGGACTGGAAGGCGGACAGCGCCACGTCCGGCGTGATCTGCATGCGGGGCCAGGCGCGGGCCACGAGTTCCGGCGCCATGTCGATCCTGAACGACGCCCGCAGCTCCTCGCGGACGAGACGCTGCGCCTCGTCCGGGTTCTGCCGGATCCATTCGGTGAGCTCGCGATGCGCCGCCACGAAGCGCCGGGCGAGGTCGCGGCTCCGGCCGAGGAAGTCCGCACTCGACACGAGCACGGTGGTGATCGCGTCATTCTCTTCCACGAGCACCTTGCCGCCGGCCTCGGATTCGAGGCGCGACACCCACGGCTCGACGGTCCACACCGCATCGAGTTGCCTGCTCTTGAAAAGGGAGAGCTGATCGGGGTTGCTGGTGGGCACCACCTGGGCGTCGCCGCCCGTCTGAGTGATGCGGAGGCCACCCGCCACGAGCCAGGCACGGGCCGCCACGTCCTGCGTGTTGCCGAATTGCGGCGTCGCGATGCGCTTGCCCTTGAAGTCGGCGGGTTTCGAGAGCCTTGAGTCGCCCTGCACCACGAGGGCCGAGCCGCCGTTCACCGCGCCCGCGACCACCCGCACCTCGCTCCCTCGGGAGCGAGCATAGGCGTTCAGCGCCGGGTTCGGTCCCACATAGGCGAGGTCCAGCGACTTGGCGAAGATCGCCTCCATGGCGCTCGGGCCGGCATTGTAGGCATACCATTCGATCCTGACGCCAGGGCCCAGCCGATCGGCGAACCAGTTCCGGCCCTGCCGCTCCATGGCTCGGGCGACGAGCGCCTGGACATGGGTGATGTTGGGAAAATGCCCGACCCGAACGGCCGTCGTTCCCTGTGCGTGGCCGGAGGACTGCGTCACCAGCCACGACACCACGACCGCAAGACCGATCCGCCATCCGCGCCGCATCGCATGGTCCTCCGTGAACCATGGGAGGCTAGAGCATCGGGCCCAAAAGTGGAATCCACTTTTGGGATCGCATCCGATGCGCCCTTCTTGGCAAGAGCGCATCGTTCCGGCGAAAAACCGGGTCCACTTTTTCGTACGATGCGCTCGGCGATCCGGTCAGAACGTCAACGGTCTTCGCGCCCCTTCCTGGCCATGGCCCTTTCCCATCAGGACCGGGCTTGGCCCGGTCATCCCCGTCTTCGCGATCGAGCCATGAAGACGTGTCTCCCCGGCACGAGGCCGGGGATGACGAGGTGCGCGTCACGATGACGGAGAGAGGCTGGACCCGCCGCCCGCGTTGGCGAGGAGCAGCCGGCTCGCCCTCAGGGCATTGGCAGCATCCAGAAGGATCTCGGCGGCTTCCGGATCGGCGAGCGTGCGCGCGTGGCTCTCCAGCCGGTCGGCCGTGGCGCCCGGCCTCTCGAGCATTGCCTTGAGATCCGCCAGGGCCTCCTCCAGCACCCTCCGG